>NZ_JASGLW010000003.1 GCF_030156785.1 Methanohalophilus sp.
AAATCAAGTGAAGGAAGTGAAATTCAAGGTATTAATACACAATCTTGACAGGTATGTCAAGATTGTATGCTTAGCTTGGTTGAGGATTTCTACAGAGCCCAAAAAATAGAGAGTTCATATTCTTTCAAAAAAGAAACTACAAACAATTCAACAATACTCGTTGCTGAAGACAAAGCTGATGCAAAGAAATTGCTCACGATCGCATTACGTTCACTAAAAAAGCAGCAAATATCCCCATTTATTATGTACTACAAAAGAGCTACAAAAGAGCTTACGTCAGAAAATAGCAAGATGCTTAAAAATATACCGTTGTCATGAACAAATACAAATTCAATCACAAAGAAATATAACTTATTAGAGAATATATTGATGAGAGCTTTATATACTTCAAGACATCATATATTTGGCAATTATTCTTGAGAATCTACAAAATATAATCTTTTAAAAATGGATTTTCGTCATTGCTATATACCAATAAATATGAAGAGTGTACAGGAGTTGATTTTATATGGCTGATAGCAAGAAAATTCTGATGGTAATTGCTCAGGAGAATTTCAGGGATGAAGAGTATTTAGAACCACGGAAAATCTTTGAGAAAAACGGTTACGAGGTAACAGTTGCCAGCAATTCAACTGCCACTGCTATAGGAATGAAAGGAGAGAAAGTAAAACCCGATATTACCATTGATGACGCAAATGCAAATGATTATGAATCAATTGTGGTTGTCGGAGGCGGAGGGTCCCACAAGTACCTGTGGGAAAACGTGAAACTCCGGAGTCTCCTAAAAGAAGCAAATAAAAGCGGTAAAGTAGTGGCAGCTATTTGCATATCCCCAGTGGTGCTTGCTAAAGCCGGATTGCTAAAGGGTAAGAACTGCACTGTTTTCAAAGATGATACCTGCATCAAAGCCCTTAAGAAAAACGGTGCCATGTATGAAGACAAGGATGTAATACGAGACGGAAGAATCGTGACAGGTCGTGATCCAAAGGCCGCAAAGAAGTTCGGCGAGACAGTTGTGGAAGCTTTAAAGGAATGAGCTTCCATATTTTTGTATAAGCAGACTGAATTATCCGCCAGAGCATCCATTTAGCAGATTAACATCTGCCCCATAATATTTTGTAAGCTGAAGAACATCGACTAATCCGTATTCCATGCATAGGCAAAGGCTTTCATTGGAACTCCCGCAGTACTTTAAACTAAATTTTTAATACCTTTACATATTATGATAATCTGATGTAGCTATAAAATATTTGCACATTCTCTTGCTTTTTTATACAAATTCTTTTGAATTTGTATAGGACCTACAAAAGAAAGCAAATAACAAAAAGTAATATACGGTGCTATGCCAATAGAAGGACTTCTTGTACCGAACCTGCTCTTTGGACTGATTGTCTTAACCCGGGCAGCACTTTAGGATCTAAGAGATTTGCTATTTCTGCATTCTGCACATGGCAAGCATGTTCAGGAATATAATTTTTTCAACAACTAAGATTATCCTTTTAAAACATCCCTGAATTTAACCCATTTGCGAGTCATTACAACAGTCCGGTTGGTATTCTTAATGACTTTTTCCGGGAAAACTCCTAAAAGGAAGTTTGTAAGGAATGGGCGACTTGTAGCACCAATGAACACAACATCATGATTTGAAGCTTCAGAAGCAATTGCTTTTGGAGCATCGTTTGCTTTGACAAATTTTTCTTCAGTATTTATACCAATAAACTTGTCAGATATTTCCTTAAATGCATTCTTTGCATTTTTCTCTTCAGCAGCGGAGTGCCCCACGTTTAAAAGTGTTATTTTGCCTTTTTCTTTCTGGGCGAGTTCACGAGCCAGTTCTGAAGCCAAAACTGAGTGTGGTCCTCCGGCAGTTGGAAGCAGGATGCTTTGCATGTTTTCCAAATCTCTTCCTTCCTCAAAGCGAACCACAACCACATCACATCTGGCCTTCAGTAATATCGGATCAAGGGTACTTCCAAGAACAAAATCCTTTCTGTAAGTTCTTCCGCGCCAGCCCATTACAAGCATATCCGGTTTCTCCTCTTCTATTGTCTCGAGGATTGTTTCTGAGGCTTTTCTACCTACCTTGATAATACCTCCGGAAGGCACAGTCGTTTCGTCCATTAATTTGTGTATTATTGCTTTTTGCTGTTCAACATACTTGTCAGCTGCTGAAAGAGGGGTCTGTTCAGGTAAAGTGATAATATTAAGGAAAGTTATGCTGCCACCACGATTTTCAGCAATTGAGTTGGCAAATTTTGTGAGTTTGGAAGCCAATGTTATGTTTTTCACAGGTACAAGGATATTGTAGCCTTCATGTTCCACGGGTTTGTATTCGTAGACTTTTCTCCGAAGTTCTTTTGTGACTTTCTTCAGAGATTTTTCAGAATAGATCAAAAAGATAAAGGATCCCAGCAACATCCATAGAATAGTGATTCCCAGAATAAATCCGGTTTGCTCAAGTTGTCTTATAAGGAAATAGCCAATTGAAGCCTGTGTAATAATTGCAAAAACAGGCAAGTAAGGAGCCAGAGGCATTTTAAAAGCACGTTTGAGATCCGGTCTTCTAAGTCTAAGGACCACAAGAACTGCATTTACCATTATGAACAGAATGAGGAACATCACATTGGCTACAGAAGCAACTGTTTCAATGGGAAAAACTGTCATTGAAGCAATTATAAAATAACTGAAAAGAATGGCATAGTGCGGAGTGCAATGTTTTTCATTTATCTTTGAAAGGGCAGCAGGCAAAAACCCCATTCTTCCAAGAGCAAATACCACTCTTGATGATGAATAGACTGTGGCATTCATTGCACTTATGGTAGAAACAAAACCACCTGCAAGGATCAACACAGAACCAAATACCATAATTGTATCCGCCACCCTTATCATGCTGAATTCCCCGAGTTCTCCCAGGAAAACCCAGCTTGGGACATCCGAATCAATAGCTCCTATCAATGCAAAAGCCACAAGGATGTAGATTACAACTGCTGTCCATAGAGAAATCATAACCGCTTTTGGAATGTTTTTTTCCGGGTTTTTGACTTCCTCACCGCTTTGCACAATTATTTCATAGCCTTCAAAAGCGATGAATGTCAATCCCATTGCAACAAGAAGACCCGTAAACCCATTTGGGAGAAATGAAGGATTCGAAAGAAACGCTATTGACCATCCCGGGGTTGTAATTGTCTTGTATATTCCAAATCCTGCAAAGATAACAAGGATAGTAACCTTCAGGAGAGTAATAAAACCACCTAACCTTCCACTTTCCTTGGCACCGAGATAATTTATAAACGCCATTAGAGTCACGATAAGAAGTGCAGAAACCTTCAACAAAAAACTCTGAGGGACAACATCGTAGCCGAGGAAATGAACAATCATTTCTGAAAAAAATGCTCCGAAAGTTACTGCATAGAGGGCACAAGCAATAGTGTGGGCTGCCCAGTCTACCCAACCTGCAAGAAAACCAAGATGATTTCCCAATCCTTCTTTCACCCAGAGAAAACTTCCCCCTGCCTCAGGTATTGCAGAACCAAGTTCCGCATAGGCAAGCCCGGTAAATGTGGCAACAATACCGTTTAGCAGAAAAGCTAGAAGAACAGCAGGTCCGGCAATACCTGTAGCTATACCCGTTAAGGCAAAAATACCAGCACCAATCATGCCGGCAATACCAATCATTGTAATATCAAAAAGTGTCAGGTCACGACTCAGGCTTACCCTAATATTATCATCTGGCACGATAACAAAGAAGCCGATGCTTTGTTAAATAATTTTTCTTTTAATTATGGGAAAAGAAAACAATTCAAACTGCATCATCATATTCTGATGGAAAATCCACTATTTCTTCGCCGATATAAAGTGCGTTTTCAATTAGTTCAAGAACCATGAATCATTCATCATGACCAGCATAGGGACAGTGTATGTTCCACTGATCTTGCAGGCGTAGAAACAAAATTAGGATCTATTTAACACAGACAATTATTTATTCACTAATCTACAAACTAATTAAACAAATGGAATGGAGACATTTCATATTCCTATGTTGGCTCCCTGCCTATAAAAGAGAAAAAGGAAAAGAAAAAATCAACCTGATTAAATAACTCAAACTAATAGATACACAATTTACCATGCTTTATCGTACTCTTGGAAAGACAGGAGAGAAAGTCTCAATTCTCGGACTCGGTTGTATGAGGCTTCCGGTCATTGGTGATGACCCTTCAAGAATTGATGAGATTGCAGCCGAAGAAATTGTCCGCTACGCAATTGATAGTGGAATTAACTACTTCGACACAGCTTATCCCTACCATGAAGGCAAGAGTGAATCTTTTTTAGGAAAAGTTCTGAACGATATTGACCGGAAAAAAGTATTTCTGGTTACCAAAATGCCATCTTGGCTCATTGAAAGCCGGAAAGAAATGGACACCTATTTTGAAGAACAACTTGAAAAGCTTCATACTAATTTCGTAGATGCGTATCTTGTACATACCCTCAACAGTGATTTCTGGAAATCACTAACAGAATTGGGATTATTTGAGTTTTTAGATACCATCAAGGAAAAGGGAAAAGCGCGATATGTGGGCTTTTCTTTCCATGATAATGTCGAACTGTTTAAGGAAATCGTAGATGCTTACCCATGGGATATCTGCCAGATCCAGTATAATTATCTTGATGTTGATTACCAGGCAGGAAAAGAAGGACTGTTGTATGCAGCAGAAAAAGGGCTTGGAATCGTCATAATGGAACCCCTTCGTGGAGGCTGTCTTGCTGAAAACGTCCCCCCAGAAATCATGGATATCTGGAATAAAAATCCTGTCAGACGAACTCCTGCGGAATGGGGCTTGAGATTCTTATGGGACTACCCTGAAATCAATATCGTACTCAGCGGAATGACAACGCTTGACCAATTGAAGGAAAATATTCAAACAGCTGAAAATGGGCACGCAAAATCACTGACAGACTTTGAACATGAACTAATTTCAAAGGTCAGAAACATTTATCGTGAAAAATTAAAAGTCAACTGTACCGGATGTAGGTACTGCCTCCCCTGCCCTGCAGGTGTGAATATCTCCCTGAATTTCAAATACCTAAACAATGCAATGCTTTTTGGAGACATTGAGAAGGCACGACTGGACTACATGAACCATGTTGGAGATGACCGAAAAGCCTCAAATTGCATTAAATGCGGAAGATGCTCCGAACGCTGTCCCCAGGACATACCAATCCCCGAAATGCTGGAAGAAATCGTGAAGTTGCTGGAAAGTGAATGAAGACTGTACTTATGGAAAAATGAAAACTATTTATACCATGAGAAACCAATTTTTAGCAAACAGGGGACTTTAAAATGACTGATGATATCAAGCAGAAAATAGAGGAATACCTTAAAAACCACAAATGGTTAAACCTTGCAACAGTGGACTCTGAATGTAAACCTATGGTTCACACCATGGCATATGTGTCAGATGGAGCAACTGTCTATTTTGGAACTTCGAAACAGACACATAAAGTCGATGACATTATGAATAATTCTAACGTGGCATATACTGTGGATGAAGACAACGTGGATGTTATGACAATAACAGGAATTCAGATGCAAGGAATTGCCACTCAGGTAACTGAACCATCCGAGCTTGAAAAATTCAGTACATTAATGAGCGAAAAATACCCATTCATGAGAGATCTACCAAAAACACCGGATTCTGTTGTTTTCAGAGTTGACCCTGTTGAGGGCTATTATCTTGATTACTCTAAGGGTTTTACTCACCGTGACAAAGTGACATATTGAAGCTGCTGCTTAGAGGCAGCTTTCTTTTTTCAACTAATTTTATTTGAATTATCACTCCACAACAAAAGGAATATAATGTGGAGGTTAATTAGCAAACTACTATTAACTAACTGATATTTTTCTGTAAATACGTAATCAAAACATTATTATGCTTCCATTCCCATGTTGCATCATATGTTCACTATAATCACTGGGTCTCAGTTTGGAGATGAGGGTAAAGGCAAGATTGTTGACCTGCTGGCAAAAGACTATGATATTGTCGCCCGTTTCCAGGGAGGTGACAATGCGGGACATACTGTGAAAGCGGGTGGAAAAGTATACAAGCTTCATTTGATTCCTTCCGGTTTTCTTTTAGATTCTCGCGTTCTTATTGGTCCCGGCACGGTTCTAAACCCAGAAGTCCTGGTCGAAGAAATGGAAATGCTTGAAGATGCCGGTATCCCTGTAACCCCAGAAAAGCTGGGAATTGATGCAAAAACCAGTGTAATTATGCCCTATCACATTGAAATGGATCAATTAAGGGAAGCTGCTCGCTCTGAGAAAATAGGAACTACCAGAAGGGGTATTGGGTATGCATACATCGACAAAGTTGCACGTGATGAAATCTGTATGGCAGATCTTGTGGATGAAAATCTTTTTCGTGCTCGCCTTGCTGAGATTTCTGCACAAAAAGAAGCAGCAATATCCCAAATGGGTGGAGACCCCTCTATTGTGCTTGACGACAAGAACATCTCCCATTATGTTTCACTCGGAAAAATGCTTGCTCCTTATGTGACTGATGTGTCACTTGAAATTAATCGTGGTCTTGATGAAGGGCTCAATGTTCTAGCGGAAGGTGCTCAGGGAAGCCATCTTGATGTTATCCACGGCACTCAAAAGTATGTAACGTCTTCCTCCACCATTGCCGGTTCTGCATGTGCAGGTCTGGGGGTAGGTCCCACAAGGGTGGACGAAGTACTCGGGATCGTCAAGGCATATATAACTCGTGTGGGTGCCGGTCCGCTACCAACAGAACTTGAAGATGAAGCAGGAAAACATTTACATGATGTTGGTCATGAATTTGGGACCACCACCGGTAGATCCAGACGTTGCGGATGGTTTGATCTTCCTCTTGTTAAAAAAGCCGTTTACCTTAACGGGTATACTTCACTTGCCCTGACAAAACTGGATGTCTTGACAGGATTGGATCCAATCAAGATTTGTGTGGGTTACATGTTTGAAGGAAAACAACTTGACTACCCACCGGAAAGTACTTCCGCTCTTTCGAAATGCATTCCTGTATATGAAGAATTACCCGGATGGAATACTGATCTTACGGTTGTGGATTCTTATGAGAATCTTCCAAAAAATGCCCGTTTGTATGTTGAAAAACTTGAGGATAAAATCGGTGTGCCTATCAAATATGTTTCGGTGGGACCGGCAAGAGAACAGACATTTGAGAAGTGAGTGCCTGATTCCATTAATCAGGCAAAAACCATATATATGAAACGTTCGCTTTAAGAACCTTATCTCACTGCGTATAGCAAAAAATCATGATAATCTGAGAAGATTCTATTTCATTAAGGAGGATATAATGACTACAGCGTATGATGTGCCTGCTACTGAGATTATTACCAGGCTGGCAGAGAAGCTAAAAGAAAATGATAACATCCAGCCCCCCGAATGGGCTGCATTTGCAAAGACCGGAGTACACAAGGAATTACCCCCTGTGGATAGTGACTGGTGGTATACCAGATGTGCTGCAGTTCTCAGGAAAATCTACATGAATGGACCAATCGGTGTCCAGAGACTTAGATCAGTTTACGGTGGTAAGAAGGACAGGGGTTCAAACCCATACAAGAAAGAAAAGGGCAGCGGTTCCATTGCACGTGTGATTTCCCAACAACTGGAAGCAGCAGGTTTTGTTACCCAGCTTAAAGGCGGAAGGATTGTAACGCCGGCAGGTCAGTCTTTGCTTGACAACACAGCTAATGAAGTCAAGACAGATTTGCTTTCTACTGTTCCAGGTCTTGAAAAATACTGATACAGCTCTGTATTCTGCTCATATGAGCAGTATCCAGATGGATGTGATATGCTATGGAAGACGATCTCGAAGCAATACGCAGGAAACGGATGGCAGATCTCCAGCGCCAACAGGCGGCAATGAGTGAGAATGACGTTCGGGCTGCATACCAAAAAGAACAAGAAATGGCTGAAAGGGAAGCTATGATCCAATCTATTCTGAGACAGATCATGACTCCAGAAGCCAGGGAAAGGCTGACTCGCTTAAAAATGTCTCGCAAAGAAATGGCTGAACAGATAGAAGCACAGCTTGTTTCACTTGCTCAAAGTGGTCGTTTACAGAGCAAAATTGATGATGATAGATTGAAAGCCCTGCTTATGCAGATGCAACCAAAAAAGCGCGAAACCAAGATCACAAGGATGTGAGAAGGTATTCCATGAAGGCGCGAATACTGTTTAGTGGAGGGAAGGATAGTTCCCTTTCCGCGCTCTTATTGGAGTCGTTCTTTGATGTGGAATTGGTAACCTGCACGTTTTCGTTGGCACCAGTTGTAGAAATTGCTGCAGAAGTTGCTGCTAAGCTGGGATTTAAACATAGTGCTATTGAAATGGATATGAGTGTGTTGGATGAAGCTTTCCAGTTGATTCTGGATGATGGATATCCCAGACATGCCATTAATCATATTCATTTGGAAGCTCTTGAAAAAGTTGCATCTCTGTCTCCTGGATGCGTTATTGCAGATGGCATAAGGAGAGATGATATAGCACCACGGCCTGATCAATCAAGTCTCCGAAGTATAGAAGATCGTTTTGGGGTTTTTTGTGTATCACCTCTGCTTGGATACGGGAGGGCTGCAGTTAATGATCTTGTGAACAGGTATCTGGTTATTGAAGAAGATTTGAGCGACAGGCTTGACAAGGCAGATTATGAAACTGAACTCAGGCAGCTAATCAGAGATCGATGCGGTGATGAAAAAGTCAAGGAAATTTTCCCAGAGCATATACAATCAAGAGTAATTTCTCGCAAGTAATAGAGCATTGGTTTATCAGAGCCGATTAAAGATTTATATGATTAGCTGGTTTATGCACTTAAATATATAGAGCAATATTGATTCAGGTGAGATACATGAGCCATAATACAAAAGGACAGAAGAAAAGGTTGGCAAAAGCCCATGTTCAGAACCAAAGGGTTCCTGCCTGGGCAATTATAAAGACTAACAGAAAGGTTGTTACTCATCCCAAGAGAAGGCACTGGAGAAGAAGCAGCCTTAAGGTAAAGTGAGAGGTGAAGATCATGGAAGGCGATATAATAAAAGAGCAGGTTTATACCATTCCTCTTCGCGCAGCCAAGATGGCTCCAAGATGGAGGCGTGCAAACCGTGCAATTACACTCATAAGAAAGTATTTGATACGTCACATGAAAGCTGATCCTAAACAGATCAAAATTGATAGCACAATCAATGAACTAATATGGAATAGGGGTTCAGAAAAGCCACCTTCCTCTATACGTGTAAGAGCAGCAAAATTTGATGATGGGGAAGTACAGGCAGAACTTGCCTGATAACCTTTGGTGACAACGCTGATATTTCAACCGGGTATATCATGACAAGAACTTTGAACATCTATAACAATCCTGTGATTGGGGTTTTTTCCACGTGTACTGAAAATGTTGCAATCGTACCTTCAGGTACTACTGGAGATATTATCCAATCAATAAAGGAGTACCTTAAAGTGGATGTTTTTTCCACACTTATAAATGGAAGTGTAGTTATTGGTTCTTTGTCATGCGGTAATTCCTCTGGATTGCTTGTGCCCCAACACAGCTCTTTACCAGGTTTAATTGATAGTGATGTCCCCATTATAGAAGTGCCGGGTAACCTTACTGCCATGGGGAATAATGTTCTGGTAAATGATTCCGCAGCATTGGTAAATCCCGAAATGACTGATGAGGCAATTAACGTAATTTCAAAAGCTCTCAATGTCGATGTACACAGGGGAACAATTGCAGGAATTAAAACTGTGGGAATGGCTGCAGTGGTCACCAACAAAGGTCTGTTAGCACATCCTCGCATAAACCAACATGAATTGGCACAATTGGAAGATATTTTTGATCTTCCAATTGAAGTGGGTACAGTAAACTATGGCTCAAAGTTAGTAGGCTCAGGTATTCTCGCTAATTCTAAGGGATATGTAGCAGGTTCTGAAACAACAGGTCATGAATTGGGGCGAATTGAAGATGCCCTTATGTATTAATTGTCAAGGATACTGGTGATTTAATATGAAAAATTTCGTGGTAAAAGGTACATTCAAGGCTGGTCATAATTGGGAAAAATTTACTAAGAATGTAGAAAGCCAGAATGAAGAGAATGCACGTGAAAAAGTTTACTCTATTTTTGGGAGTAAACATGGAATCAAGCGCTATCTGATAAACATTGATACAGTTGAAGAGGCATGATCCTATGGCAGAAATCGGGCAGCAACAGGATATACAGTATCTTGCGATGCAGCACAGGAGTTATCAGCAGCAGGCACAGTCTATCCAGCAACAGCTAAATGTGGTTAGAGTTTCTATTGACGAATGCAAAAAAGCTATTAATACTCTTGATGAGTTGCCCGGAGAATCTGAATTAGAGTCTTTGATTCCTATAGGATCAGGATCTTTTTTGAATGCGCGTGTTATGAATAATGATAAAGTCGTTGTGGATATTGGTGCAGGATTCCGTGTTGAGAAATCTGTGAACGGAGCAAAAGAAATTCTCAATAAGCGCTGTGATAATTTACAAAAGATTATGGAGAATATGACTCAATCCCTTTCAAAAATTGCTGAAAAACTGCAGTCCATAGAGTCTTTAATAGCACAGCAGCAGAGTGGACAGCCTCCACAATGAACAAATTGCTGTGGAGGTTCCGATTTTGTTCGGTAAACTCAAAGAAAAGCTCCGTGGATTCACAAAATCCGTGGGCGATCAGATTGAGGAAAAAACAACTCCTTTAGATAAATCTGAAGATGAAATAACTGAAGAGATTAGTCCTCAGGAGTCACCTGCCCAAGAAAACAAGAAGAGTTTAGGTTTTGCTCAGAAAGCAAAAGCGCTTGTATTTGAAAGAGAATTTATTATTACTGAAAGTGACATTGAAGATTCCCTGTGGGAACTGGAGATGGCGTTAATTGAAAGTGACATTGCCCTATCAGTTTCTGAAAAAATTGTATCCGATGTCAAAAATGAACTAGTGGCAAGTCGGCGGAAGATTGGCTCCAATATAACAAGCATTGTTGAGGATGCTTTGAAAAAATCCATTTACGAGGTCATGTCTGCTAACGTTTTTGACTTTGATGAATTTATTGATGCTCACGACAAGCCGGTTCATATTGTTTTCATAGGAATTAACGGCACAGGGAAAACCACGACAATTTCTAAACTTGCAAAACGCCTGAAAGACAAAGGCAAATCAGTGGTAATTGCTGCTGGAGATACTTTCAGAGCCGGTGCAATTGATCAGATTGCCATCCATGCGGAGAACCTTGGTGTGAAGCTTATCAAACACCAGCCCGGTGGAGATCCTGCAGCTGTTGTTTATGATGCCATACAGTATGCTAAGGCTCATAACACTGATGTTGTCCTTTCAGATACTGCGGGACGGATGCACACGAATGTAAATCTCATGTCCCAACTGGAAAAGATCTGTCGTGTAAGTTCACCTGATCTCATTGTGTTTGTGGATGAGGCAGTTGCAGGTAACGACGCAGTTGAGAGGGCAAAACAGTTCAATGAAACTGTGCCCATTGACGGATCAATTCTCACCAAGACAGATGCAGATTCAAAGGGAGGAGCTGCGATTTCAATCGCCTACATTACGGGAAAGCCCATTCTTTTCCTTGGTATCGGTCAGGGTTATGATGACTTGCAAAAATTCGATCCAAAATGGTTTGTGGATCAATTATTCAATTGATCCCTTTCTTTAAACATCCCCTCTTGAGATCCCTTGTCAGGGATTCTATCTTTTCCAGCACATTGTCGCCAGAAGCAATTATGTTAACCAATGCCGAACCCACAATAACTCCGTCGGCACCGTCATTAACTGCTTCTTCAACCTGCTCTTTTGTTGAAATCCCAAATCCTACTGCTTTTGGCTTATCGCTTTTGATCCCGTCAAGCTGTTTTTTCAGGGAATTGCCCAATTCGCTTTTATTACCTGTGACTCCCATTCTGGGAACTACATAAATAAAACCGGTAGTATTCTGTGAAACCTTTTCAATTCTATATGCCGGTGTATTCGGAGTTACCATGAAAATATTTGCAATTCCTTTTTTCTGGGATTCCCTAATGAGATCTCCTGCTTCATCTACCGGTAAATCTGGGATAATTATCCCACTGACTCCGCTTTTAGCACAATCTGAGACAAAATCCTTAATTCCGCGTGCATAAACCAGATTATAATATGTCATACAAACAAGCGGAATGTCGGTTTCAATGTCCTCGAGAAGTCTGAAGTAACTATCCGTATTCATGCCATTTTGTATTGCACGTACCGAAGCCGCCTGTATGATTGGCCCATCGGCAACCGGATCTGAAAACGGAAGTCCCAGTTCGATAATATCTGCACCGCCTTTTTCCAGTGCATAGACAATGTCTTTTGTAGACTCGATATCAGGATCGCCTGCACAGATATATGTTATGAGAGCAGCTTCATTTTTATTATCAAGCTCTTCAAATTTATCAGCAATTTTCATTTTCATCTCTCCTTTTGATAAGGCTCTCAAGATCCTTATCTCCCCTACCTGAAAGATTAATAATTACTGTGTCACCAAGTTCTCCGCTCTTTGCATTCTCGATAACATATCCAACAGCATGTGATGATTCAAGCGCTGGAATAATGCCTTCTTTCCGGCTCAATTCATTAAAGGCATTAACAGCAAGTTCGTCTGTAATATATCTTGGTTTGAGGCGGCCGATGTTTACCAAATATGCAAGTTCAGGGCCGACCCCGGCATAGTCTAGACCGGCTGAAATGGAAGTTGATTCAAGGATTTGTCCGTCCTTGTTTTGCAAGACTTTTGTGTGTGCTCCATGCAGGACTCCTTCCTTGCCTTCACAAAGTGATGCCGAGTGATATGCCACTGTAGGTCCTTCTTTTAGTTCCTTGCCTCCGGCTTCAACGGCAAACAGGTCTACATCATCCTCTAAAAAAGGATAGAATATTCCCATGGCATTGCTTCCGCCTCCGGCACATGCAACGATTGAGTCTGGAAGATCTCCTTCTTTTTCAAGAATCTGTTGCCTGGTTTCTTTCCCGATAACACTCTGGAAATCCCTCACTATCATGGGATACGGATGCGGACCTACAACCGAACCTATGAGATAGTGGGTATCTTTTACATTGGTTACCCAATCTCTCATTGCTTCATTTATGGCATCCTTGAGGGTTTTGGACCCACTTTCCACAGGGATAACTTCGGTACCCATCAGTTCCATCCGATAAACATTCATTTTCTGCCTTTCGACGTCTTTTGCACCCATATAAACAGTAGCTTCCATTCCCAGTCTCGCTGCTGCCATTGCAGTGGCAGTGCCATGCTGCCCTGCACCAGTCTCAGCGACAATGCGTTTTTTGCCCATATGTTTTGCCAGCAAAGCCTGTCCAAGAGCATTGTTCAGTTTGTGAGCACCGCCATGCACAAGATCTTCTCTCTTCAGGTAGATCTTAATACCATATTTTTGGCTGAGATTTGGTGCATGATAGAGGGGCGTCGGTCTGCCTCCAAAGTCCCTGAGCAGGTAATCAAGTTCATCAATGAATTTTTTATCAGAGCGCATTTTTTCATATTCCCGATCCAGCTCTTCAAGAGCTGGCATCAGGAGTTCAGGGACAAATTGACCCCCGTATTTTCCATAATATCCCTTCATTTTGTTACACCTTCAATACTTGTTACAATTGCTTTTGTATTATCGTATATGTCTCCTTTCATAATTGAGGTGCCTACAAGAAGTGCATCAGCCCCTGCTTTGATCATCCTTCTTGCGTCATCAGAATTTCGAATTCCACTTTCACTGACCACAAGGTACTTGCGATTATTTTTCTTTTCATCAGTCCTTATGTAAGGAAGTAGTTTTTCCGTGGTTCCAATATCAACTTCAAGTGTATTCAGATCGCGATTGTTTATTCCCAGCAGTCTTGCACCTGATTGAAATGCGAATTGTAGATCTTCAAGATTATGGACTTCAACAAGAGGCTCAATACCTTTAGAGAGAGCAGTTTCTACAAAGACAGGTAATTTTTCCCTCAGGATGGCAGCTATCAGAAGGATTATATCGTTTTCACATTCGTCAATTTGTTTTTCGTCAATGACAAAATCTTTCCTTAATACAGGAATGGTGACATTCTTCCTGACAGATTCCAGATTCTCCTGTGATCCATTGAAATAGTAGGGTTCAGTCAGAACTGATATAGCAGATGCTCCTGCATCTTCCATTATTTTTCCGATGAATGCGGCATCCGAGGGAGTTATATCTTTTATTTTTTCTCTTGGTGATGAAGGCTTAACTTCAGAAATAACTGCAACATGATTTCTTTGCTTGGCTGCATTGATTGCATCAAGTATTGATCTTTTCTTTGATACAGACTCTGAGCTCCTGTTTTCATATATTTTGGCTTCAGAAATTCTATTGCTTGTTTTTTCGAGTATGTCATTGATTAGCTGATGCAAATAGAACACCTATGTACATTAATGTATTACTATGTACGTACATAATACACCTATTTATAGATTGCGTCAAGGTACTCTTTCATAGCATCCAATTCAGTCATGAACAAGAGCGACTTGATTCTTGTCAAAATTTCCACTCTTAGTGATGCCAATAGTATGACAGACATTGATGATACAACTATTCCTAATAATGCAACCCGCTTCTGGTCTGGCACTAAGTCCAATGACAACTATTCAGATGGCAGTTAAACCCTGAGTGAGTAGTTCAGTAGACCTTAAATTCACCACTCCAGCACTACATAGTGTTGACAAGAGAATCTTACTCAAATGATAACTACCTTTGAATTAGGATGTTTACCCATCCTTTTTTTGTATTTTGTTTTTGGGTTTATCATTAATTTGAAATAGTCTTGTGCTGTATTCTTATTTTGGAGGAATGCTATAACATCTGTTGTTCTTTTATGTACTGATTGGTTTCACAATTTTCCAAAAGCCAAGAAAATCTGGCAGAAATTAAAAGAAAAATGTTTTGGATACATTGAGGTGGACGATGAATCAGATGATGGACAAAAATATGTTAAGGATCTTGGTGTTGTGGGAGTTCCGACTACAATGATTGAGATGTGGGTTTTGTTAGCATTTCTGATAAAAATGCAATTCAAAATTTATGTAATTGGGGGAACTAAAATTGCATGATCTTATTATTGTTGGTGCTGGTCCAGCAGGACTTACTGCATCTATTTATGCTGTTCGTTATGGTCTCGATGTTCTGCTTATCGATATACTCCCTATAGGCGGGCAGATATCCTCTGCAAGACTTGTAGAGAACTATCCCGGATTTTCGAGAATTTCAGGGATTGAATTAATGGAGAAATTTGTTGAACATGCTAGTGATGTGGGAGTACAGATGAAAGAGGCATCTGTCTCTGAAGTTGTGAGTATATCCAACGGTTTTGAAATAGTTACAGGTTCAGAGCGTATACCTTCAAAAGCTGTTATTATTGCAACTGGCGCTAAACCTAAATTACTGGGAATTCACGGAGAGATTGAATTCACGGGGAGAGGGGTCTCTTATTGTGCAACATGTGATGCTCCATTCTTTTCAGGAAAAAAAGTTGCTGTAATTGGTGGGGGTGAAACTGCAATTACAGAAGCACTTGTATTGTCTGACATCGCAAAACAGGTTACTGTAATTCATCGTAGGAATTCTCTTCGTGCATCACAAATCCTTCAGGAACGTGCATTTGCAAGAGACAACATCGATTTTGTCTGGAATACCGTTGTTGAAGAAATCGCAGGGAATGAACTTGTTGATAGAATACATGTCCGAAACGTTATAAGCGGGAAAAAATCCACAATTTCTGTGGAAGGTGTTTTTATTTATGTGGGTGTACTGCCAAACACTGATCTTGTAGACGTGAAGAAAAACGAACAGGGTTTTATTGTGTCAAATGAGGCAATGGAAACTTCTGTGCCAGGTATTTTTGCTGCCGGAGATTGCCGGGAATCTCTCCTACATCAGGTGATTACCGCTGCCGCTGATGGCGCAGTGGCTGCATATTCCGCACAAAAATTTGTAAGAGGCAAGTGAATTTATTGTATGAATAATGAATATATTATACAGAATAAAATAATAAACACGAGGTGGATTTTATGATATGCTTGAATATATGTGAAGATTCAACTGCAAAGGAACTGGAGCCGATAGCATCCGCAGTCCATTCTTTATTGGGTTTACCGATTACGATTCGTAGTCTTAACAATCCCGGAATACGAATGGAACGTGGCGAGGTTCTGGATTGGGAATATACAGGACCCGTATTGGAAGAAGTCCTGAAAACACACACTACCATTCGTAAGGTCCCGACAGAGGGAACATATAAAGGTAAGGCAGTTGTTGTTTCACCTATAAAGACATTGGATGGAAATGTAATTGGTGCAATTGGGGTTGTGGATCTGGTTGCAGCTCTTGATATTCTTTCGGTGTTCCGTGAATATCCTGATATAATAGATGAAGTTGAAGCAGCCAGAAAACGGAAATATTGATTTATTATCCTTAACCTTTCCAAAAAAGATTTTTAAGCAAGCGTTAATTGCAGGTTATTATGATTAGTGATGTTGCCAGGATATTCAAGGAACTTGACAAAAAAGATTTTCGGATACTTAATGGGATCGAATTAGGGATGCGAACCCACGAATGGGTACCTGTAGAATATCTTCTTTCCTTTACAGGTTTTAGTTACGGGGATCTTGAATATAAACTCAGGAAACTGCTTTACTACAAGCTTGTAATTTCTACTCATATGCCATATGATGGATACCGGATATACTTTGAAGGGTATGATGCACTAGCGCTTAATGCATTTGTAAAACGCAATGTTATATGTGCCATTGGTGATGAAATCGGCGTGGGCAAGGAATCAGTTGTACATGAAGCTATTCGTGAACCAGAACTTGCTATTGGGGATTATGAGCCTGTTATTGTTAAGTTTCACAGGGAAGGGCAAACTAGCTTTAAATCTGTAAAAAGAGCTCGTGGTCATCTGGAAGGAAAGGAGCATTTTTCTTGGATATATGCTGCAAGGCTGGCAGCCCAGAGGGAATACGAGATTATGAAAAAACTGTATCCAAAGGTTTCCATTCCGACTCCCATTGACTGCAATCGCCATGCTATCGTAATGGAAGTTGCAAAGGGATCAATTCTCGCAAAAACCAAGCTGGGGGACCCTGCACATTTTTTAAATGAAATTCTTTTACAGATATCCAATGCTTATGAAGAAGACGTCATTCATTCGGATTTGAGTGAATATAATATATTTGTGAGTACAGAAGGCGTTCAGCTTATTGACTGGCCACAATATGTAACACTTGTTCATCCTCACGCAAAGGATCTTCTTCTTAGGGACATTTCCAATATACTGAATCATTTTGAAAAGAAATACGATATTCATATGGATGCTGCTGCAGTATACAATGATATTA
Organism: Methanohalophilus sp.; assembly: GCF_030156785.1. Taxonomy (GTDB): domain Archaea; phylum Halobacteriota; class Methanosarcinia; order Methanosarcinales; family Methanosarcinaceae; genus Methanohalophilus. Next base: position 17,469 of record NZ_JASGLW010000003.1, read on the forward strand.
CTTCCGGCAAGAAAATCCGGGTATAATCGATGAACATTAAAAGTCGTATCATTTATGGAATTGATATTGCACGGGGCTCATCACGTTCCAAGCAGGCTGCGCGTTATGCTTTAGTGATACTGGACAATAATTCCGTATCATATTACACAATGATCAGCCTGCACAGGATATTGCGGATGGTAAGACGCGATATTCCTTCCATTATAGCTGTAGATAATATATTTGAGCTGGCACCTGATAAGAAGGGTCTTGTCCGCATCCTTGACAGGCTCCCTTCTGAAGTAAAGCTTGTACAGGTAACAGGTGGGATGAAGCAGGAGGGACTTTTACATCTTGCCAAAAAACATGGATTTACTTTTGATCCCAAAGATCCGGTTGAAGAGGCTGAAATCTGTGCCCGGCTTGCTGATATGGGTGTGGGTTGTGAGGTTTTACTTTTCGAGGACATAACCAGGATAAAAGTGAGTCGCTCCCGTTCTCTTGGTAGAGGGGGGTGGAGTCAGAACCGATACAGGCGAAAAGTCCATGGAGCTGTGAAAGTAAAGAGTCGGGAAATAGAGGCGATCCTGAAAAAAGCTTCTAAGGAGCGAAAATTTACATTTACCACAAGGGCAATTGAAGGATTTGGAGGCTATGTCAGCTGCGAATTTATTGTTCATGCCAAAAGATCTGCCGTACCGGTGACACCGTATTCGGGTTCTGATGTGCAGGTTAAGATAACCAGCGTTGTTGGGGATAAGATTCGTTACAAGGAACTTCAGGGTTCTAAAAGGGTGCCTACAATCGTTGGTATTGATCCTGGGACCACGGTTGGGATTGCAATCCTTTCTCTTGATGGGGATCTCCTGCATTCGGGAAGTTATCGAGGAATCTCCTTTGATGAAATAGTGAAACTTATTGCTGAATACGGTAATCCGGCAGTTGTGGCGAGTGATGTTTTCCCAATGCCGGATGCTGTTGAGCGTGTCAGAAGGAGTTTCAGTGCGGTTGCTTATTCTCCGGGAACTGAAATCCCGGCAGATGAAAAAATTGCGATGGCACGCCCGTATAATTACTCCAATGATCACGAAAGGGATTCCCTGACAGCTGCACTTTTTGCGTACAAGAAGTACAAGTCCCTACTTCAGAGGGTTGACCGGAAAACTCCTCTTGATGTTGACAGAACGAAAGTCAAGCTGAAAGTCATTCAGGGCCTTTCAATAGGTAATGCCATCGAGCAGATCAGGGCGGAGAACGGTGTGCTTCCCGCACACGTTTCGGAATCAGGTGAAGTGCGTAAGGATGAAGCAGAAATCCGGAATCTTGTTGAAAAGTTGAAGAGAAAAATTGCGGAAGTGGAAGAACTACAGGAGTACATCCGTGAGCTGAAAGCTGAAAATGAATCAAAGGAATCCAAAATCCGTTATCTTGAGAACAAAATCAAGAAGATGCGGGAAACAAACTATGCACAACTTCGAAAAGAGAAGGAAATACGCATAAGGAATGAGCATATTTCCCGGCTGAAGAAAGAAGTCAGAAATCTAAAAAAGAACCTGTCGAAATGCCGCCAGCATGTCAAGAGACTCAGGCAAATTAAGAAAATGGAAAGTACCGGGGAAGGTATTCCTGTTAAGGTTATTTCCTCTTTTACCGCAGAGTCCATAAAACATATTTCGGACCTGTACGGGCTTAAAACAGGGGATGTGGTTTTCCTGAAAGATCCAAGTGGGGGAAGTGCCACTACTGCTGCAATACTTGCGGATGTTGGGCTTCGTGCGGTTATTGTTCCGGATGGAATGTCACATGCTGCAGAAGAGTTATTCTTTGAGAAAAATGTGCCTTTATTACATAATCTAGATATTGAAGTTGCTGATGACTTTGGGGTTGTGGCTCCTGATACATTGGAAGAAGCCCTTAAGGAGTGGGAGGAATATGCAGCTAAACGACGCCACGAGAAGGAAGAGAAAGAACTGCATCGCCTTGTCGATGAGTACCGTAGCGAGAGGCGCCGCAGAATTGTTTGAAACTTTTTTCGTCAAAAAGGTTAAAGGCAACGATACCAGATATTCATACTCTCAATATTGCCGGATATATTGGTATTATTGACAAGCCTGCCACAATATTCATAGCCACATTTTGCAAATACAATATTCATTCCATAGGAGTTTGCTCTTGCAATGGTATATGCGGTCCTGATACAAGTTGCTTTCATTTCCTTGTCCATATTCATAAGCAAATGTGACGAGAGCCCCTTTCCGCGGAATTCGGGCAATGTTGCAAAATCTGTCATTTCCACATTTGAGCTTTCATAGTCTATTTCAGCAGACGAAAGTGCAACAATTTTGTCTTTTTTAAAGACACCAAAATATACCACATTTTCTTCCATTGTTTTTAACAGGTAATCCGGATCATGTATGGGGAATGGATAAGTTTCAAACGTTTTCTGGTATATTCCAGCCATTTGTTTAATATCATGCCTCACACATTTCCTTATGGAATATCCAGATGGAAGAATAGAATGTGGATTCTTTTCTTTTGACAGGGCTTTTTTTATTACATTATCATGCAGTTCATTGAGACGATTAATACTCCTCTTAGCATCAAGGAATTTGCTCATGACTACAGCATCTTCTTTACCATCATAATATCGCGGAATTAATGCTTCGCAAAGATAGTTTCGATCAGAAAGCACTTTTTTGAATGACTCCGGAACCTTTGTGAATATCTTCGAGTAATGTTCCTGTTCTGCAAGAGATTCCAGTTTGTCCATAAGTAAGGGCATATCTGTCGGATCCAGTTTCATGAGATAGATCCGGTCGTTATGCCTGCCGTGCTGGATAATGGAATTGCCTATTTTTTCAATAGTATCCATTAAATCCTTCTCTCCATTCTCTCATTGTTTTCAGGAACAAGGCTTGTGGCGTCATCATAGTCTGCAAGCAGTTTGGCAATCCCGGTTCCCTTATACTCTGTAGCATCATCGTCAAGTTTGAGCTGAAGGCGGCAATCTCCACATTTGCGATCACAATATGCCTTTACGTATGCGTCCGGCTCTTTATAGGTGGTAATGACCCCTTCGTAATTACGAAGAACCACACGATTTGTAGACCAGGAAATAATATAATTGGGCATAACCGGTATTTTTCCTCCTCCGTGTGGAGCATCAATAACGTATGTAGGTACTGCAAATCCACTCGTATGGCCAATTAGATTTTCCATTATTTCAATGCCTTTCCCGACCGGTGTCCTGAAATGCGATAAACCTTCTGAAAGATCACATTGATATAAGTAATACGGACGGACACGGTTTTGAACCAGTTTGTGAACCAATTTTTTCATAATTCTGGGACAATCGTTTACTCCTGCGAGTAGTACACTCTGATTTCCCAGAGGTATTCCTGCATCTGCAAGTTTTTTGAGAGCCTGTTTTGACGATGCGGTAACTTCCCGGGGATGGTTGAAATGGGTATTTAGCCAGATTGGATGGTATTTCTTCAGAATATCCACGAGTTCATCGGTAATCCTGTATGGAAGTACAACCGGCATCCGGCTTCCGATACGTATCACTTCTACATGAGGAATCTGGGTTATTTCAGAAAGAATCCAATCCAGATATTCATCAGATAACATTAAGGGGTCGCCACCAGAAAGTAAAACATCTCTTATTTCTGGAGTATTTTTGATGTACTCAATACCCTGAAGTATTTTTTCTTTTCCCGGTATGCAATCAATGTCTCCGACTTTTCGTTTACGGGTGCAATGCCGACAATACATGGAGCAAACGTTGCTGATATGGAAAAGAACTCTGTCTGGATACCTGTGGGTTATTCCTTCAACAGGGCTGTCCTTGTCTTCGGACAGGGGGTCTTCAAATTCATCCGATGATATTATAAGTTCTTCAGGTGAAGGGAATGATTGGAGATATATCGGATCGTTCCTGAAATCATCGGCATCTATCAGGGAGAGATAATAAGGTGTAATAGATAATGGGAATAATTCCAATGTTTCTTCAAGCTTCTTTTTTTCGGTGAGTTCAAATTTTATTCCAAGTAATTTCTCAAACGTTTCAATATCCTGGATTGAGTGTTTTAGTTGCCAATTCCAGTCTCTCCATTTAATCAAAACTTCTTCCGGTTCTATTTTCGATGCAATTTCTTTTTGTTTTTTGCTGCTTTTTTCCATTAAAATACCACAGGTAAAGTTTCGGCTTGAAGAATATACCTACCAGTCAAATTCCAAATCTGGAATAAAAAAGGGAAATGAACCTTAAGTTTGATAGATATTCTTTTGTCAAAAATTTCGTTGACGGTAGCCTATAAAATAAAATACCCCTAATTAGCTTGTAGTGCTATTATAAAATTGTCCGAATGCCTATATAGTTTTCCCTTTATTATTTTAATTTAAATTATTTAATCTGTAAGTGATTATAATAGTCAATTATGTGATAAAATGGTATGCTGCCAAATCTTTCGACATCATCTTGCTTCAAAATCATTCGGGAATATTCGGCAATTTTGTTAATTCACCACGATGATTTTTCAGCACGTATTTTTCCTCATTCTTATCCATTATGTAATAGTCCGGCATGAGGGGATTTTACCAACATTCGTTGCTATTACATACATAGGCTGGGCAAGACCTGTAGTGTGCCCCCTCAGGCCGTCACGTATCAATTCCGCTCCTTTTTCCACAGGAGTACGGAAATGATCGATTCTCGGTGCGGGTTCACAATAGAAGATATAGTATGGCCTGATCCTTGCGGTTAACAATTTTTGGTGCAGTTCACGTATGGTATCAACATCATCATTGATTCCTTTCAGCAATACTGCCTGATTTCCGACATTGACTCCCGCAGAAACCAGATCATAAACAGCCCTTTTTGTTTTTTCAGTGATTTCTTTGGGATGGTTGCACTGGGTATTCAGCCAGATTGGTACATCGTGGTAACCACCGAGTATCTTTTTCAGGTTATCGGTTATCCTGTGAGGTAAAACAATTGGCAGGCGTGAGCCTATGCGGATCATTTCTACACTGGGGATGTCCCGGAGGCTTTCGATGAGATATTCGATCTTCTCATCAGGCAAGAGCAAAGGATCTCCGCCTTGTAATAAGTACATCCCTGACTTCCGGATGCTGGCGAATCCATTCGATGCCTTCGTCAAGATCAAAATCCAGTTCCAGATCCCTGTCAACAACCAGTTCTTTCCTGAAACAGTGGCGGCAATAGATTCCGCATTTTTTAAAAACAGTGAATGCCACCCGATCTTTATATTGCCTGGCTATACTGTCGGGACGCACTTCATCGGTGGCCCTGTTTTCTTTCCAGACAAGATAATCTTTCATTCCATAGGTGTTCTTTTTTTCTTTAAGAGAAGGAACGACCTGTTTTCTGATTGGACAATTCTGGTCATCCTTGTCCATAAGGGAAGCAAAATGAGGTGTAGTACCCCAGCGTGTATCAAGCTCTGTTATAGCTTGCCTTTCGGATTCTGTTAAGTTGATTATTTCTTCGAGCTTTTCAAGAGAATTTATTTCATTTTTTATTTGTTCTTTCCATTCCTCATTCATTATATTGAATGCTCCTTGTCATAAAGAGAAAAGTCATGAATTATAGTATTTATGGTAGAAATTAATAAATAGTAAATCGTTTTCCGGCATATTCCGGCAAAAACTGGCTTTTAGATTATGCCCGGGTTAGATAGTATGATGAGCTTTTTGGGAAGCTCGTTGAGTATACGATCGGCAAGTTCTGCATGTATCAGGAAGATGAGTTTGTGAGATCGCTCTCTCACTACGAATCGTATAACTTAAAATTACAGTGTGTAAAAATTGCTTTATAGGTATCCGGGTCTGCAAAGGTACTTCAAATCGTTTGATGCCCTTCCACAATTCTTGCAATAGAATTTTGCACCTTCAATACGTTTTTTGAATTCTTCTTCGTTGTTCCTTATGTCCTCTTTTTTCCATGCGCACATATTTTTTGACATGATAGCATTTCCTGTCAGTACACGTTTAAAATTAATAAAGCACAATATATAATAATAGTTTATGAATATTAAAAGCTGGTGTTGTTCTGATCTGTTGAGAAGGTGACAGGTTAGAAACCTGCTCTGTGGGGGAGGAGTCCATGGAACATGTGAAGAAGATGAGTTTGTAATGGTTTGTTTTCATACTGTTTTTTCTAGCAGAAAATTAACTTTCATTAGACAAACTTATATTTTGTCAAATTCTTTTTAAATTGAGAAGCAGGATTTTGGATAAAAATTACAAGTTTGAAATTTTACTGGCGATTTTGGTTGTTTTTTTTGTCAGGATCTATATCATATTTCATAGCCGAAGGTGCACAAGATACAGCAAATGAAGCTAATCGTATTGCTGAAGATGCCAAAAATGAAGCCACCAAAGCAAATGATCATATTGAAATAATCGAAAGTCGACTTTAAAAGTTGGCAATTTTAGATACAACAACACAGAAAAAACAATTAAAACAGATTTAATAAATGGATACTATGTTCGCTATCCTGCATATGTTTATGGTGCAAAATTGTACGTAGACTATTATCCAATTGAAAGCAACTTTGGACCAACAAGTGGCGACCCACTTTTGCTCGGGCAAGGTGAAAGAGTTTCTCTAAAAATACCGGTTAAGGATTACATTGATGAATCAAATGATGGTGCATTTAATTTGACTGTTGAAATAAAATACTTGGACTATACTAACATGACAGAAAAAGCTACTTTTGTGACTTTCAAAGTCCTGTTTTCAAATAACAACATGACTGGCATGACTCCAGTAGAAATGTATGTAGTCGAATATCCAGATAAAATAGGCCACGTATCTGGAAATTTTTGAAATTACGAAATCCCTTATTTCCGATCAAAGAAAGGATTCTTCCCACTTATACTAAGCGGCATCCCGATAGCAACATCAGCATCAATCAAACCTGCCTGCTTTGTTGCCATTCCCGCTGAATACATCATTCGGCTGTCGATGCATAGATCCTTGGCTTTTGCTGCGGCGGCGCCGAGTGCAATTCCGAGATCGATGTGCTTGAATGCACAGATGGGTCCATCATAGTCGTGGTAAAGTTTATTCTGCTTGAGCATTTCGTTACACTCTGCATGTCCACAGGCTCCACAGTTAAGTCCTTCGACCCCTGAGCTTTTGACGCCGATTAGCAGCAGAGCATCTGCCTGCCTTACATTGCCTGCGTCCCTTTTGAGAAAAGCAAACTTCTCACCTTTCAGGTCGGCGAGTTCTTCCATTTTGGCTGCGATTTTCTCCCGGTCTTCGGCTTCTGCGAAAGCCGTGACAATGTCATCGATACCTTTTGTTTTCGGTGCGGTGCGAGCAGCAGTCAGGATTAGTGCTGCCATTGTTTCGATATCGTGCTTTTCATGATTAAATAACATATTTTCAGATAGGTGATTCCTTGTGTTTAATATTTTCTTTCTCCTCTGGCAGAAATATTTAAAGCCAGAAGTTTTAATGAAGGATCATATGTATTTCACATCTCTCATCCTTGCAGGCGGGAAAGCGGAGAGGCTGGATAATCATGAAAAAGCTCTTCTACTTCTGGACAGTACTCCTTTATTGAAAGTTATTATGGATTCCCTTAAAACAGTAAGCTCCGAGATCATAGTCTCACTGCGGGATGAGAGCCAAAGGGATTTGCTTTTTCCGCTGCTTCAGGATTCAACGGTGGTATTTGACAGTTTCAAGGGCAAAGGTCCACTTGCAGGAATCATTGAGGGATTTAAGGCAAGCAGTCATGAATATGTTTTTGTCACAGCCTGCGACATGCCCTTTGTTAATGTGAAGGTCATTGACTATCTTTTCAATGCTGCACAGGGTCATGATGCAGCCCTTATTCGCAACTCCGACGGACGCTTCCAGTCCATCTATGCATTTTATCGGGCAAAAGCCATGATTCCACTGATCGAAAAATGCCTTGATGAAGGGAAAAACTTCATTCTTGCACCGGTTTTTGAACTTAATGATGTAGTCGCAGTGGACATATCTAAAATCAGGAAGATAGATCCGAAACTCAAATGTCTTGTAAACATCAATACTCTTCAGGATCTTAAAAAAACGGGAATAAGCATCGCTGATTAATCAACAATGTAAGTTTCACCGTTTTCAGGTGCATAGGCAGGAATATCATGTGTCTCTGAAACCCACTTGGCAAAACCCTTTGTATTGTGACCGTCTCCATGCATGGTAAATACGACTTCAGTTCCATTGCGGCAGAAATGATTCACAATTTCCTTCAATTCCTTCTCCCCGCAATGGGCTGAAAAGTCATATTGCTCAATCTTCGGTTTCAGGTGTAAAATCCGGTCATTATTTTCAATCATGCCTCTTTCAAGAGCAAGCCTGCCGTTTGTACCCTCAACCTGATATCCTGTAAGTATGATCTTGGCTTTCGGATCATTGTAGAGCTTCTCCAGATAGTACAAAACTGGACCGCCGTTCAGCATTCCGGCGGTAGTAACAATAACAGAACTCTCCAGCTCAACTTGCTTTCTATTTGCTCCTCTGACCAGTGTAGCTGCTTCAAAAGCACGACTCAGTTCCTTAGGCGAGCGCACCGAATCGGGATGTTCCAGCATTTCCTTAAACATCCTTAAGCCCATGCCGTCAACATAAGCGGGAATACCTTCGGATTGGAGCAGCATCATTATCTCCTGTGTCCTGCCAATTGCAAAAGCAGGAATAAGGACCGTACCGCCGATATCAAGGGTCTCGTAAAGGGATTCAATGAATTTCCTCTCAGTTTCCTTTCTTGGAGGATGGTCAACCGAATAATAGGTACTTTCAATTATCAGGACATCTGCTTCTGGAAACTCTTTAGCACCACTCACAAGCCTTGTATCGGTTGTACTAATATCACCTGTGTAAAAGAGACTCTTGCCGGTTGGATCTTCGAGATAAATCCCACATGCTCCCGGGATATGACCTGCATCATAAAACTGTACACTGTACCCTTGGCTTTTGAAGTTTTCTCCCACCTCTTTTAGTCTTGTTCTCTGGGCAAGAACCTGCAAATCTCTCTCATCATAAGGAGTGGGGATACCACGGTCTTCTGAAATCTTAAGAGTATCCTTTCCTAGGATCTGCGTAAACCTTGAAGTCATGGGTGACATATACACTTCTGGAGCAAGATCCATCAGATTTGCAACCGCACCGCAATGATCAAGGTGTCCATGAGACACCAGTACAGTTTTCGGGAAGATCCCATCAAGCGGGTATTCAGGGTAGTCTCCAGGTTTGATCCCGTAATCAAGCAAAACTTCTTCATTTACGAGAACTGCGGACCTCCCTACTTCTCCACTACCTCCTTTAAAATCAAGTTGCATTTGTTAATTCCCCGTTTAAGTTACAGTTTCCTGCCACTTTATAATTTTGCCAACAGGTAAATTAGTACTTTTTGCAATTTCTCTTGGATCCTCTTTACCAAGGTCTTCTACAGTCGAAATTCCAGCCGAGTTCAATTTTTCAGCAGTCACCTTTCCAATACCGGGGATGTCGGTGATCCTCTTTGGTTTGTCATCTGCCTTGTTTTCTTCCTTTAAGGTGGCTTTCCATTCTAGGTAATTGCAATAAGCACATCCTAGGTCCCATGCCCGGCGTTTTCCGGTATTGACCTTGATATGATAAATGCCATGTTTCTCGCACTTCTTATCAGTTACAAGGATATTTCCACTCTTTGGAAGAGGAAGTGAGAATGTGCAATCCGGATAACCGTTACAGCCGATAAATCTGGAACCTCGTTTTGATCTGCGGATCATCAGTTCGGATCCACATTCGGGACATTTGCCTATGATCTTATCTTTGCGAAGACCTTCCCTCAATGCTTTGGAGATGTTCTCTTGGTTTTTCTTCAGTTCCTCGAAAACTGAGCTAAGCATTGCCCTTGATTCCAGAAGAACTTCCTCTTCACTTACAGTCCCTTCTGCAATGCGATCCATGTCTTCTTCAAGCTTGCTCGTCATGTCAGGTTTGGTAATTGTCGGAGCATATTTTTCAAGCGCCTCAATAACGGCATAGGCAGTTTGAGTTGGCTGGAGTGGATTTCCGTGCACATAAGAGCGTGAATACAACTTGCTGATGATTTCGTGACGTGTGGCTTTTGTACCGAGTCCGAGATCTTCCATTATCTTAATAAGCCGTCCCTGCCCGTACCTGCCCGGAGGCATAGTTTCCTTGTCCAGCATTTCCTTCCCGGATATTGGAAGCGTTTCACCCTCGGTAAGCTGCGGAAGCAACCTCTCTTCTGGTGCATTATAATGGTAATACCAGCGCCATCCCTCTTCAACAAGGCGTGCACCGTTTGCTCTGAATTCCTCGCCATTGATATCGAAACGTGCTTTTATGGTTTCCCAAACAGCAGGTCCTGCAAAAGTGGCAAAAAATCTCCTTACAACCAGCTCATACACCTTCCACTCATCTTCTCCAAGCTTGGATTTGCTGGCAACTGAAGTCGGATAGATTGGAGGGTGGTCGGTTGTTTCCTTTTTGCCTCTTGTAGGAGTTAAATCCTTTTTGGAAAGTAATTTTTGGGCATACTTGCCAAAACTTCCTTTGCTGAACATTTCTATTTGTGCCCTGAGATCAATTGACTTTGGGTATACGGTGTTGTCAGTCCTCGGATATGAAATAAAACCGTTAGTGTAAAGTGATTCAGCAATTCTCATGGCTTTTGCAGGTGTAAAACCGATGGAATTTGCTGCCCTGATAAACTCTGTTGTATTAAATGGAGTTGGAGGCTTGTCCTTCTTAAAACCAGTTTCAATCAGAGTAACAACAGCTTTTGATCCTATTTTCCCATAGGCTGCATCGGCTTCATCCTTATCCCAGAATCTTGCTGTGGAATGCTTTATGGTAAAAAGCTCTCCATCTTTTGTAATAGTTGCATAGATCTCCCAGTACGGCTGCGCGACAAAGGCATCACGTTCTTTTTCTCTGTCCACAATGAGTGCAAGGGTTGGGGATTGCACTCTTCCCACTGAAAGGAACGATTTTCCAAGACGCATTGCCGCAAGGGATAAGTAACGTGTTAATGCAGCACCCCATACAAGATCTATTACTTGTCTCGAATGTCCTGCATCTGCGAGATTAAAATCTATCTTTATGGGATTTGCAAAAGCTTCCTCAATTGATGATTTTGTGATTGCACTGTAAACAACCCTGTCATATTCAATATCAGGATTCACTTCTTTAACAATTTCCAGTGCTTCTACTCCGATAAGTTCGCCTTCTCGATCGTAGTCAGTAGCTATGGTGACTTTTGATGCTTCACGCCCCAGCTTTTTCAGGGCACCAACAATTCTCGTATGTGTTGGTGTTGTAATAATGTCTGCATTCACCAGTTCACTGGCATCAACTTCCTGCCAATTATTATAAGCACGGGGGAAATCAAGCTGGACTATATGCCCGCTTAACCCCATGATAACTGTTTCTTCCCCGTTGTCAAACCGGTAAATATCAATACCGTTAATACGCTTGTTTTCCGGTTTCCCGGAACTCAAAATAGACGCTATTCTTTTTGCAGCAATGTGCTTTTCGGCAATTATTAAATGCATTGAGAACCCGTAGGATTTGTTTACTTTAAGAGCAGTTGATTGACAAATATCATTTCATATAAACTTTATTGCGAAAATCAGTCATATGAAAGAAAATGCCATTTCAACAGCTTCTTCTGGGGTCTCTGCAGTATATGTGCCCTCTATCTCCCATTTAGATTTAAGGCAAACAACTTTTTTACCCATTTTCAGCGAGAGGGCGATTTCAGATAATGTCCCATATTCGCCGTCAATTGCAATGAGTACATCAGCCGATTGAGCAATTATTGCATTCCTTGCATTGCTCATTGCAGTGGTTATCGCAATGTCAACATAATCGTTTGCATCATCAGGATTGTCCGTTGGAAGTATCCCAACTACAATCCCGCCTTCCAGCTTACATCCTCTGGAAACCGCTTCCATAACTCCTCCCAGACCGCCACAGAGCACAATCCCTTCCTATCTTGCAATTATGCGGCCGACATCTTCTGCAATAGATGAGATATATTCATCACATTTCCCCGCTCCTATAACTCCTATGTGCGGTTTCATGATGGGATGTCCTTTTTGATCACATATAACTTTTCTGCATTTCAACAACTTCACGACTGTTTTTCGCAGATATGTAGTCTTCCAGAGGATTATGGTTTAATTCTAAAAACGTATATCCCCACCGAAATTTGGAAAGGATTTCTTTTGCCTGCTCCCTTGCACCCATAATATATAATGCAGCACCAAATGCCTCTGCTGAATTCAGCTTAAACGGTCTTCCAAAATTTACAGGATTTGCAGCAACAAGGTAGGGAAGTGCACGATGCTTAAAGTTTCGTTTAAGTAAAAGTGGGAACACTTCCTCCACCGTTTCCCATGAGCAATCCAGTACAACAATATCTTTTGTATCCATGTCTTCCCTAGAGATTGCTTTCTCAGCAAAGGGGTCAAGTAATATGGAATGTTTGGGGAGAGTATTCACTTTCTCATGGATACGTGCTAGCCCAAACTTTTTCAGGCGTTTTCCAGTACACTTTTTCGGATTGCACTGGTTTGCATGATAAACATGAAGCTTATAGTTACTATGCTGCATTACAACCTGCTATATTAAAAGGGGAGTATTTGTCTTTTTGTTTTTGTGGACCCCGGTAAATCCGGGATCCACAAGAGGTGGTTGTATGATATATTACCCCAGTGCTTTGGGAAGAGCAGAAATAAATCTGCCTTATTGCCATTTCCTCTTCTTCCTATTAAGTGTTAACGGTGTAAATGAGATAAGAGTGGTTACAGCAGGCTTAGTTAGAAGAGGACTTTTTATAAAAAATGTAGTGACTTCAGTTGAGGTTAGAGAAGAGGATTTCTACAGAGCCCTTCTCCTAATTACAATTTGAGTGTATAATAAAATTACAGAAGCTCTCAGAGATTCTAGAAAGGCAAGTTATCACTTGAAAATGGTTTGTGTAGACAGAGTTTTTTCATTGAAACTAAAAAAGGAGCAAGGAACTTGTTCAAGAAGCGAAAAAATAAGCATCTTCCTTCCAGTAATTCAGTGTTTTCATGGGAATATATAGAAGAGCAGCAGCACTTGCATACTCAGTTCTTGTCATCAGCACAGAAACTCTTGATCATTTCCAGCATCTTTTCCTTTATTTCAATAAAGGAACCAATGTTCTCCACTTCGGCATCCAGAGGTGCTTTCCCTTCAAAATCCGCAATCATGAGATCATATGAAAACGGAATTTCACCAAGTATGGGTATACCCATTTCCGCCAGTTTTGGTTTAACATCTGAAGAAGTTCCCTTGTTTATCACGGCAGCCAGATTGTTTATTCCAATATCTTCAGCAAGCCATTTTATTCGCTCAGCCGTCTCAATGGATCGCATACCTGGTTCCACAACAACGATCATCAGATCAATACCCTTTGTAGTACCACGGCCAAGATGCTCGATGCCTGCTTCCATATCTATAATGACAGTACTGCTGTCCTTGAGAACCACATGGCGAAGCAGAGCGCGCAGGAAAGCTGAAGCAGGGCACATACATCCACTACCTCCCCTCTCAACCGTTCCCATCACAAGCATCTTGACGCCATCGGGACCCACAACTCCAAATTTATCAACTATGTCATCGACTTTGGGATTGTACTTGAACATCCCCTCAGGCTCACCTGCCCTTTCCTCTATAAGTTCCTTGTAATCGGTAAGTGGTCTTGGAGATTCCGCAATACCCAAGGATGAAGCAAGGTTCATGTCGGGATCTGCATCTATGGCAAGTACATCGTAACCATCCCTTGCAACCAGTCGGGATATGACTCCGGACAATGTAGTTTTTCCCACACCGCCTTTTCCCGTAATTGCTATTTTGATCATTAATTCACCTTAGACTTTTCATTGTATAAAGATTACCGAAAAACAAGGTTCTCAATGATTACTGAACTTTCAAATTGATTCAATACATCATTTCATAATTAAATATCAAAATTATTTCAAAAACATAACGATTACTTCTATATTTTGATGAATATTAAAGAATTTACTTAGTACAAATCTGGCGGGACTAATATGCCCTGTGAGTTATTTGTTGGAAAGACATTGTGACAACAAATATTGGACCAAAACGAGAGTGGAGGATGATTTCAAATTTGATATGTATGTTCATTTGGTTGAGGAATGGGTGCGGAGAAGGTTATAAAGTTAGATTAGCAGTGAAGTGTTTTGATAATGTAAGAGGAATTATTTTAGTGATAAATTAGCGAACTACTGACATTGGCATGGCATCTCAAGTTTTTATATGCTGTCGCCAAAAGTTCTTTTTTGAACCTATTCCTCTCAAAACATGTTCAAAAAACACTATTTTACCTACCAATTAAGCACATTGATCAATTCTGCGAACCTTTGTAATAACCGGAACATTTATTGATTGAAAATATCATGTAAGATCCGGTAATCATGCAGGAATATAAATTAAAACGCGGTAAATCTCCTGATATTGAGAGGATCTATGAAGAACTTCGGTCTTGTTTCCCTTCCGAGATTATTCGTGATGGTGATAAACTGACAACTTCTTACGGAGCGATGTCAGAACTATCTGTCTGGATGAACGGCAAACTCCTTGCCGTTGAAACGGTTTCGGATGCTGAAGGTCTTGCAGATGATGTAATTCTGGATACCAATAAGCGTTTCAGAGATTTTCTCTTTAAGGCAACCGGATACACTGCCAAAGAGCGTGTTAAAAATGCAAAGAAATCAGTTTCAAAGTAAGTTTTTGATCAGTTTTGATGTTTGTTAATCATGATTTTCTTGAAGCGCTTAAGAGCTTTGAGATTCCTACATGTTTAAGAGTTTGTGCAGGTACCGACGGATCTGTTACATTCCTGCTTGAAATTATGATCCGCAGTGAGGTTTCAGTGGTTACTGAAGATCAGTATCTTATGGAAGCGGATGCTGAAATGGCTAAATTGCTGGATGTAGAAGAAAGCTCTTCAATAAACCATCGCACGGTTATGCTTGTTGCAGATGGTATTCCTTATGTGCATGCTTTATCTCTCTCTCCACTGGATCGGATGCCTGAAGGGGTAAAACAGGATCTGATGCGCGCCGATATCCCGATTGGTAAGATCCTGAGAAATTATGGAATGGAAACTCGCAGGGATTTTGAGACCATACAGCTTGAAGATGGTAAGGAACTCTTCGGCTGTGATAAAGTCCTTTCAAGGACTTATAGAATTATTTATCAGAATACCACTCTTATGTGGATAAAGGAAAGCTTCCCGATAGACGGGCGCTGGAACCTGTAATCCAACCGAAACCTTATTATCTGATATTCCCTATTTTGGGGTCACAATAATCACCATATGCCCTGGTGGCATAGAGGTATCGCGCGTCCTTGGTAAGGACGAGGTCGTGGGTTCGAATCCCACCCAGGGCTTATAATCACGGGGTATAAACCCCCTGATTTCTCTTTTATCAATAAGATCTATGTTAGTGTAAAAGATCTGCACTACTCACTTATGCTACGCGCTTTATTTTGTTCCACTTTGCTATTTTGAATTCAGCAACTATTAGCCAGCAACTATTAGCCAGCAACTATTAGCTACATTAGCTATTTCAATGAAAACGACTCCTCAATCGGAGTAATTTATTTTTAATTATTGCAAACCTACTATCAAATTAGTGCATTGAATGCATCTCATTTTGGGGTTGTTTTTGATCCTGAAATATTACTTCATCCCTGATATTAGATGCTAAAAGAATAATAGAGTGCTTTGCACAGGGCAATTATATAATCATGAAAGATAATCTAATTCTTTGAGTGGACATGGACAAACATATCGGGGAAATAGAATCTAAATACGACGTAATTATCATCGGTGCAGGACCTGCAGGGATGTTTGCGGCTAACGAACTGGCAGGTCACGATCTGAATATTCTTGTTGTTGACAAAGGGAAAGATGTTAGCAAAAGGCATTGCCCCATGGACACGGTCCAGCAGTGCATGCACTGCACTCCCTGTGACATCATGTGCGGTGTAGGAGGAGCTGGTACGTTTTCCGACGGAACATTGAATCTCCGGCCGGATATTGGTGGGGATCTCACCGAGTTCACGCATGATCTGGATAAAGCATGGGAACTGGTGGAATATGTGGATCATGTATTTCTCCGTAGTGGAGCCACTGAAAAGGTATTATCACCTTCCACTCTGGAAGTGGAAGAACTTGGGCGCAGGGCAGCTTCAGCAGGTGCCAGGTTTATCGAGATCAGGCAGCGCCATATCGGTACAGACAATGCACCAACGGTAATCGGTAATTTCAAAAAAGAACTTGATGAAAAAGGAATTGATTTTCTGCTCAATAGTGAGGTTGAAGACCTTCTGATTGAGAACGGAGTATGCAAAGGTATCAGGCTTGAGGATGGCACGACTTTGCGGTCCCGCTATACTCTGCTTTCCCCAGGCAGGATAGGAGGGAGCTGGGTCAACGAACTGGTGGACCGGCATTTTATTGATGCCCGCTATGCAGGAGTTGATATAGGAGTACGGATCGAAGTTCCGGCTATAATAATGGATCCGGTGACCAGAATCAACCGTGATCCCAAATTCCATATTCTGACGCGTAAGTATGACGATTTTGTCAGGACTTTCTGTACCAATGAACGCGGTTTTGTTGTCAAGGAAGAATATGAAGGTTTTATCGCCACCAACGGGCATTCCATGCACGAAAAGGTATCTGAGAATACCAACTTTGCTTTCATGGTGCATATTGAACTGACAAAACCAATTGAAAATACCATCAGATATGCCAGGTCGGTTGCAAAACTGGCCACCACCATTGGAGGAGGCAAACCCGTGCTCCAGAGGATGGGGGATTTGAGACGTGGAAGACGCTCTACCGAAAAAAGGCTCTCGAAGAATCCTTTGATACCTACCCTCAGGGACGTTACGCCGGGGGATATTTCGATGGCAATGCCTCACAGGATTGTGATGGATGTTATTGAAGGTCTTGACATTCTTAACAAAATAATTCCCGGAGTGGCTTCAGATTCCACATTGCTGTACGCACCGGAGGTAAAATTCTATTCTATGAAAATTCTGGTTGACGACAACATGCAATCAAGTATCAAAAACTTGTTTGCAGCAGGGGATGGTGCGGGGCTTTCCCGTGACATAGTCAATGCATCTGCCACCGGGGTTCTGGCAGGGAGAGGTATATTAAGAGTATCTAGGAAAAGCTAAGCCGGTTGATGATCATAATGTACAAAATTGGATTTATCGAGCTTCAATGTCATGCAGACTTTTGGGCATTACCATGGCTTTTTACATGATGCATGAAATACTCAATTTTATTGGGATTGCACACTTTTTATATTCACAATTATTTAGATGTCACAGTATTTGTACAGTATTTGCACTCGGACATTTTGCATTTTGGGTTATCAAATTGCCATGTTAGTGCCCATTTCTTAATATCCTGAATAATGCGAATGAAATCTATACCGCTTTCAGTCATTGAATAGAATGATCTGGCTGGTAAGGCAGTACTGTCAACCCTCTTGCGTATAATTCCCTGTTCTTCCAGTTCCTTGAGCCTTGTGGAAAGCATTTTTGGGGTAATACCTTTGATCATTCCCTTAAGTTCATTGAACTGCTTTTCATTGTTATCTCCTTTGTATAGTTCAAGAAGAATGCAAAGTGTCCATCGTTTCCCGATAATATCCATTGTTTTGTAAATTGTACAATCTTTCATAGTATCACATTAGAAACCTCCTACTATATAATAGAGTATCTTAATAATATAAAATATCAATAATATACTATATTGGAGGAAAAATATGTTTTGTTACCAGTGTGAAGAAGCTGCTAAAGGTACCGGTTGTACAACTGGTGGTGTTTGTGGGAAGTCTGCGGAAGTTGCAGATTTGCAGGACAAGCTGATCTATGCCCTCAAGGGTGTTGCATTTTACAATGCAAAAGCGAGGGAAGAAGGATTTAATAATCCCAAGGCAGATCAACTGCTACTTGAAGCCTTGTTTTCTACGATTACTAACGTCAACTTTGATTCCGCTTACTTCGAGGCAAAAATTGATGAAATACTTACATTAAGGGACAGCCTGAAAGAAAAACTCTCAGGCAACATTGCCGTAGCAGATGTTCCCACAGAAGCGACCGTCTCAAGAGAATCCTTGATTTCCGGCAACAATTTTGGAGTACTCAGGATTGAGGATGAGGATATCCGCTCACTCAAAGAATTGCTTACCTATGGCATCAAAGGCATTGCAGCCTACGCACACCATGCTTATGTCCTCGGTTTTCAGAATGAAGACATTTTCAAATTCATTGAGAAAGGACTAATTGCAACTACAAGAAATGATATAGGTGTACCAGAACTTGTTGATATGGCCCTTGAATGTGGTTCCGTAGCAGCAACTACAATGGCCCTTCTTGATGAGGCGAACACTACTACTTACGGAAGTCCAGAACCAACTTCCATTGATATCGGGGTTGGGACTAATCCTGGTATTCTCATTAGTGGACATGATCTCAAGGATCTCAAACAACTTCTCGAGCAGACCGAAGGTACCGGTGTGGATGTTTACACACATGGTGAGATGCTTCCGGCTCATGCATACCCCGAACTCAAAAAGTACAAGCATCTGGTGGGCAACTATGGAGGCTCATGGTGGACACAAAAAGATGAATTTGAGAAATTCAATGGTCCCATCTTAATGACAACTAATTGTTTGGTCCCACCAAAAGCTTCCTACAAGAATAGGCTATACACAACTTCAATGGTAGGTTTTGAAGGTGTAAAACACATCGAAGAGAAAGCTGATGGTACCAAAGACTTCTCTGCCATCATCGAGCAAGCAAAGCAGTGCAGTGCACCAGATGAACTTGAAAACGGTGCAATCATGGGTGGATTCGCCCACAATGCAGTATTGTCTGTTGCGGACAAGATCATCGAAGCTGTAAAAGCAGGTCAGATTTCCCGCTTTATTGTTATGGCAGGATGTGATGGCAGGCATGCATCAAGGGAATATTACACCAACTTTGCAAAGAGTCTCCCAGATGATGCGGTAATCCTGACAGCTGGCTGTGCCAAGTACCGCTACAACAAACTGGATCTTGGTGATATCGGCGGTATCCCGCGTGTACTGGATGCAGGGCAGTGTAATGATTCATATTCACTTGTGGTCGTTGCCCTGAAACTTGCAGAAGCTTTCGGATTGGATGATATCAACGAACTTCCAATTTCATATAACATTGCATGGTATGAACAGAAGGCAGTTACTGTGCTTCTTGCACTGCTTAGCCTTGGGGTTAAGAACATCGTGCTCGGTCCAGAACTGCCGGCATTTGTTTCACCAAATGTTCTCAAGGTTCTTGTTGAGAATTTCAACATCAGCAAGAATACCACAGTCGAAGCAGATCTTGAAAGGTTGCTCTGAGCAACCTTTTAAAAAATTATGATCCAAGTTTATGATCCAAGTATTTCTAGCAATGATTTAAAAGTAAGTAGCTAGATTGGATAAAATTTTACTATTGCAGGTTTAAACATGATTAAAGTGACAGAAATTAAAAGTGCAGAAATAAAACCCAACCCTCATGGTGTAGATGTAAGGAATCTTTATGATTTGGAACACGGGCAGATAGTCCATATAAGTCTCAATCCGGATCAGGAGCTTTTAAAACATGTGACTCCGGTGGATGCCGCTGTATATATACTTGAGGGTGAAGCAGTGGTCAAGGTAGGGGATGAAGAAAAAACAGTAGGACAGGATAGTCTTGTTGAGTTTCCAAAGGGGATTCCACATTCTGTGAGGAATTCCAGTAAAACAACTTTGCGTTTTTTAGTTATAAAAATGCCTCGTCAATCCAAGCCCACAAAATTCCTTTAACCTTTATTTTTCAGGATTTTTTTGAATTTTTTAATTACCCTTACATCTTTTTATATAGGTTGTGCCATAACCCTATACAAGCGCTTGGTAGGGATGTTTCAAGAGGTGAATATTTTGGATCACGAGCAGATATTTTCAGACACCTGGAAGGTGTTTAAAAGAGATTTTGTAACTTATATCATCGCAACTTTGGTAACAACAATAGGTTCTACCCTTATTATTACTGCTGCACCCCTGTTTTATGGACTATACTATATGGTTCTGAAAGGCATCAGAGGAGAGGAAATAGAAATTAAGGACGTTTTTGAAGGTTTCAATCATTTCGTTAAAAGCTGGGTATTCTTTATTGTAGCCGCGATTCTTTTAATGATCGGATTTATGCTTCTTGTAGTTCCTGGAATTGTAATTGGTATTTTATTGATCTATGCTCTTCCTCTTCTGGTCATAAAGGAATATGGTGGCATTGATGCAATTAAGGAAAGTATCGAAATAGCTAGGGACAATTTTGTAGATACTCTTATTCTTGCAATTGTATTATGGGTTATCAGTGCCATTGGTGGCTATGTTGTAGTGGGTTTTCTCATAACTATTCCTATAGTAGCCATTGCAGAAACAATTGCAACAATGCGTCTTATTGAATCTTGCCCAGATGAATATACTGAAGTTGCAGAAGATTCTGAAATAGAAGAATTTGTATAATCGAAAGTCTCACTAACCAGCAGAAGTATATTCCTAGGATGACGGAGCAGAAAAGGAACACGCCATCTGACCATCTTTTTATTTTTGGCTTTAGTAATTGGCCATAGTCGTATGTTATAAAGGCTTAGATTAATGTATGAATTGTCATAGATGTAAGAAGTCCAAGTTACAAAATAACGGCAGAATTGGTGGCCGAGATGGAATGCATACATATATTGGAAAAAAATCCTGCTGGGTATGAAGTGATTGGTGAAGCCAGACCAATTACCATGTAGTAGACTTATAACGCTATGGGAAACGAGGACAGTACCTTATTTTTTAATTTATTTCTTTTTAGATGCAATAATAATTGCCATGGTTATATTTATATTGAGTAATTACCATCAGTAATAATATGCATCTTCCGACTCCCAAAGATCTCAAACAGAGACGTATAGAGTTGGGATTGACACAGAATGAACTCGCAATGCGTGCAGGTGTCAGTCAACCTTTAATTGCCAGAATTGAATCTGGAGATGTTGATCCAAGGCTTTCCACCCTCCGGAAAATATTTGATGCATTTGAAATATCGGAAAAAGAGCAGGTTAAAGCCTGCGACATAATGCATTCTCTTGTAACATTTGTTTCTTCGTCTGACTCATTGGATCATGCTGTGGAAATCATGCAGGAATATGGCTATTCACAATTGCCGGTTATTGATGATGGAGTACCGATGGGGAGCATTTCGGAAGACATGTTGGTTCGTGCGATGGCTGAAAACAAGCCATCTCGGCTTTCCCAGATGAAAGTTATCGATCTTATGGGTGAATCTTTTCCAGTTATCTCACCTACAACAGATATTTGGCTTGTATCTCAGGTTCTGGAACGATACCCTGCCGTTCTTGTTGTTGAAAAAGGCCAAACAATTGGGTTTATCACAAAACACGATATTATAAAATTGCTTCATGGATAAATCTCGTTTTTTAAGTAGAGTTATATAGCAAGTTGTTCATTACATAAAATTTGGATTACAAAGATATGAGGTATTTCTATGGATCTTGAAGATAAATTATTAATGATGCCTGGACCTGTTAATGTTGTCCCGCGAATTTTAAGGGCAATGTCAAAACCTATGATTAATCATAGGGGCGATGCTTTTTCAGAATTGTATGATGATTGCCGCAAGATTCTTGCAGATGTCTTCCAGACCAGGAATGATATTTTCGTGATAAGCGGTTCAGGAACCGCTGCAATGGAAGCAGCAGTGGGTTGTGTCGCTGGTCCTTCCGATCGTATTATTTCCCTTGAAAATGGAAAATTCGGTGAGCGTCTCAAGGACCTTGCCGGAATCTATGGTGATGTTGTACCTCTTGAATATGAATGGGGTCACTCATTCGACCTTGATGAATTGGAGAAAGCCCTTCAGGAAGGAGCAAAAGCCGTAACAATGGTTCATAATGAAACTTCTGCAGGTATCCTTAATCCTGCAAAGGAAGTCGGAGAGCTTGCTAAGAAATATGGTGCTCTTTTCATTATGGATGGTGTTACTTCCATTGGTGGCGATAATGTCCCTGTGGACGAATGGGGTGTTGATATTGCGATTGTTGGTTCCCAGAAATGCATTGCAGCACCACCCGGGTTATCGATGATATCAGTAAGTGAACGCGCTTTTGAAGCCATGGATAAGGACAACCTTCCGTATTATCTTGATCTCAAAGCATATCGCAAGAGTGCTAATAAGGATAAAACCCAGACGCCTTACACACCTGCCATTCCGCTTTTCTACGGACTTCAGGAAGCTCTCCACATCGTTGCTGAAGAAGGAATGGAAGCTCGCATTAAACGCCATGCAACCGCTGCCGCAGCAGTCAGGGCTGCAATGGATGCAATGGGTATCGAGATGTTTCCGCAGCTTAATGAATACAGCCGTTATTCAAACACGGTTTCTGCCATGAAAGCACCCGAGGGTCTTGATGGTAATAAGATCAAAAAAGCCATGCTGGAGAGTGGTATTATCATTGCAGGTGGGCAAGCACATCTTAGTGGTAAAATATTCAGGATTGGAAGCATGGGCAATGTGTCATATGGTGACATTATGAGAACTATACAGCAGCTTGCATTAATCTTTAAGAAAGAAGGGATTATAAGTTCCATTGGTCCTGCAATTGAAGCTGCCGCAGATGTTATCGACAATGCATGATCTGTTATGAAATCTGTAGGAATTGTAGATACAACTTTTGCACGCTTTAACATGGGTGCTGCTGCTGTGGATGAGCTACAGCAGCATGCATCTGTGCGAATAGTTCGTGTTACAGTTCCCGGCATCAAAGACTTACCAGTTGCTTCCAAAAAGCTGATAGAAGAAGAAAACTGCGACATTGTTATGGCTCTTGGGATGCCCGGTGGGAAACCACAGGATAAAGTCTGTGCCCATGAAGCTTCCACCGGACTTATCCAGGTACAGCTTATGACGAATACGCACATTATCGAGGTTTTTGTCCATGAGGATGAAGCAAAAGACGAGAAAGAGCTTGTTTATCTAATGGATAAGCGAACCCGTGAGCATGCGCTAAATGTCATTAAAATGCTGTTTAAGCCTCAGCAACTGATTAAAGAAGCAGGAACTGGACAAAGACAGGGATTTGAAGACGCAGGTCCTGCACGTATCTGAAATACCAAAAAAGTAAACACAATTAATTGACAAACTAATATGCGCTCAGGAGTGTTATTAAATGACTATGAAGCTGGGATTTGTTGTAGCGGAATTTAACAGGGATTTGACTTACCAGATGGAACTCCTCGGAAAAGAGCATGCAACGTTCCTTGGTGCTGAAGTTGTGGACACAATTCTTGTACCGGGTGTTTATGACATGCCACTTGCAATCAAAAAACTCTGCAGTAGGGATGACATCGATGCAGTTGTGACCATTGGTGCTGTTATTGAAGGAGCAACCGGCCACGACGAAATTGTAGTTCAGCATGCAGCACGTAAGATCACGGATCTTTCCCTTGAATTCAATAAACCTGTAACTCTTGGCATTACTGGACCCGGCATGACCCGTATGGAAGCACACCAGCGTGTGGATTATGCAAAAAGGGCTGTTGAAGCTGCAGTTAAACTTCTTAACCGCCTTTAATTGAGGATTCTTATGCCTTCTTCACGCTTAAAACGTGTGGGTGAGTCACCTACTATTCGTATTGCAAATATTGCAAATCAAATGAAAAGCGATGGGATTGACGTTATAAGCTTCAGCCTTGGTGAACCCGATTTTGATACACCTAAGCATATATCGGATGCTGCCATTGAAGCACTTTAGAATGGAGCTACTCATTATGCACCGTCTCCTGGCATTCCAAAGCTAAGAGAAGCTATTGCCAATAAACTGAGATCTGAAAACGGTCTTGATGCAATGGCTTCCGATATACTTGTCACTCCCGGAGCAAAACAGGCAATTTTTGAAATACTGATGTCAGTACTGGATGACAATGATGAGGCTATTATTTTTGATCCTGCATGGGTTTCTTATGATCCATGTATCAGATTTGCAGGTGCCAACTCGGTCTGGGTTCCTACAAACCCTGATAACGGATTTATGCCTGTGGATGTTGCTGACTACATTACGGACAAAACACGCATTATTGTGGTAAACAGCCCGTGTAACCCCACAGGAGGAGTTTTTGGTAAGGAAGAACTCAAAAACATTGCCGATCTGGCAATTGACCACGATCTTCTCGTACTTTCGGATGAAATCTATGAAAAAATTGTTTACGAACGTGAGCACCTCAGTATCGGTGCAATGGATGGTATGCAAGAGCGCACTATCACTGTAAATGGTTTCTCCAAGGCCTATGCAATGACTGGCTGGAGGCTTGGTTATGTTCATGCAAATTCGGAACTGCTTCAGGGATTCAAGAAAATTCACTCCCATTCCGTAAGCAGTGCCACGACTTTCGCTCAATATGGAGGAGTTGCTGCACTGGAAGGATCACAGGAAGCAGTAACAGCAATGGTAGAAGAATTCCGGAAAAGACGCGATATCCTGATTGACGGATTGAATGCAATAGGGATCAAATGCAACAAACCTGAGGGTGCTTTTTACGCATTTGCAGACGTCAGTGAATATGGTGACGGAGATAGTGTTGCAGAAAAGCTGCTTTCAGAGGCCCATGTTGCTTTAACACCGGGGTCTGCATTTGGTGCAAGCGGCAAGAATTTTGTAAGAATTTCTTATGCAACTTCACAGGAAAGAATAAGGGAAGCCCTGAAAAGGATTGAAGAATGTCTTCTTTAATCCCTTTTTCCATTTCTTTTTAGAATTTCTTTTATTATGCTTCCGCTGCTGCAAAATTCGCAGGATTCTGATTTTTTGATTCTTACAATTTCAGGTTTGAATCCCCTTTTTGCAAGTTCCTCTTTTAATTTATCAGAATCAAAAACCTGATCATGGCCAAGAGCTATTACATCAGGCTGGATTTTTTTGAGAGGCTCAAAAATATCGTTTTCGCTTCCCAGAATAGCGTGATCTACAATCTTTAATGCTGCAATCATCTTAGCCCTTTGTTTTTCTGGAACAATTGGTCTGGGTTTGTGCTCGATTTTTGAATCCCTTGCAACGATTACGTATAATTCATCCCCCAGCTTCTTTGCTTCCTCAAGAAAAAAGAGATGTCCGGGATGAAGCAGATCAAATGTACCGGTTGCAAGTACTCTCTTCAAAATATCACCTGTTTGGATTCCATAAGCAACAAACTATTTAGGATTTTTGAACTTACTCAATTAACCTTCAAGGACAGCATCCCGAACATTATAGTAACATGCTTTGAGTGTATCAAGGCTAGCAGAAATATTCATAATGTCAAAATTAAAGATTTCTGCAAAATCCTCAACCTGTGTGTAGAACTCCTTCTCATAGTTAAGCCCGGTTTCAACTCTGGCAACGTGTTTGTATCCCACCGTTTCAAAAACAAAACGGGATGTCTCAATGTCATCCCGATCACTTCCAAAACCGGATGAAACAAGCATGTCCCTCCAGTTAGCTGCCCACATCGGTGTCAGAAAAAACGTTCCTTCTCCATTGAAACTTTTCAGGGTTTTGAGGTAGGCATCCCTTCCCCCAAGGACGGCTCCAATGCAGTCATCAATAATTTCTCCATTGGGTTCTTTCAGGATAGCAACTTTGCACGGATGGTCTTCAAAATCCTTTTCTACGTTCCTCAGGATATTACCGCATAGCCCGTAGAAAAGGAGAATGCCATCGGAATAAGGAGTAAATTTGTTTATGTTTGCATAAACCTCATCTTTTAGCTTTGCAGGTATTGCATGCAATGCAAATTCAAGTATCTGGACAACTACATTGAATCCGTCTTTGTCGAGATCATCATTGAGTGCTTCCAATCTGTTAAGATGATGCTGAACCCCTGAAGCTTCCAGCTTTTGCCGGATTCCTTCAGACTCACCATTTTCAATAACTATAATGTCAGTAATGCGAGGATCTTCTTCCAAAAGATATACAACTTCATCTTCAAACATCCTGCAGCAAATAAGTGTTAATACAGACAATCCTTCTCCTCCGTTTACCTTAACCTGAGTTTACAGTTTGCCTGTATTTAACACTGACGTGTTTGGAGTTATTTGCATCCTTTATAGCAGAAATCAATGTGTTCTTGTGGGGTAGGTTTTGTTGCCAGACTCACCACAACTGCTGCTATTGCTGCAATAGGTGTTGCAACAAGGATTGGATCTACCAGTGTCCACGTTCCTGTAAGGATTGTATCTACTCCAAAAAGAGCCTGTGAGATCCCAAGGGGTACAGCTTCTTTTGCGTGGACAAATGTCAGCCAAAAAAGACTGCTGAATGTACCTACGATAAGGCTTGCAATTGCACCCTCTTTAGTCATTCTTTTCCAGAACAATGCTCCTGCATACATCGGGAGGAATGCTGCTGCACAAAGCCCGAAGAAAATTGCAGTTCCTCTGGCGACGATGCTTATCGGAAGGGTGTAAGCCAGAATGACACTGATAATAATTGTAACGGAAATTCCCATTCTTGTAACGGTTACAGTCTGTCGAGATTTTCCTTTCATAAGGAATTCCTTAAAGAAATCGTGACCAATTGCAGTTCCCATTGTATGGTATTGTGAGCTCATGGTTGACATTGCTGCTGCAAGAAGTGTTATCATGAAGATGACCACAAACAGATCAGGCATTGCACTGTTAATGTATTTGGGCATGATTGAATCCATATTCCCGCCGGCTGCAACTAGCGAAATAACTCCCTCCGTCTCAAAAAAATAAACATTTGAAAGTGCGCCTACAATGTAAGCTACTCCTGCCATCATAAGAATAAAAGGTCCTCCAACAAAAACAGCCCTGTTGAGGGACTTCTTGCTGTCTACTGTCATGAAACGAACTGCAAGTTGTGGCTGGGCCAGTACTCCAATTCCAACACCAAGAATGATTGTTGATACCATAGTCCACCATATTGGTGTGCCGAACGCTGGCATGGAAGTCCAGCCGGTATGACCGCCTGCTTTCAAACTTTCAGGGACAAGATATGCCATGTTAGTAAGTGCCTGATGGGCTTCCACGACACCTCCCAGTTTGGCATAGGTCAATACAAGAAGTATTGCCATACCTACAATCATAAGTCCGCCTTGAAGGGCATCAGTGTACATTACTGCAAGTAAACCACCGGTAATTACATAGGCTGCGACCATTACTGTAAGAATCAAAACTGCTACATCATAATCAATTCCCAGAGCAGTTTCCACAAACCTTGCTCCGCCGATGAGGACTATTCCTGCATAGAGGGGCATAAACAAACCAATCAGGGCACCGGAAAATCCCTGTATGAAACGTGACTGGAATCTTTTTCCCAGAAGTTCCGGGAAGGTTATTGCATTAAGGTTCACTCCCATACGACGAGTACGCGATCCGAAAATTGCAAAGGCAATGAAAATTCCGACTACGATGTTCATGAATACTAGCCACAGGGTTCCAAGGCCAAGGGTTGCACTCACTCCTCCAAAACCAACAATAGCTGCGGTACTGATAAAAGCCGCACCGTAAGAAAGTGCAAGGATAACAGGATGGACTTTTCTTCCTGCCACCATATAGTCGTCAACTTCTCGGGTACGTTTGTATGCAAGCCAGCCACACCAGAAAACAAGAAGAAGGTATATCAGTATTACGATTCCAAAGAGTGCTGTGCTTACAGCCATTATTCTTCCTCCTCTTCATTCCATTTTAAAAGACCATACACTGCACATCCAACTGCACTTACGATGCAAAGGATGTATGCACTCCAGATATAAGGATCATCAATACCAAGCATTTAAGCTACCTCTGATTACCGACATGTGTTAACATGTAACATATTACATGTGTTAGGTTATATGTAACATATTTGAAACTTTCTATGTAACAATGCCGAACGATGGTGAAAAACGAGTAACAATGCTATAAGTTGTACAATGAAAAAAAGAGTTTCTCTTTAACATTGTGTGGATAAACTCAGTTTTCCTGCCACAAGAATCATTGTATTTCTTCACTTCTCAGTTCTTCAACCCATCTGATCCTCTTAAATGCATCTTGAAAATAGAACAAGGAATTTACTTTCTTAAATAAAATCAAGATGCATATTCACTCTCTTTTTAGAAATGCTAGGATTTAATTGGTACAATCTAATACAGGTTGAATGAGTTCTTGATCTTCATATTGAATTAGAGGAAAATATTAATACCGACTCAATCTTGAGGGGATCACTTTTACAATAATAATGCACAATGCTGCTGAATATTTAACACATATAATATATCTGATCTTTAAAAAACGATGATTGTTATTTGCTTAACCATAAAGTATAACTACGTGTTACTTATTAATAGATAATTGTTATTAAAATGAAAGCCATTCAGACACGGGGTACAAAAGTACCCCCTCCTCTCTTTTATCAAAAATTAATGATTTTTATTAAAACTCAATTATTTCAGCTTCATTGGTATCTGGATCCCAAAAGGCAAGTGTCCTTTTCCCACTAAGAACACCACAGCATTCACCTGGATTGATTACAAGAGTTCCACTGATTTGCTTAATTGACGGCTCGTGTGTATGACCTCGCACTACAAGATCGAAATTCCCTGATTTTGCGAGGGAATCAATAATTTTTTCGTTGGTTCCGTGGAGAAGTGCGATTTTACGGTTTTCAATTTCAAGGGATGCAAAATTCCCATATATAGTGGCTCCAAATACCTCAAACCAACTTTTAATAGTTATTTTATCGCCCTCGTTGTTCCCGAAAACCATGTACAATTCAGGCTCTAGTTTGCTAAATGCACGTGCCATGAAGGGGGAGACGAGGTCTCCTGCATGGAGCACAGCAGTGACTCCTTTATTATTGAGAATTTCAATTGCATCTTCTACTGCTTCAAGGTTATCGTGAGTGTCTGAGATTATACCGATCATCATTCTGCCTCGTTAGAATTGTTGTTTATTATTTGAGTGAGTGATTCCATGTACCTTAAAAAGGTTTCATTATTGTAACAAACTATTATTACTTTATCAATTTCATTGTTATGTAATAAGAAATTATGAATTGCTTCAACTGCAATCTTTGCAGCTCTTGGAATTGGAAAACGATATGCTCCAGTACTTATTGCTGGAAAAGCGATTGTCTTAATCCCATTCTCAACAGCAAGTGTGAGAGAGTTCAGATAACACCGCTCCAGTATTTCATCTTCCCTGTCTTTCCCGCCCTTCCAGACCGGTCCAACAGTATGAATTACCCATTTCGCAGGAAGATTATAACCCCTTGTTATCTTTGCATCGCCGGTTTTACAACCTCCGAGGGTACGACATTCTTCAAGAAGCCCAGGTCCTGCAGCCCTGTGAATAGCACCATCAACCCCGCCACCCCCAAGAAGGGTGTTGTTTGCAGCATTAACAATTGCATCAACGTGCTGTTTAACAATGTCTCCCTAGATGATTTCTATTTTTGGATGGTCCATACAAGACAGGTGATTCCTATTCGGATTAATAAATATCGGGTATCAGAACACAAAGGTATCAAGTATAAGAGTTGCAATGAAAAGCAAAATTCCAAGTATCGCCAGCGGAAGGGTATAATTGTAAATAATTTTTTTAATCGGATCCCGGGTTGTTCGATGGATCAGCCAGAAATAGGGGTCTGTCATATATGGCACAATCAACGTTCCTGCCGAAATCATAAGAATCTGAGAGGGTTGAGTGATACAGGCTGCATAAGAGCTCTGCGCAATAATCGATGATGCAACAATTGCAGTCACAACCCTTGAACCCTGTGCTGTTTGCACAAGTGCTGCAAGAACAAACGGGATCACTATTACAGGAAATAAACCTTCAAGCAGAAGGTATGCATCATTTGCAAAAGAACTTGCTGCAATTACTCCTCCCAATGCTCCGGCCCCGCAAAGATCAAGCATAATTATTCCTGCATTTTTTGTTCCGTTTTCAAAAACAATGCTGCGGTTTTTTTCCTTAAGAAGCAACAAAGAGAATAAAGCAGCAAGAAACATGGCTAGATTAATGTTTGTCAGGAGGCTGAATCCCCGGTAAGCATAGCCGGCGGCAAGCAACATAATCGGCAAGATTATTGGAATCCATGCAATGTATGATATGCTTTTGGTTAATTCATCACTGCCTTTCCATGTATCTGTATGAACATCTTTTTTCCAGAGTATGAGGTAACCAATAACCAGTAATACAATTGAAATCGGTATAGTTATTCCGTTAAAGGTTGCCACATCTTTAATTCCCAGATTGGTTGTAATGCTGTATAGTACTGGCAGAGGATACAGGAGCACAAAGGAAAGGGTGCTACCAATTGCTGCAGTGTAGAAGCACTTTTTCTTGACATTTTCTTCAACTTTCAGGTTTTCTATAAGTGGCACCATTACAACGTAGGCTGTCATGCAGCACATCAGCGGAATTGAAAGCAGGTATCCCACAATTCCCGATGATAAGGCAGGCTTTTTTGATACCTTTTCAATATCAGAAACAAATCTTGATCCATAGTTTTCATGCCTTACAACCTGTGCGATAAGGGAACCACAAAAAATAGGGATAGCAAGCAAAGAAAATATTTTTCCTGCACTCTGCGTTGTGAGGACAATTGTCATTTCCTGCATTCCTGAAAGGAATCCGTAGAACAGGGCTGCTCCTGTCAGAGCAAAAAAAGGAGGTATCCTGAAACGCCACAGTATGATAGTTATCATCAAAAGTGTTATTATAAATAACAGGATACTTGTCATCTTAAATCAACTCATCCAATGTTATTCTTGAATAACTTTATTGCTATAGCAACAGTAAAAATAGTGGCAGTATATCTTAAGTAATTATTCTGAGGCTTTTTGATGATGTCGTTACAGAAATATGCGGACTCATGTATCAATTGCAGGAAATGTATCGATGTCTGTCCGATAGTGATAGCTACTGAAAATGAAAATTTTTCCCCGCAATCGAAATTACGTCTTCTCTCCAGAATAGAGGCAAATGAATCCATTTCGGAAGAAGATATCGATAATGTTTATCTTTCGACAAGATGTGGTGCATGTGATGCCGTATGTCCGATAAATATCCCCATTACTTCTATTATCCAGCGGGAAAGGCAACTCCTTTCAGAGCAAGGACTTGAACCTCAGCGTACCGGACAAATAGTTCAGAATATCCTTGAAAGGAATGTTCCAGGGCACATGGATGATTCAAATCGGTTTGACTGGGTCAGCGATGATCTTGAATTATCGGAAAAATCCGATGTTGCCTATATGGGAGGATGCTGGGCATCGTTTGCTCATCCGGAAATTGCTCGAGATACAATAAGACTTCTGAATGCTGCAGGCGTTAAGCCAATGTTATTGGCTGAAGAGAAATGTTGCGGTTTATTTCTCATCGACAACGGTCATCTTGATGATGCAGCATTGCACGCGGAAAAATACGTAACTTACATAGAATCCTTAGGTGTAACAAAATTAATTGTATCATGTCCCGGTTGCTATGAAGTGCTCGGAAAACAATACCCGCTTCTTTTCAGGAAATCAAGTTTTGAAGTGATTTTATCATCTTTCCTCTTTAAAGAAATGATTGATAAAGGTATACTGGTTCCAAAAAAAGGCGAAGGCAAAGTTGCTTTGAGGGATGCCTGTCCATTAAGAGAGGACTGGGAAATATTCCGGGACATAATATTCTCACTTGGTTTTGATACGGATGAACTGTTTGAGACAAATATGTGTTGTGGAGCTCCCGCAGGTGTTAAACCCAATTATCCGGAAGTGTCCAAAAAAGTTGCAATGCTTACAATCGAGAAAGCCAAAAAAAAGAATGTAAAACTGATTTCATATTGCCCGTTTTGCCTTTATCATCTTGAAGGTACTTGCAAGGAATGTGGTGAAACCCTTGACATGCAGGATATCACTTCCCTTATTGCCGAAAGGGTTTTGTGATGCCTGTCAGACAATCTGGAATATTTTGAGCATGTTTGTGCCGCGTCCTGTTTCAGATTTCGTACCTCTTGTGAGAACTACAAGATCACCACAGCTTGAAATACCCATGTTTTTCAGGATTTCAGTAGTGCGATATTCCCAATCTGGCTTTTCGTTTTCAATGCAAATTGGATATACTCCATATGATAACGTAAGTTGCTCACATATATCACGATGGCTGCTCAATGCAAAAATCCAACGTTGTGGCTTGAACCGGGAAATATGCCGTGGCGTTCTTCCGGTAACGGTAGGGGTAATAACATAATCAAGATCCAGCTTCTGGATGGCCTCATTTACCTGCAATGCAATCACATCACTGATTGACATTGCCATACTGTCCATCTCCCCTACCAAACTGCACTTATCTCCTTCTCCATACTTTGCACGAATAGACGTTGCTATTTTGTCAATTCCTTTGGTTAAGATATCAAGACCCCATCCGGTCTCATTTCTCCATTTTTCGGTCCTTTCGGCAATTTTTGTCATCATCCTGACCGATTCAACCGGATACTTCCCAATTGTGGTTTCACCAGAGAGCATTACTGCATCAGTGCCGTCAAGGATTGCATTTGCAACGTCAGTGACTTCTGCTCTTGTGGGGCGATTGTTCTCGATCATAGACTCAAGCATGTGAGTTGCGGTAATGACAGGTTTGCCCACAAGGTTTGCTTTATGGATTATTACTTTCTGGAGTATCGGCACTCCCTCAATTGGAACTTCTACTCCAAGATCTCCGCGTGCAAGCATAATTGCATCCGATTCTTCGATAATCGAATCTATGTTCTGGACAGCAGATTCTCTTTCGATTTTTGCAATAAGGTAGACATTTTTGCCTCTGCTTGCAGCAAACTCACGAGCTTTTTTGATATCATCTGCTTTTTCGATAAATGAGAGGCTGAATGTATGAATTCCTTCTGAAAGGGCAAAATCCATAAACTCCAGATCTTTTTTGGTAATTGAGTCGATAAAAAGCTTTGAACCAGGAAGATTCACTCCCTTATGTGACGATAGTATTCCACCGACCATAACATCGCATTCGACACCCTTTTCCGTGACTTTCCGACACAGTAACTGTATGAAACCATCATTGAGATATACATGTGAATTCGGGCTAATGCTTTCGTATAGTTTGCTATAATTGACAGGAATTATCTTAGAATTACCTTCAATTTCATCCGTGGTCAGGTAAACACGATCTCCTGTTCTCAGGGTAACCGGTTCATCTCCCATGTTTCCTACCCTGATCCTAGGCCCGGGTAGGTCAGCCATTATATTTACGATAGAATTAAGATCCGAAGCCGCTTTGCGGATATTTTTGATCGTATTTCGGTGTTGCTCAATGTCACCATGAGAAAAATTAATCCGAGCAACGTTCAAGCCTGCAAGAATCAGTTCCTTCAGTTTGCTTTCGGGAGAAGAAACCGGGCCTATTGTACACACAATTTTAGTTTGGTGATCAGGAAGATCCATTTATTTAACCCCTGGATGATTCTGTTTTTTTATTCATTGCTATCTTTCTTTTTTTTACCTACTTCCAGACGGCACCATTCACTGATTTGCCTGTCGGCATCAGTCATCTCATTTTCAGGTTCGACAAAAGACTCGCACCAGTCTTTGATTTCCTCTTCGGTGTCCTCGATTTCTTCATCCCCAAGTTCGCCTTTCTTGTTGTTGGAATTATTATTTTTCATTTGTAACCCTCCAATTAGATACATACATTTTATTTGTCAACCAATTTAGCTTTTTCAATTACAAAGCGTGCGGTGTACTCATCCAGCTCTACAATCCGACTTTCCAGTATATGGATTCGCTTCCTGAAAAGAGGAGCATCCAGCACAAAACTCTCAAATTCCCCACCTTCGCCGGCAATGTTTAATCCTATCTTCTCATGCAGATTTGCCAGCTTTTCAATGTCATATTCAGTTATTACTTTCCCTAACCAGCTACTGCTTAATCCATATGCTGCAATGCTGCTGAAGATAAACGAAAAACCATAATCAAGCAGTTCTCTCATCTCTTGTTCCTGATCCATCCCCCAAAGAGGAGAAAATACCTCGATTCCAAGTTCCCTGCAGATATTATCGATCCTTTCTTTCTGGTAGTTCGAGTGCAGGGCTCCAGTAATAATTCCCTTGATTCCGAAATCTTCCATTGCTTTTTGGATTGCATTTTTCAGGTCTTCAAGCTCTACTTCTTTTTCCCCTTTAGTATTCCATTCAATAAGCGGGATTCCCATTGCATAGGCCTGCATCTGTGCAAGATTTATGTTAGGCGTGTGGAACATGTATGAATCGGGATTCTGGCTTCGAACCGTAATGAGACACCTGATTGGATATCCCTGCTCATGCATTAGGTGAAGGGCATAATTACAGTCCTTTCCTGAACTAAAAAGCACACCTAATGGCGTTTTTTCTTTTTTTACCAGACTTTTAAGATATTCAGATTTAAGCTTAAATCCATGCTTTTTTGCCAGTTTCTCAATTGCCTTATCAGAGCGACTCCCATACTGTGCAGCCTTCTTCGGCCTTTGTGCAGTTTCAGTATCCATTCCAAGTTTCCCAGCTATCAGCCTTAAAATGTATTTGTTCTCATTATCATGCATTTTGCAGTTCTCAGGAAGATTCAGTGCATACTCCATAACTTTCCTGTCAAGAAACGGTGCCCTCAAAGAAATACCGCATTCTGAACCGATGAGTTCATCACGATAGGTATCACGAATATGTATACCAAGCGTATCCTTCAGGCATTCTTCGGAAAGGTTTTCGACAAATTTGTGGCGACCATATCCACCGAACATTTCATCGGCTCCACTTCCAGTAAGAAGGACTTTTATCCCATCTTCACTGGCTGCTTTTGTCGCTGCATAAAGGGCAAGGGCCACTCCAAGCATTGGAACAGATGTTGTTTCAAGCAGTGGGACGAGTTTTTTCAGATAGCTTTCCGCCTGTTCAAGTGAAATACTTACAACCTTTAATGGGACACCAAGTCTTTCGGTAACTTTTTTTGCATGTTCTATATCAGGAGCTTCAGTTTCTCCTTCAAAACCTGCTGTGTAACAGGTAAACCGATTCTCAGGTCGAATCTTCTTGCAGATGGCTGCAATAAGGGATGAATCCAATCCTCCTGAAAATAAAATTCCAAATGGTTCAACTGGTATACGTATTGCAGTAGTTTCTTCAAGCAATACTGATAATTCTTTGCCAGCAGTTTCACAGTTCTTTTCTATCTTTTTTATTCCGAAATTGTGAGTCCTTTCAAATAAAGTACAGTTTTTTTCCTTTGAGTCATAAATGAGTATTTTCCGGGGATTTAGCTTTTTGGGATTTACATCCTCTGGGAGAAACTTTTTTTCGGAGGCTGCTGCAAATCCGATTTCAGAAGTGTACCAGATAGCTTTCAGTCCTTCAATATCGCAGGCAATAAACACATAATTGCCAACTTTGCCTATTATTGTGTAAGCCCCTCTTACGTTCCTGAGTGCTTTGTCCAGATTTTCAGCAACACTTTTCCCGGTATAATCAATGTCCTGCAGACATTCACTAATTAATTTTTTCAGGACTGCATTGGATTTGTCAATGTTTAGCTTGTTTTGTTCCACCAACTCCTCGAGGTTATAGATGTCGCAATCTGCTACGATAATGTTTTCTGCAATCTCGCGCCCATATTTTGTACATGCAGAAGCTTCAATTATCATGCTTGTGCGACCGGGTAATTCACATTCAATAATATTATCAAGTAACCTTCCTTTTTTTTCAGAGTATATCTGTATGTTAGCATGCCCTCGCTTATTCAATTCATCTATTATGCGTTCTAAAAAAGATTTTTGTAGGTTTTGATCGAAATATGCCGCAATTCTGCTCATGATGGGGAAACTTCCGTGATGCAATATAGACTTGGATTTATTAATAGCTCAACTTGACAGCTTAAAAAGAAACAATAAGTATTTGAAGTTTAACGTTGACTATAAGTTTTATCATAATCATTATAACGGATTATATTAGTAGGCATTAGTGAGCGTCTTATCGTGTTATCTGAAGACAAAACTGCTGAAAAATGGTTCCAGACCGGATTTCACTCGGAATATCCTGAAGACAAAATCAAATATTACTCATAGGTCATCGAAGGCCCAAGAGATCCGCTTCTATGGGACGATGAAGCAGTTGCCCTCGTATGGATGAACTAGGGTATTGCCCACTGTGATTTGGCTGAGTATGAAAAAGCAATTGAATGCTTTGAAAAAGCCCTTACTCTTGATTCTGATAATCCCTTTATATGGTACAATAAAGGAATTGCTTACTCTAACCTTTGTGATCTGGAATGTGCTCTTTCATGCTTCGAAGAAGTTCTTAAGCTTGATCCATCTTATGATAATGCATGGATTAACAAAGGCTTAATGCTTTGTATGCTTGGTAAGTATAGGGATGCGATAAAATGCTATGAAAATATTTCCTTTGATAGAGATTCCATGACCGATGAGAAAAAAGCTTTTGTGTGGAACAATAAAGGAATTGCCCATTCATATCTCGGGGAATATGAGGACGCAATCAAATGTTTTACCAAAGTCTTGCACATTGATCCTGACTACGACGACGCCAAATCAAACATGCAAAAAGTAATTCGAAAATTATCAGCCGAAGAAAGTGATAATTGATATTTTCATCATAGCTTAATCTGAAGTCCAGTCATTATTTAATACTAAGAATCCCTTTATTCTAAAAATAAACAATGCGAGGGGTGTCGAATTCTAGGTAATTTAAAAGATACCGTAAGAGTAGGAATTCTTCCTGTTGCTTCTAGGATTCCTTTATCTCCAAATGTCATAACTGTTCTTGGACTTGTTGTAAGTGCAATAGCAGCCCTGATGTTTGCACGTGGTGAATTGGTATTAGGTGGAATCCTGCTTTTGCTCAGTGGTATTTTTGATGTTTTAGATGGAGCAGTGGCAAGGGCTTCAAATTTTACCACACCGTTTGGGGGAGTACTTGATTCGGTTTGTGATCGCTATGCAGATGCATTGATTTTTGCAGGAATTATTTACGGACTGGTATCAGGTAGTATAAAATCCAGCCTTTTTGGTGCAGATCTATGGCTCTGGTGCATATTTGCAATGATTGGTTCATTTATGGTAAGCTACACACGCGCAAGGGCTGAAGCTGCCGGCTCCGGTGTTCTCAATGTAGGAATTGCCGAGCGTTCCGAACGCATGATTCTACTGATGATTGGTGCATTCACAGGATTCTTGGGGCCTATTTTAGCATTTGTTGCTATTATTACCCACATAACTTTATTACAAAGGATTATCTCCGCAAAAGGTAGATTGTGAACAAAGATTATATAATTGCAAGTGTTTAAACTGCCTGATTGCTTTATATCTTTGATGCTAAAACAATTTCAGAGGACCTAAAATGCTCTATCTTGCAGAAGTCACCGTTAAACTCAAAGCAGGGATGCTGGATCCTGAAGGTACCACAATCAAACGCGCTCTCGAACACCTTGGCTACCATCCTAACAGTGTCCGGAGTGCAAAAGAATATCTCATCGAGCTCGAAGCTGAATCTGCAGACAAGGCTCGTGAGCAAATAGACCAAATGTGCCAGAAACTAATTGCAAATCCCATCATTCATGATTATATAATTGATTTGAGGGAGATTGAATGAGCATCGCAATCGTGCAGTTTGGTGGAAGTAATTGCGACCTTGATGTACTGCATGTATTGAAAGCTGTGGTGGATGCAGATGCCAATCTTGTGTGGTACAAGGATGCAGATCTCAGTGATTATGATGCTGTGATAATCCCTGGAGGTTTTTCTTATGGTGACTATCTGCGCTCAGGAGCTATTGCTTCCCGAACGCCTATAATGGATTCTGTACGCAAAATGGCAGAAGATGGAAAACCAATCCTGGGAATTTGCAATGGTTTCCAGATCCTAACAGAAGCAGGTCTTCTTGAGGGTGCTCTTACTACCAACCGTTACCCAAAATTTAGGTGTGAATGGACATATCTTAAAGTAGAAAATACTGATACTCCCTTTACTTCTAACTTCAGGAAGGGTCAGATTGTCCGTATTCCAATTGCACATAAGGATGGGAACTATTTCATAGACGATACAAGGCTTGCAAACCTTGAGGACAATGGTCAGGTTGTTTTTAGATACGTTGATGAAAACGGCAATGCAACAGAAGAAGCAAATCCAAATGGTTCCAGAAACAACATTGCAGGAATCAGCAATTTTCAGGGGAACGTTGTCGGACTCATGCCGCATCCCGAAAGGGCTTCTGAAGAAATCCTTGGTTCTGCAGATGGTCTTGCAATGTTCAAATCAATGGTTGAACACATTAGTTAATGAGGATGTTTCAAAAATATAAATACTACTTATACTAATTATAGTTTTCAAGGGATTGCTACTGGATATTGCGTGTTTCATCTAATGTGGAATTAAAGTATAAGAAGGAATTGTGAAACAGGTTAGATGTCAAATCCCCTTAAGATGGCAATTTCCGGAAAGTTCTCTATTTACATGCTTTCTTCTGGGATAATAGGCATTTGCTTAACCTTTCTTCTTTTTCTTGCCCTTGAATACGGACGAAAGATCAACGGCGTAAGTACCGTCTTCTTTAATAGCCATCACAATTTCCTTACGATTTAAGAGAGAATCAAGGTTAAGTTCATAGGAACCGGGAGCAAGTATCCGAACAGATTCAACTCTATTCCCGTTTTCTTCTGTGACACTTCTTTCCTGACGTTCGATGCCGATTAAATCATCAATTTCTTTGATGAAATCTTCCGATGGTGCATTTTCCTTTTTTTCTTCGGAAACCTCTGGCTTCACCTGCTCTTCTGCAACTTCTTGTTTTTTCTCGTTCTCAGGCATTACATAGAGGAATTTGTTCCAGCCGCAGTTAGGGCAGCCGTTAAGAATAATTGAGGCGCCGTCTTCAAAGATAGATCCGCATCGGGTACATTTATGTGGCATCTGTTCACCGTTTCAATATGAAATTAATTTATATATCTCAGTATTTTCACCCTTTAAGATACTTTCCGATAAGAGGTTTTAACTCTTGTTTTGCATCATCCGGGATATGTTCTTCTGCTGTGGTAATCGCACCGGCAAGAGCAGTCTTGCATATACAATCGTCATTCGGTTGTAACTTTTCAAGTGTTTCCTTAATGATTTCACGTACGGTCTTTTCGTTTTTCATTACATTTTCGATAATGGACTCTATTGTGACATCTTCCTCATGCCATACGTCATAATCAGTCACAGTGGCAATGGTGGCATAACATATTTCAGCTTCCCTTGCAAGCTTGGCTTCAGGAATGGCAGTCATTCCTATGATATCAAATCCGAGATTTTGGTAGACTTTTGATTCCGCCCTTGTGGAAAATTGTGGTCCCTCAATGCAAACATAGGTGCCACCATTGTGTGTACGGTACCCTCGTGATGAAGAGATGTCATAGAGCATTCTGGACATGCTCGGGCAGAACGGATCAGCAAATCCCATATGGACCACAAAATCATCAAAAAATGTTGCAGGACGAAATTTGGTGCGATCATATATCTGATCAGGGATTACAATGTCAAGTGGCTTAAGTTCCTTTTTGAGGCTGCCAACCGCGGAAGCAGCAATAATCTGCTTCACTCCCAGTTTCTTAAGTGCGAAAATATTTGCCCGGTAATTGAGGTTGGACGGGGATATGCGATGGCCGCTTCCATGTCTTGGCAGGAAACAGACTTTTCTGTCGCCAAAATCACCAACCGTGATTAAATCGGATGGCCTTCCAAAGGGTGTATCAACATCCACCTGCTTTACATTATCAAACAGGCTCACGTCATATACTCCACTGCCTCCGATTATTGCAATATCCACATTTTCCATTATTCATCCCTCAGAGTTTTTTCCATAAGCCTTCTCCTGCATTTACTTGTTCAACTATGCCCCGCCTCTCCATCTCTTTAAGGATTTCTGCAATCCTTCCTGGCTGGATCATTTCCAAAGATATTGGCTCAATTGAATGATTCTTGTAAAGAGAATGTTTAATTGTGGGAATATCCCATACATCATGTTCAGTATCCCTCATAATCAGCCCGCTTATGATGTCCGTCATATCTTCGATGAAGTTCCATGGATAGACTATCCACGCCCATTCATATACTTTATCTCCGCAGTAGTCAGGCTCAAATATGGAATTATAGAGATATTGCAGTGTTGCCGTACGAACCTCTTTCGGGTCCTGCTGCAGGACATATTCCTTAGCGTGTTTCATGCTCTGCCCTGTGTCCGTAATATCGTCAACAAGAAGGACTTTTTTTCCGGCTGCAACCTTGTCGGCAAGTGGATACTTGATATGGGGTT
This sequence comes from Methanohalophilus sp., assembly GCF_030156785.1. Taxonomy (GTDB): domain Archaea; phylum Halobacteriota; class Methanosarcinia; order Methanosarcinales; family Methanosarcinaceae; genus Methanohalophilus. The sequence continues at coordinate 57,944 of NZ_JASGLW010000003.1, forward strand.
CTTCACCATGTTCTGCAGCACCAATGTAGTGTTCAATTTTGAGACTGCTGAGATCATCAAGGTTCAGAAAATCACAAAGAACTCTGCCTGCAAACCATCCGCCTCTTGCAAGGGCAATTATGATATCCGGTTCATATCCGTCATCTTTAATTTGTTCAGAAACGTTCCTGCACAGGTTGTAAATGTAATCCCAGTTAGTTACAACACATTTAAAATTGTCTGGCAATGCCATTCTTTTGCCCTCCGATTCAGGATAAATTAGGATTCGGGTGTTTATATTATTTCGCATGCTGTGTACGAATCCATGCGCAAACTTTATCTGTAATGACCATGTTATTTGGGTTCCACAGCATACTACCATCCTAGCGGGGTGGGGTAGCCAGGAGATCCCGACGGGCTCATAACCCGTAGACCGATGGTTCGAATCCATCCCCCGCTATTTTTCTAAAAACTTTACTAATTTAAGTTAGAATCATTCTCCTTTTACATTAGATCAGACATCGTCTTGGAATAATGTAACCCTTAATAAATTAGCAAAGATCGATGTGAATTGGTTTATTAAATTTGATTTGATATATAGATAATAATTTAATAAAATTTTAACGGTTTTTAAATTAAATTTGGTTAAAACTAATTTCAGAATAGTCTAATAAAAAATTGACATGGTAATTTATAAAATCAATTAAAAATTCCATTCTAATTTTGGACAATTTGATATTTTATTCCATTAACTTAGCGACAGTGTCATTAAATCACCTCAATTCAGATTACTGCAATCTTTCCTGCATCAGTTATGGAGTAAACATCTTAGTCTGTTATAACCCTCCTCCATTTAAGCCCACTCAAATGCTATATGTCATCCTTTTTGTTCTTATCAAGGGTTTAAGAGACAATTGAGGAAGGATTTAAAATATAAAGATTCAACCAAACTCATACATAAAATAAATATATGAACATATGATCATACATTCATGAATGAAAAAATGTGAACGTCTTGATGAAACTCTCATAAAACAAATGATGGAGATACTCCCAGGCAATAATACAATCATCCGGATGGCTGATATTTTCCAGGCCCTTCAGTCTGAAACGCGTCTTAAACTTCTATTTTTGCTAACAAACAAGGATATGTGCGTATGTGAACTCACTTATGCACTGGATGTGACACAATCTGCCATCTCCCACAGCCTGCGAACTCTGAGGCAACTTGATCTTGTGAGGGTGAAAAAGGAAGGCAGATATACAGTGTACTATATTGCAGACGAACATGTAAGGCTGCTAATAGAAATGTGCAAACAACATGTAATTGAGGAAGGCAAATGACATTTACGATGACAGTGATTGCAGCGATTTTCGGAATTGCAACCGAAACGTGGCATCTATTTGAGGAAGCAGCACCTTACCTTTTCCTCGGTTTCGGAGTGGCTGCACTGCTGGACATGGTGGTGCCGGAAGATAAAATAGTAACTCATCTGGGAGCAAGTGCAGGAAAATTCAAGTCCGTGCTGAAAGCATCACTTGTCGGAGTGCCTATTCCCCTCTGCTCATGCGGAGTTATTCCTGCCGCCATATCCCTGAAAAAAAAGGGAGCTTCCAATGGAGCTATCCTCTCATTCCTTATTTCCACTCCTGAAACCGGAACAGATTCCATTGCAATCACGTATGCTCTACTTGACCCCATAATGACAGTATTCCGACCACTGGCAGCTTTTGTCACAGCGCTGGGAGCAGGGATTGCGAATAACCTACTGATTCGAGACGAAAAAACTTCAGCTTTAACGAATCTTATAACTCCTTCAACTTTACCCAACACTCTGACCTGCGATACATCCTGTAATTGCTGCATTGAAGAACATGATTCTGAATCTGGGAATATACAGAAAATCACCGGTGCAATCAGATACGCTTACGTGGAATTACTCGGTGATATCGTCAGATGGTTGATTGTTGGCTTTGTACTTGCAGGTATTATTTCATATATGATTCCCGAAGAGCTTATTCGCACATACCTTGGAGGAGGGGCATTCTCAATGTTCCTCATGCTTTTGATAGGATTTCCGTTATACATCTGTGCAACCGCATCAACACCTCTTGCAGCAGCGCTTCTCGCAAAGGGGATGAGTCCGGGAACCGCATTTGTATTCCTGCTTGCGGGACCTGCAACCAATACCGCCACAATCACTGTTGTGACAAGATTTCTCGGGAAAAAGGTGGCTGCTGTATACCTGATAATGATCGCAGTATTTGCTCTCCTGTTTGGTCACCTGCTGGATTTCATCTATTTCAAACTTGGAATTGATGCAAGATTTATTGTAGGTAACGCAAGTGACATCCTGCCCGATTATGTGAAAACTTTCTTTGCAATAGTCCTTACCCTCCTGATTACATATTCCTTATATAAGAGAAGAAAAGGAAATAGCTGTGGAAACTAATAGCCAGTAGCACTTTCATTAGCGATGCTAAAGAGAACACGTTTTAAAAATCGTTTATCTTAAGCTGCCTGCAGTGGCATTCTTCCCCGGGCACTTCGATTGGGTAAATACCTGTAAGGCAGGCAAGACACAGCTCTTCGCGAACAATACCTATTGATTTAACGAGACCATCAATACTCAAGTAACCAAGAGAATCTGCATTGATTGCATTTTTGACAGTTTCTATTTTTTGATATGATGCTATGAGTTCCTCGCGGGTAGCCATGTCAATACCCATATAACACGGTGCAATTATTGGAGGACTTCCAATTCTTGCATGTATCTCGGAAGCACCAGCCTTTCTGACCATGTTTATGATTTTACGTGAAGTTGTCCCCCTTACAATACTGTCGTCAATGAGGATTACTTTTTTACCTTTTATGTTATCAGCAATCGTGTTCATTTTGAGACGCACAGCGGTTTCACGCATCGCCTGTCCCGGTAGAATAAAAGTTCTCCCTATGTACCTGTTTTTCATAAGACCTTCTTCATAACGAATTCCGGATTCATATGAATACCCTATTGCTGAAGTAATGCCTGAATCCGGTACTGGTGAAACAATATCAGCATTTACCGGGTGCTCCTTTGAAAGCTCTCTACCAATTTTTTCCCTAACTTTATAGACTAGCTGGCCGTCAATAATGGAATCAGGCCTTGCAAAGTAAATATACTCAAAAACGCAATGAGATGAACGTGAATTTTTGTAAATCTGGTGGCTTTCAAAGCCATCATCCTTGAAAATTATGACTTCTCCGGGTTTTACATCACGGATAAGTTCACCGTTAAGGGTATCAATAGCCACACTTTCAGAAGCAACTGCAAGCCCTCCATCAATTTTTCCAATGCAAAGAGGCTTAAATCCAAGGGGATCTCTTACAGCTATCAGCTGATCATCAATCATAATTACCAGTGAATATGATCCAACAAGCTCCCCCATAACGATTCTTATGGCTTCAATCGGTTCATGGTGCAACAGCTCTTTTACAAGCAGGTGAGCAATAACTTCAGTATCGGAGCCTGTAATAAATATTCTTCCTTCTGCTTCGAACTTATTTCGGAGTTCAGTTCCATTCACAAGATTGCCATTATGTGCAATTGCCACAGTTCCTCTTTTGTAGTTGACAATCAGAGGCTGGCAGTTCTCGATTCTTGAATCGCCGGTTGTAGAATAGCGAACATGTCCGATGCCTACTTTTCCTTTAAGGTTGATAATGTCTTCCCGGGAATAAACTTCAGGGACAAGACCCATGCCCTTGATAGAGCGGACGCTTTCCCCATCATGAACTGTTATACCAGTAGATTCCTGCCCCCTGTGCTGCAAAGCGTAGAGGGCATAATATATCTGAAGTGCAACCGTGTCGCTCTGGGCTTCCTCGTTCATCAGAACGCCCGCGACACCGCATTCTTCTTTCATTTGCACCTCAGCAAAAAAAGATTTTAGTATTTAGACTTTAATTGCCATTTGTAGCTTCTCATTCTGGGAGTCCTTCCGAATCCACAGGATGTGCACTGTTTTGTGTGAATGTTGAGTGATACGCTTCCGCAGCGCCTGCATTTAACGTGTGTGCGCTTTTGTCTTTTTCCTCTTGATGGAGTACCTTTTGACATCTCTTAGTCACCTTTTGTATCTCAATAATTGTGATTTAGTCGTGAGGGATCAGCCTTGATGTTCCTATTATTCATATAGGTTACGGAGACACATAGACAACATTATCTCCTCTTATGACCACACTACCGATCTTACGAACGATCTCTCCTTCTTTGAGTTCCTCGGCATCATCAAGCACCAAGTTCATGTGTACGTCGTAACCCTGAAGTGTTCCGCGAAATTCCCGGGCTCCTTTGAGCCTGACGATGACGGATGCGTTCAATGCATTATTCAATATGTCCAAAGGCCTGTTTCCCATAGTATATTACTCCGAAATTATAATAGGCATAATTATTAATCATCCATAGTTCATAAAACCCATTGATGTGAATCTCTTTTGTTGCAAATACTATATATAAAACTATCGAAGATAAAGTGAATTATTCTGATTAATTTCCTTAGAGGTGAATTGTTATGAGTGGATCACAGGTTTTACTGACTATCGCAGGCTCAGATTCGGGTGGAGGTGCGGGCATTGAAGCGGATATTCGAACATTTGCAGCTTTGGGATATCACCCTTCATGCGCAATTACTTCAGTAACTTCCCAGAATACCACCGGCGTACTGGATACTTTCGATATACCGGTTTCCCACATTGTTTCACAAATAGATGCAGTATGCACTGATATGCGTGTCAGGTGGGCAAAAACGGGAATGCTTTCTAAAAACGAAATCGTAGAATCCGTTGCAGATTGCATCAGGAAACAGGGTTTGAAAGTTGTCGCTGACCCAGTAATGGTTGCTGAATCAGGAGGGCAGCTACTCGAAGAAGACGCTGTTGATATAATACGAGACGTATTGCTACCTGTATGTCTGGTTACAACTCCCAATATTATGGAAGCTGAAAAACTTTCCGGAGTTTCCATAAAATCATGGAAAGATGGTAAAAAAGCTGCCCGCAGAATTGCTGATTGTGGAATAAACAATGTAATCATAACCGGAGGACATCTTGACGCTTCTGATCTGGTCTATGAAGCCGAAAACGACCGCTTTACCACCATTCCAGGAAAGTTTGTCAGTGGAGGAACTCATGGTTCAGGTTGTACATACTCTTCAGCACTGCTTGCATACCTTGCCAAAGGTCTTGATATGGCGGAAGCTGCAAGATGTGCAAAACGTTTTGTAGAGAATGCAATCTCCGGAAGTCCGCAGGTTGGCAGCGGCCAATCTCCGGTAGATCCGCTGGCATCACTACGGACGTCTGCACATCGCTACAATGTAATAAGAGATGTTATGAAGGCTTCAGACATGCTGGTTTCAGAACCCATATTTACAAAACTGATTCCTGAGGTGGGTACAAACATAGGCATGGCTATCCCAGGAGCATCTACCATTTACGATATTGCAGGAATTACAGGACGGATAGTGCGTGCCGGTACCAGACCGGAAATGGCCGGGCATATTGATTTTGGAGCAAGCAGCCATGTGGCACGCATTATTCTTGCTGCAATGGAGCAGGATCCTCGTTTCAGGGCGGCTATGAATATCAAATATTGTAGGGAAGTTCTGACTGTATGCAGCCAGATGGGACTTGGCATATCTTCTTTTGATCGCGAAGATGAACCTGAAGATACACATACTATAGATTGGGGTGTCACCTATTCTATTGAAAGATATGGTCGTGTTCCCGATATAATATATGATGAAGGAGGTATCGGAAAAGAACCCATGATCCGTATCTTAGGCAGGGATGCAACTGCTGTGGCTTCAGTTGCGCTAGAGATTGCAGGCAGGCTTAAGGTTTAAATCCCGTTACATCTAAACTTAAATACTGTAGAAAACAACACTTTTATGGGAGAGGTATTTGCCTCTCTCAATACAAGGGGGCTTTTGCAATCGTGCAGATTGAATTATTCTATTCAAGCATTACTATTTTTCTGATTACCATCGTACTGATACTTTTACTCCAGTATTTCTTCAGGAAAATCCCAATTTTTAAGATAGACCCCCTCATAAGGAATACCTTGCTTGTGATTGTCAGTTTCATTGGTTTAATGTTGCTGATCTTTACATTACCAATATCCGGAGAATCAAAACAGGTAATTGTTAGTGCAATTGGTATTGTGGTTGGTGCCACAGTCGCCCTTTCATCCACAACGTTTGTATCCAACGGCATGTCAGGGATTATGCTCAGGATTGCTCAACCGTTCAGTATAGGTGATTACATTCGCAGTGGTGATGTGTTTGGAAGAGTCTCAAGGAAAAATCTCCTTTATACAGAAGTTCAATCAATCGATCGTGATATAATCACAATACCCAACTTGAAACTGATGTCAAATCCTCTCACAACCATATTATCCTCTGGGACGATTATTTCGACAACTGTTTCACTGGGTTATGAAAATTCTCATGATATTATAGAAAAAGCACTTCTCGATGCGGCTAAAAAGGCTGGACTTGAGAACCCATTTGTTCATATCCTCGAACTTGGTGATTTTTCTGTTACCTACAAAGTTGGGGGATTGCTGAAAGATGTGTCATCCCTTCTTACTGACAAATCAAATTTTAACAAAGCTGTCATAGACAGTCTCCATGAATCAAAAATTGAAATAGTGTCTCCTGCATTCATGAATCAAAGAGTTTTCCCGGACAATCATCTTTTTATACCTAGGGTTGTGAAGAAAGCTGATATCCACACAGCCGAAGAAGATTATATGATTAAGAAAAGTCCCGAAGATGTGATTTTTGATCTTGCAAATGAAGCCGAAGTTATAGAGAAAGCACAAGATGCAATTTCTGATTTTGAAGATCAGATTAAGGAACTTGAAAAGAATATGTCAACTCTACCGGCAGACGTTGCCTCCGAAAAAAAGCAAGTTCTTGAATCCATAAAAAACAAAGAAGTTGATCTTCAAAGGGTACTTGATGCAATTCAAAAAACTTCTGCACCGGAACATCTTAATAAACCTGAAGGCATTATTCGGTTGAAAGTTCTTGAGCACCTGAATTCACTTGTAGATACAATCAACTCTGATTTTGCTGCACTGTCTGAGGATGTAGAAAAACTCTCCTGCAACAGAGAGGAAGATGAGTTTTCTGAAAAATCCCGGAATGAAAGCAAATCTCTTTAAGATTAAACTGAAAAGTTAACTAAAATAAGCTATATTGAGTAAAGGGACAGACATGGACGTTATATCTTATTTCATATACTCTTTTATATCTCTCTTTGTTATTGTAAGTCCCATAGGAGTACTCATAACGTTCATTTCGTTAACCAGTACTATGACAGTGCAGGAAAAAAACCAGATTGCAAAAAAATCAGTTTTTTTGGCCTGTTTAATGTGTCTCTTTTTTGCCATAACTGGTGACGGAATTTTGGATTTTTTTGGAATAAATGTGGATTCTCTCCGGGTTGCCGGCGGCATCCTTCTTTTCAAAATTGCTTTTGACATGATGCTTGCGCATGTTTCCCGTGAAAGTATAACCGAGGGGGAAATCAATGAATCCATGAATCGCGAAGATATATGGATCTTTCCAATTGCAATGCCAATGATGACAGGGCCGGGTACCATTACCACTGTCATACTTCTTTCCGGGAGCTCAGAATCAGTTTTTCAGCAGCTAGCAGTGATTTTTGCAATCCTGCTGACCTTTTTAGCCTGTTTTTTAATACTGTTTTTTTCCAGAAGAGTCTATAAGTTAATTGGATATTCAGGAACACTTGTTATCAGCAGATTGCTTGGATTATTCTTGGCAGCCTTAGCTGTTGATTTCATTACAAAAGGGATCTGGAATATTTATACAGGGTTTATGAATTAAAACCCTGTGATTTACCTTACAATTACAACAAGTACTTTCCCGAATTCAAGAACATCAACCGCCCTTCCGGCAGAAGTTACTTCCCTTTCTATTTCCACGGCATCTGGTTCGATCTCGAATGTCTCTTCTCCCACTGTTACAGTAACTTTGCCGGTTTCAATCATTTTGGCAACTTCAGCAGGATCAAGTGCTTTGAGTGCTCCGATAATTGAACCTGCCTGCTTCCTGTATTTTGGCCCGATAATTCCCATGTTTGGCTTGATTTCCTTTGCCACATGTTCAAATTCAGGTTTTCCTTCCATTACTTCAACAGGTGAGTTAGTAACGCCTGCAAGATCTGCGGTATCTCCAAAACCTCCATATATCTCAATTTTTGAAAGGGGTGCATTAAGCGCAATTCCATGATCGGATTTGTAACGACGGATGCTGCTTGCAATCTCTTTAATGAGCTCTCCCTGTTTCTCCGCTTCATTGCTGATCATGGTTTCATCTACCATTGGCCAGTCCTGAACATGCACACTTCCATTTCCGATGTGTGAATAAACTTCCTCTGCAAAGAAGGGTGCAAAGGGTGCAAGCATTCTTGTGATGGCATTAAGGGTCACATATAGAGAGTATTTTGCAGCCATCTTTGCGGCTTCGTCATCCCCGTACAATCGCGGCTTTGCCAGCTCGATATAGTTGTCAGCGAGGGTTTCCCATGCAAACCCGCGTATTGCCTTATAGGCTTCATCAAACTGGTGCCTGTCCATGCTGTCTGTAACATCTGCGATCAGGCGATTCAGTTTGCTTAGTAACCATAGGTCCACGGCTCTAAGCTCAGCAGGCTTAGTAATGTTGCCAATAGAACCTTCCAGATGGTTCATTGAGAAACGGAAAATACTCCACATTTTATTAAAGAATCGTGAGCCTGATACAACGTCCTTCCACCTGAACATGACATCTGATCCAGGTGTGCCTCCAATTGCAGCCCATTGCCTGAAGGCATCGGCACTGTATTCCTTTATTACTTCTTCAGGTGAGATGATGTTTCCTCTGGATTTACTCATCTTGTGCCCGTCTTCTCCCAGGACCATTCCATTGATGAGAATTGATTCCCATGGTTTGCTGTTCTGCAGTGCCTTTGTTCTGAGGATAGTGTAGAATGACCATGTGCGGATTATATCATGCCCCTGCGGGCGAAGCTGTGTTGGAAGCCTCATTTCATGATCGCTGAGCCATCCAGAGACGTGAAGAGCTGTCAGCGAAGAGTCCATCCATGTATCAAGCACGTCTTCCTCTGCTTCAAATTTAGTAGAACCACATTTGCAGGCTTCAGGCGGCTGGGTTTGTGTGGGATCAAGGGGCAGCCATTCTTCTTTTGCAACCATTGTTTCTCCGCACTTCTTGCAGTACCAGACCGGAATAGGGGTTGCGAAAATCCTCTGTCTTGAAATACACCAATCCCATTCCATGGTGTTTGTCCAGTTCTGAAGGCGAATTTTCATATATTCAGGAATCCATTCGATTTCATCGGCAGTTTCTAGTATTTCATCATTTATGATTTTCACAAACCATTGTCGCTCGGAAAGGATCTCGATTGGTGTTTTGCAGCGCCAGCACATACCTACATTCTGCTCAAGGGGCTTCTGATCGTACAGGTAGCCTTCTGCGCGAAGGTCTTCGATAATAGCTTTCTTACATTCAAAAGCGGACATTCCCTCGTATTTTCCGGCAATGGCAGTCATCCTTCCATTACGGTCAAGGGCTTTTCTTAGTGGCAGATCATGTTCAACCCACCATCTGACATCCTGCTTGTCACCGAAAGTACAGATCATGACAACGCCTGTACCAAATTCAGGGTCCACTTCCTTGTCAGCAATAATTGGCACTTCGTGACCAAAGATAGGTACTTTTAGTTTTTCACCTATTTTCTTATTATATCTCTCATCATCGGGGTGAATTGCAACTGCCACACAGGCAGCAATGAGTTCGGGCCTTGTGGTGGCGATATCAACTTTGTCAAAATGAAGGAAATTAAGAGTAGATTCTCTTTTCTCGTATTCCACCTCTGCAAAAGCGATTGCGGTTTCGCAGCGCGGACACCAGTTTACGGGATGGTCTGCCTGATAGATCCTCCCCATGTTTTTCATTTTCACAAAAGAACGCTGGGTCTTGACGTAATATTCCGGCTTCATTGTGATGAATTCGTTACTCCAGTCATTTGAAAAACCAAGACGAAGCATGGTTTTTTTCATTTTGTCAATGTTGCCGGCAGTAAGTTCTTCACAGAGCTTCCTGAATTCCATCCTTGGAATCTGGTTCTTTGTAATTCCGTGTATCTCTTCTACTTTTACTTCGGTAGGGAGGCCATGGCAATCCCAACCCTGTGGGAACATGACATTGTATCCCCTCATACGTTTGTAACGTGCTTCGAAATCAATGTAACACCAGTTAAGTGCATTTCCAATGTGGAAATTACCTGTAGGATAGGGGGGAGGAGTGTCTATTATGTACTGTGGGCGTGTGTTATCTTCCCAGTCAAAATGGTACATGGATAAATCCCATGTATTTTGCCATTTTTCTTCAACTTCGCTGGCGTTATATTCTTTTGGAATTGTCATCAGGATACTCCAATTATAATGATGTGTATAATATTTGCCGGGAATTGGCTTTCCGGCATTGTGTAATAAGGATGCTGCATTGTATTTGCAGTTAAATTTGAACAACATTTTATTTAATCATATATAAGTTGAATGGAATGTTTAACCCATATTTCACTTTTTATACAGTTGTGATGATTTAGAGTTTACTTTCGCCATTGTGATGTCATGAAGTCTTTGTACTCTCCTTATTGGCATGTCTCTCCATCTACACCTGTAATTACACCCTGTGATTAAAACAAAAAAGACCATTTATGATCTGACATCATCAGCTCTTCTCCTACCAGTTATTGTAGTGAAAGAAAAACATTTCTGATTTTGTCATATATATTGTTGGTTAACTGTTGGGATATAGTAGTTATAAGAATTGCATTTTTATGAGCAATTTACTTAATGATAAAAAGATTGTTAGCTGATTTCAACATTTGTCACGAATTATTTATCAATAATGGGCCGTATGAAATTAGCAGGAGATTATTATGAACAAACGCGAATACATGTTAGGGAACGTTGCAATAGCCCGCGGAATTGTGGAAGGTGCTGTGGACGTTGTATCCGGCTATCCTGGTACTCCATCATCCGAAATTATCGGAACCCTGTCTTCAATGAAGGAAAGGGATTTTTACGTAGAATGGTCAGTCAACGAAAAAGTTGCCCTTGAGGTTGCAGCAGGTGCATCGATGGCAGGTGCTCGTTCTGTTGTTACCATGAAACACGTTGGACTCAATGTTGCTGCTGATCCCCTTATGACTCTTGCATACATGGGTGTAAAAGGTGGAATGATCATCATAGTAGCTGACGACCCTGCATGCCATTCTTCGCAGAATGAACAGGATTCAAGACGCTACTCCGTATTTTCCATGATACCATGTCTTGACCCTGCGACCCCTCAGCAGGCAAAGGACATGATCCCTTATGCATTTGAATTGTCTGAAAAATTCGAAATACCTGTAATATTCAGATCCACTACCCGTGTATCTCACGGTAAATCGGACATTGAACTTGGAGAAATTCAGGAAAAGAACAGGGAGATCCACTTTGAGAAGAATCCTGATCGCTGGGTAATGGTTCCAAAAAATGCCCGTGTTCGCCATCCGCACCTCCTGGCAATTCAGCCGGAAATCCAGAAAGAACTTGAGAGTTCTCCATGGAATGAGTTGTGTCTCAAAGAAGGGGCAAAGATCGGAGTCATAGCTTCAGGTGTTGCAAGTATCTATGCCGAAGAAGCTCTTGAAAAACTAGGGGTAGAAGCATCCCTGCTCAAAATAGGCACGTACCCGATACCTGAAACAATGGTTAAGGAAATACTTTCCAGTACGGAAAAAGTGCTTGTTATTGAGGAACTTGAACCGATTGTGGAAGACATGTGCAAAGTGATTGCATATGATGCCGATATTCCTGCAAAGATTCTCGGCAAAGCAGACGGGCTGGTTACAAGGCTGGGAGAGCTTAACGTGCACCTTTGTGAGAAAGCCATTGCTGATGCATTTGGAATAGATGCGGATCTGGAATGTCCAGAACCTACAAGCCTTGAGTTGCCGATTCGTCCTCCTGCAATGTGTCCGGGATGCTCCCACAGGGGTGTATTCCATGCCATGAAGAAAGTATTCGGAAAAGATGCTATTTTTCCGAGTGACATCGGATGTTACACACTCGGTATTCAGCATGGGACGGTTGACACAACCCTCTGTATGGGTGCAAGTATCACCGTGGCATCAGGAATCTATAATGCCGGAGAAAAACGGCCAATATGCTGTACTATTGGAGACTCCACTTTTTTTCATACAGGAATTAACGGCCTTTTGAATGCTGTTTATAATAAATCAAATATCACAGTTCTTATTCTTGACAACCGCATCACTGCCATGACAGGTCATCAGGAAAACCCTGGCATGGGCAAGACTGCCACAGGTGACCCAACGGTGGAAATTGATTTTGAATTGCTGTGCCGTGGATTGGGAGCAGAATTTGTAGAAACGGTTGATGCTTATGACATGAGAGCCGTAGAAGATGTTTTGCAGAGAGCAAAAGATTACGAAGGTGTTTCCGTAGTTATTCCAAAGCGTGAATGTGTGATTTCCGCCAGAAGGGCAGGAACCCGCTTTAAGCCTTATACTGTTGTTGAGGAGAACTGCATTGGTTGTCGCAAATGCCTTAGTTTTGGCTGTCCAGCAATTGAATTTGATCTGGAGTCCGGGAAAGCAAAGATCAATGCTACATGCAGTGGATGCGGGTTGTGTGTAGAAATATGTCCTGTCGGTGCAATCGTGGAGGTGCAAAAATGAGCCCAAAAAATTCTGTTTTTGATCTGGTTATTACCGGAGTCGGAGGACAGGGTGCAGTTCTTGTGTCCGATATTATTGGTAAATCTGCGGTAAAAGAGGGAATCAGTGTAATGGCCGCGGAAACCCACGGAATGGCACAACGTGGTGGTTCTGTAATTAACCATGTTCGCCTTGGTTGCAAACTGGGTTCACTAATTCCATGTGGTTCAGCTCATGGAATACTGTCCCTTGAACCTGCCGAAACCCTGCGCTACATAACAGACGTTGCAGAGGGAGCTGTTGTAGTGATGAATACATCTCCGATTTACCCTGTAACTGTAGCCTCAGGGTTGTGCGAATATCCAGATGTAAATTTGATCATAGCCGAACTTAAGAAAAAATACAAGGTAATTGCATTTGATGGTGAGGCGCTTGCCCTTCAGGCCGGCACTGTCAAGGCATTGAATGTGGTCATGCTGGGTGCAATTTCTAGATACCTTCCTCTTTCCGAAGAGGTAATTGTGGAATGTATCAAGACTATGGTTCCATCGAAGACCATTGACGTTAACCTTGAAGCATTCAGGCTTGGCAGGGAAGCCACAGAAGAGTGAACTAAACCGGAAGAATTTTATGTACAACATACCTGCTCCATACTTTAATCTTGACTATACACTTGATTGTGGGCAGGTATTTCGCTGGAATCTGGAAGATGAGTGGTGGCACGGTGTTGTTAAGGGTGAAATTGTTCATGCCTTCCATGACAGGGAAAACGAAACTCTGATTCTGGATTCCAAACTTCCGAAGGATTATCTTCACACCTATTTCAGATTGGATGATGATTTGCCTTTCATTTTTTCAGATATTGACAAAGACCCTTACATCCATGAAGCAATATCCAAATACAGTGGGATGCGACTTATCTTACAGGAACCATGGGAATGTTTGATTTCGTACATGCTGGCTACGGCTTCCAATATTCCGCGTATCAAAAAAAGTATCGAGAGAATGTCACGATTGCTCGGCGATGATCTTGGAGATGGCTTCTATTCGTTTCCCAAACCGAAATCCCTTGCAAGCTGCTACAATGAAGAGTTATGTGAATGCAAAATGGGTTTCCGTGCAAGAAGAATTGTCCAGGCTGCACAAATGGTTGTGGACAAAGAATTTGATCTCACTGCACCTTATGAAATGGATTACGCAGATGCAAAACAATATCTTATGACCATAGAGGGAATAGGAGATAAAGTCGCTGATTGTGTACTTCTGTTTGCATACGATAAAATGGAAGCATTTCCTGTGGATACCCATGTCGAGAAAATAGTTAGGCAGTATTATTCAGATAGTTTCAAAGGGCCTTACGCAAAAGCAAAGATGTCGAAATGGGGACATTCATATTTTGGGAAATACTGCGGTTATGCGCAACAATATCTTTTCTACCAGCTCCGTCTTGAAGGTGCACTGGGCACAGGTATTTGAAAGCTTACAGCAAATCCCTAAGATGAGCACGGTATCCAGCATCCTTGATCTGGAGAATATCTTCGCCTGCAAGGACTTCATATCCTTCCTAAATACTACGATTAACGTGTTTACCAAGAGCGCAGTTATAAATCTCAGATTCCAGCAAATCCTTTGCATGAGAGAATTTGCGAGGTAATTCCGCAACGTATTTTCCATCTTCAATGTAAAATTTAAATGTATCGGGATTGTTGATGTATTTATCTCTGAACTTCTCTGAATGCTCTTTTACCCACACAGGTGGCCCGAAATGTTTCCTTACATTTGACAGGCTCATATTCTCAAGTTCAATCGTCAACATAGACTTCTCATCTGCCCAAACCTTACTCTTGATTACATGAAAATCATGTTTTTCCAATAGTGCTTCCACGGATTTCTGCATCTTGAAAAGCTGGGGATAAAGTATGTCTTCCACGGTATCAGGTGTTTTGAAGCATATTGCAACCAACCCGGTTTTCCTTTTTTTGAAGGAATCAAGGATTTCCTCATCCGACATGGGTATTGGATTTGCTTTCAGGAAAAATGTCTCTGATGGATTCCTGAGATAATCCCTTGAAATGGAGATAAATTGAGTAAACCTTTCAAGTGTAAGGGCTGCTGCTACATTGCGGTTGGAGTCGATTGGGTCAACAACCACAAGTGGTTCTTCAAAACTATGTTTTGACTTGATCATTTCAATTGTCTCGCCCGGTTTCCATGAAGTAGCAGCCCTAAGCACTTTTTCAAAAGATCCATAGTGTATAACAAGTAGTTCACTCAGATACCCTGAAAAGCCACCAGTTCGGAGTTCTGACCCATATACTTCACCGGCTTTCATAAATTGCTTCAGGAGGAGAACATCATCCTCCAATCCTACAATATGTTCCCTGACAAACAGATTATGGAAAGGGGTCCTATCGACGGCTGATATGATCTTCTCTGCACTTTCCACTCTGTAGCATGGAACGATATCAACATCAAATCCTGAAAATTTAAGTTTGGTATACGGATGTTCGGCATATCTTTCTTCCCAGCTTTCAGATTCCCTGGCAAGTTCCCGCCCTATCAAAAGACCATATTCCTCAAGTTTATCTCTTGGAAGTGAAGGATCAAAGGAGATAAAAATATCCAGATCATGTGTGCCAGAAATCCAGGTCCCTCTCGCGGCAGAGCCTACCAACTGGACTTCTACCCCCGGGATTTCATTTTCAGCTGCAATTTCCTCTGCCCTCTTCATAAGGTAAGAAGCAGTATTTTCAAGCCTTGTTTTTTCTTCATCTGAAGGCTTAATTTTTTCGAGAACCTGCTTTTCAATCGCATTCATGTAGATCATTGCCGTAAACACTTAGTAATTTATAGGTTAATTTGGAATGTAAATGTTCCTTATCCTTCTCAACACTCTTTTCTGGAAATGGGATGTTCACTTATGTCAGAAAATAACAACTTTTTAGCAGCACAGCGATACTAATTTATAGTAATCTCCACCTAACTATATTGGGTTTATGGAGTATGAGATTGGAGA
This sequence comes from Methanohalophilus sp., assembly GCF_030156785.1. Classification (GTDB taxonomy): domain Archaea; phylum Halobacteriota; class Methanosarcinia; order Methanosarcinales; family Methanosarcinaceae; genus Methanohalophilus. The sequence goes on from NZ_JASGLW010000003.1 coordinate 73,744, forward strand.
TATAATATCGCTGGCTTTCTTTTGCCTTTATGATATTTAATTCCTATAGGAGGATATTATGCTAAGCGAGAAAATTACCAAGGCATTGAATGAACAGATCAATAAAGAAATGTATTCTGCATACCTTTACATGGCAATGTCAGCCCATAGCACATATGTAGGGCTTGACGGGTTTGCCAACTGGTTTATGGTACAGTATCAGGAAGAAATGACCCACGCAATGCGTATTTACAATTACCTGAAAGAACAGGGTGCAAGAATTGAACTTCAGGCTATTGATCAGCCACCAGTGGATTTTGGGACTCCCCTTGATATGTTTGAGAAAACTCTTGCGCATGAGCAGTTTATTACAAAATCAATCAATGATCTTCTAACTCTTGCAAACGAAGAAAAGGACTATGCTACGGCTATTTTCCTCCAATGGTTTGTAACTGAGCAGATCGAGGAAGAAAGTAATGATAACGAAATAATTGCTAAATTAAAACTTGCCGGAGAAGATGGTAACGGTCTTTTCATGATAGACAAAGAACTTGGTGCACGTGTATTCGTGCCACCTGCAGCTGAAGGAAAATAAATTAAGGAGTGCTTAAATGAATATTGGAGACTTATTGAAAGGGAAAACTTCCGAAGGCAAAGAGAAACATGTACCGGAAATCGAAATCGGCAAATCACATGGTTCCGATGTTGAAGACCTTGTGTCTGTTATTGTAGGCAAGGAAATACCCCATCCAAACACAATAGAGCACCACATTGCATGGCTTGAACTCTATGGTGTAAAGCAGGACGGTCAGGTTGTAGAACTTGGTCGTGCAGAGTTTGGCCCATCCTTCACTGCTCCCCTTGCACGCTTCAAGGTTAATGTTGCAGACTTTAAGGCATTCTTTGCACTTTCATACTGTAACATCCACGGCCTCTGGCAAAATGTGGTTGAACTGTAAGAACGGGTGGATTATATGGACTCAATCGCAGATGAAGTAAAACAGATAAAAGGATTCCTGCCTCGCTCGATCCGCTATGCAAAAAGCATGGATGATGATTTTGGGGAAGCACTTGCCGGATTTTATAAGGCGGTGTGGGCAGAGAGGGAAGGTGGTCTTTCACTCAAAGAAAAACACCTTCTTGTTTTCACCGTTGCCTGTGCGAACAATAACTCTGAAAGTGCAGTTAAGATTCTGGAGAGGCTTAAGAAATTTGATGCCACACGGGCTGAGATTCTTGATGCAATGATGATTGCTGCCTGGACTGGTGGAATCCAGAATTTCACCGATTTCAGCAGAGTTGTACTTAAACATATGGACAAATTGGAAATTTAAAGAGGTGAAATTGTATGACAGAAGAATGTACGACTATGCCACTAATAGGCGATGATGCTCCTGCTTTTACAGCTAAAACCACACAGGGTGAAATAAAATTCCCTGATGATTACAAAGGGAAATGGGTAGTTTTTTTTAGTCATCCGGCTGATTTCACTCCTGTCTGTACAACTGAATTCATGACCTTTGCAAGCATGCAGGAAGAATTCAGGGAATTGAACACAGAATTGATTGGCCTGTCAATTGACAGTATATATGCCCATATTGCATGGCTTCGTACTATCAAGGAAAAAATCGAGTACAAAGGCCTGAAAGATATTGAGGTAAATTTTCCCGTCATTGAAGATCTTACGATGGAAGTGGCAAAGAAGTACGGAATGCTACAACCAAATGCTTCCAATACACAGGCAGTACGTGCTGTTTTCATAATCGATCCGAAGGCAAAGGTACGCTGTATTCTTTATTACCCGTTGAGCAACGGTCGTAATATGGATGAAATCAAACGTATTCTGCTTGCCATGCAGAAATCCGATGCAGAACAGATTGCAACTCCTGCAAACTGGCAGCCCGGCGATGATGTTATAATCCCACCACCTGGTTCATGTGGAACTGCCAAGGAAAGAGTTGAAACAGCCGAGGAAGGCAAATACTGCCTTGACTGGTTTATTTGTTTCAAGAAAGAATCTGAATAAGCAGGCTTTGCCTGCTTTACTTTTTGGTATACACATGAAACTAAGCGAAGTTCTTCTGGAAGAAAATGTGGGTGGGTATGATCTGTTCCTGCGAGCACTTATCGGATCAGCCTTGCTAATTGCCTTGGTCATGGATCTAATTGAAACATATCCCTGGGACTGGATTGCAGCGATTGTGGCATTTGGAAGTATTTTTTCTGCAATAATCCGGCACTGCACTCCATACTACTTTTTGGGAATAAATACCGCGAAGAAATAAGTACTTGCACCTGTCCTCGTCAACGTTTATTCGGAAGCTATCATCCCAATATGTAGAAATGGCATCACATAAGGTAATATGGTTGTGCACATGCGCTTCACACCATGGGCAATTTGCTATATTTTCACAGAACAGTAAAGGGAAACACCTTGTTTGAATTATGGGATAATAAGCAAGGTTTCTTGGCACTTCCATTCGCTTCATTTTCTGAAGGTCTGGTTCACCAACTCTTTCTTCTTTATCCAGCACATTTCCTACTCATGGATGTGTTCAAGCCAAAGCTATAAGGATCATCCTCCTGACAATTCAAATCAGAAAAATAAAAAACATGTCAATCGTTAAAAATTTCTTCATCTGTCAGGTAACACGCTGGATCGTTGGCCCATACGTTGCCATATACAGCTTCTGCCCTTACCCTGAAGTTGCCGTTACATATATCCAGCCATTTGCATTTCCCGCACCTGTCCGCATGTTCCTTGAGCAAAGGTTTGCGATCTTTAAGGCCGGCAAGCAATTCATCAGTTAAATCCGTCCAGATTTCACTGAATTTGCGTTCCCTAACATTGCCGATTGTATAATGCCTCCAGAACTGGTCAGGATGGACCGATCCGTCCCATGACACGCACCCGATGCCGATTCCCGTGGAGTTCCCGCCGTTCATCTTCAAAAGTTCAAGTACATCAGCAGCTCTTTCCGGGTTTTCTTCCAGTAGTTTCATATAAATGTATGGCCCATCACAGTGATTGTCTACGGTAAGTACTTCGGCTGCCATTCCTTTCTCATGAAGCCGGCGTGTTCTTTGCATAATGAGATCAAGTGTTTCACGGCTCTCCTCATGGGTCAGGTCTTCCTTAACAAGTTCGGTACCTCTCCCTGCATAAACCAGATGGTAGAAACAAATTCTGGGTATTTTTTCTTTTTCAAGAAGATCAAATATTGCAGGAATTTCTCTGAAATTGCTTTTGTTGATAGTAAACCGCAAGCCGACTTTAATCCCTGCTTCCATACAATTGTGGACGCCTTCCATAGCTTTTTTGAATGCACCATCCACACCACGGAATTCATCATTTGTTTTTTCGGTGCCATCAATTGAAATACCAACATAGGATAGACCGATTTCCTTGAGTTTTTTCGCCATTCTGACATTTATCAAAGTACCATTGGTTGAAATTACTGCTCTCAATCCCTTTGAAATGGCATACTCCGCAAGTTCAGGAAGGTCTTTGCGTACCAGTGGTTCTCCACCTGAAAACAGAATAACCGGACTTCCGAAATCTGCAAGGTCATCGATGAGTTTTTTTCCTTCTTCGGTAGTAAGTTCGTCGGGAAAATCCCTGTCATCTGCCTGTGCATAGCAATGCAAGCATTTAAGATTGCATCTGCGTGTTATGTTCCAGACAACTACCGGTTTTTTGTCCTTTGAGAATTGCAACAGGTGAGATGGCAGTTTTTTAGATACCCTTCCGTATCTTAGGGCATCGGATGGCTCAACGGTTGCACAATAGAGTTTCGATATGCCGATCATCAGCAGACCTCCAGATTGGTTTTAAAAACATTCCTTTTTGATGGTGGAAAGCATTTCTTCAAAAGTATACTTTCCTGGCTGAATGGCTGTTTTGATCCCGTATTCTCCCAGAGTTGATGCAGTAGGTCCGCCAATGGCAGAAACAATGGAAGTGTTTAGAATATCTGTTACCGCTTCAAGTTTACCCATGGATTGCGCAAGTTCAAAGAAATTGCGTACCATCATGGAACTGGTAAATGCAAAAACAGAGATTTTACCATCAAGCGCTTTTTCCATGAGATTTTTCTGTTTTTCTCCTTCAGGTCGTACCAGTGTATAAACCTGAGTCTCATAGATAATAGCATCGCATTTTTTAAGTCCTGATATAAGATAGGTAGATCCATATGCACTTCGTGCCACATCCACAGTTTTTCCTTTAACCATTGGGCATAGATATTTCACAAGACCTTCTGAGCTGTAAACCCCGGGCATTCCCATTACTTCAACACCAATGTCCAAGAGCCGTTTTTTGGTTGTGGGGCCAATTGCAACTACATTGGTCTGGTTTAGTTTATTCACAAGTTTTTTCTGATTTTGCGTATCGAGTTTACCAAGGGTATGTTCAATCCCATTTGCGCTGGTGAAAATCACATAATCAGATTTACCTGATAAAATATGCTCAATTACAATATCGAACATTTCATCGCGTATAGCTTTCAATTCGATCATTGGAGCTTCAATAACATTAAATCCCATAGATTCTGCCAGTTCTCTTGATGCTGGCAGATATCCTTCAGGTCTCATTATAGCTATGGTTGGTGCTTCTGGTTCCATAATTACAAACTCATACTTTTTGTGTACCCAATATCCGATGTACGTTAACCACATCGCCAACTACAGTTATGGCAGGTGCTTTAACTCCTGCTTTTTCTGCAATGTCAGCAATATTAGCCACATTTCCTACAGTCACTCTTTGGTCAGGACGCGTGCCCCGTTCAATAAGTGCAACTGGCGTTTCCGGGTTTTTTCCGTTTTTGAGCAGTTCTTCCATATTTCTGCGAAGCATTTTGACTCCCATGAAAATCACAAGCGTGCCGGGGGAACTTGCAAGGTATCCCCAATCAAGAGCACTTTCTTCCTTGGTTGGATCTTCATGTCCTGTCAAAAAAGTTACCATTGATGCATGGTCACGGTGTGTAACCGGGATTCCGGCATATGCAGGTACAGCAATCGCTGCAGATATTCCAGGTACTACTTCAAATTCAATACCTTCTTTTACGAGGACTTCAGCTTCTTCTCCACCACGTCCAAAAAGATATGGATCGCCTCCTTTCAGCCGCACCACATCTTTACCTTCTTTGGCTTTAGCAACCAACAGATCGTTTATTTCGCTCTGGGTTAGCCTATGGTCGCCTGCAAATTTTCCGGCGTCAATCTTTTCAGCTTTTTCCGGCATGCTGTCCAGAATAGCTTTTCCGGGAAGTTGATCGTAGACTATTACTTCGGCATTATCGATAAGCTTCCGGGCTTTCAGGGTAAGTAACTCTGGGTCACCGGGTCCTGATCCAACAAGATATACCTTTCCGTAAACACTGCTCATAATAATCCTCTGTGGTTGCTGGAGAATGTAATGAACTGATAGTTTAAAAGGTTATATGAAAGGTTACATGCAGTCAACTAAAAGAAAAAAGAAGAGAATGTGGGTTTAGTTCCCGCCGAGAATATAGAGTAACATTTCCTTATTGAGCTTACTTTCTTTTGCAAGCTTGTTTGCAATTTCTTCATTATCCATTCCGGAAACTCTGAGATCTTTTATTTTTTCAGTGAATGAAGGTGATATTGTATAATATTCATTTATGTCCTTTCGATGTCCCCACACATCGCCTTCAATTAGTTGCACCCCCTGCATTTCAAGAAACATTTCAGTGGATTTTGAAACGGTCTTTCGATACGATGTAGGTATCTGGATAACTTCAACATCTTTACACCGCCTTACAAGACTAAAAATGTCTTTGTTTGAAGGTCTGAATGCAAGGTGAATAACTTTCTCCCCGGGATCGAGATCTTCGATTTCATCTCGCTTGCTAACGACTCTTATTTTCATGGTACACCCTCTTAAGTTGCAATATTGCCGCAACTTAATAAATAATTATAGGATGAAGCCTTAAATAATTATCGATTTGAACTGTCTGTTGTGTTTAAATTTATTTTTCTCTAAAACGGATTTTTACCGCTTCAGCATGAGCCGCCAACCCTTCTTTCTCTGCAATTGTCACTATTGTATCCTTTAACCCATTAAGTCCTTCTTCACTGAGTTTTTGTATCGTTGAGTATTTGATGAAGTGCTGGACATTGAGACCCGAATAGATTCGAGTATATCCTGAAGTCGGAAGAACGTGATTTGTTCCGGATGCATAGTCGCCAGTTGAGACTGGTGAATACTTGCCAATAAAAATTGAACCTGCGCTGGTGATTTTTTCCAGTATTTTGTCATCATCCGAAGTCATGATTTCAAGGTGCTCGGGTCCGAAGGCATTTGAAAATGCAACACAATCATCCATATTGTTGGCGATGAGGATTGCAGCATTGTTGAGAGATTGCTTTGCAATTTCAGTACGTGGTGTGGTTTCAACCTGTTGTTTAACTTCCTGCTTTACATTTTCAGCAAGGGAGTTTGACGTTGTAACCAAAACAGATATGGCATTTGGATCATGTTCCGCCTGTGCAATCATATCTGCTGCTATAAATGAAGCTTCAGAAGTTTCATCGGCAATTATCAAAACTTCACTTGGTCCGGCAGGGAAATCTATCTCTACATTGTTTCTCACAAGCATTTTTGCCACTGTGACATAAACATTGCCTGGACCAACTATTTTGTCTACTGCTTCCACGCTTTCAGTACCATATGCAAGAGCACCGATAGCTTGAACTCCACCGATCTTATAGATGTGATCTGCACCTGCTATGCTTGCAGCTGCAAGGGTAATAGGTAGAACTTTCCCATCAGGTCCTGGAGGAGTACAAACTGATACATTTTTTACACCGGCTATTTTTGCGGGAATCACTGTCATAAGAGCAGTGGAAGGATATGCTGCCCTTCCTCCCGGGACGTATGCTCCTACCGCATTAAGTGGTATTACTTTCTGGCCTGCCATTACACCGGGTGCAATTTCCATGAACCATTGCTTATCCGGCATTTGAGCTTTATGAAACTTTCTGATATTATCAGCAGCTTTACGAAGGTGATCAATGAAATCCTCATCCACCAACTTCATTGCATCTTTGATCTCATCCTCGCTGACTTCGATGGTTTCAATTTCAGCTTTATCAAACTGCTTTGTTAATTTCCGAAGCGCAGCATCACCATCTGATTTAATTTCATCAAGTATTGAAGCCACAGTCTCTTGTACATCCATAAGGTCGGAAGTTCGGGTAAGAAGTTGTTCTTTCTCTTGGGGGGTCAGATCACTGATGTGTTTGTAAAGCATTGTATTGTTCCACCCTGATAGATTATCAGTTAAAATCACCAAATGTCTTTTGTTTACTTAGATTGTTTGATGTTACATTATCTAAATAATCGTTGCTATTCTTTTCAAGATTGACCCCAAGAGCTTTAAGTATATTCCGGGCGGTTTTTGCCCCCACAAGTTTTTCAAGGGATTTAAGATCTGCTTTTCTGAGTTGATCGGTTGTCTTGAATCCGCTTTTGTATAATTTCCGTGCCCTGACCCTTCCGACTCCGGGTATCTTTACAAGTTCCATGAGTTCTGCTCCTGCACCGTAGTGGATACGTTTTTCCATTATGGCCGGAGCATTTGTTTCAATTTTTAGATGTCTGGAAAGTCTTGAAGTGGAATGCATAAGCCACTCAGCAAGTTCAACTATTGCATGAACATCGCCTTCTCCGATCTGGAATCGTTTTGTAATATCATCCAGACTCATTTCCTCTACCCACTTTAAAAGCATCATTGCAGTTTTCACTTCTGAAAGGAACCACTCGTAATCCGTTGTCTTGAAAGGATCAGGAACGTCAATGAAACTTTCGTGGTGTGAAATAACATAATCATTAATCATTTCATAATCCCTGCTGCGCATATATAAAAGTCGCATATCAGGAGTACTGCAAATGAGTTGCAGTAAACCTATATCTGTCAGATGATCCGCTTTTTTCATTCCGTCAATAATCCTTGCTGCGGAAAGGGGATCAATGTAAAGCGTTGAAACAAGTTTTCCTAAACTGCTGGCAACAATGTGATTATCCTGCTTGATAATCATGTCCTTTGATTCAAGAAAATCCAGGCATTCCATCACCACGCTTTCAAGGCCGAAATCCCTTTGCTGGTAAGCAAAGAAAGTCGAGCTGAGAAACTCAAGGAGTCCGCTAAAACTATTGGCAAAACCACTTGCGAGGGTTGAGAGTATATGTGTTCTTAATGCATTTTCAGTTCCCAGCTTAGACCATATATCCTCAGGACTGGCGTAAATATAATTTTCAAAAAGTTCCTCCATCTCATCTAAACTTTTGGCAATCAGTATTGATTCACCATAAGGGTCAAGATGTGGTCTCCCTGCACGACCTGCCATCTGCTTGTACTCAAGTACCGGAATCGGCTGCATTCCCATGTTGGTGTCATAACGTTTGTAGCTTCGTATTATCACACGCCTTGCTGGCAGATTCAGGCCGGCTGCAAGGGTAGGAGTACTTACAATCATAAGAATCTGATTTGCCCTGAATGCATCTTCCACTATTTTCCTGTGGGCGGAATTCAAACCTGCATGGTGGAAAGCAATCCCACCTTCTATGCACTTTGCAAGCAGTTCAGCGTTTTCTGTTTCTCCGTTTTCCCTGACGTTTTGTGCAATATCTTTCAAGTTCTCTTTTTGTTGCTTGTTTAGCAGCTTTGCAACCGCAAAGCTGGCTTTTTTTGCAAAAGAAGAGCAATTTCGCCGGCTGCTTTCAAATACAAGGGACTGGCTGCCTTCCCTGATTGTATCAAGCACAATAGTTACAGCGTCATCACTATGAAGTCTTTTAATCTCTTTCTGACCATCAGGAAAATAGATAGCATCCCCCCAGAAGACACCTTCGTTTAGTTTTGTTGGTCTCCACTCACTTAGGATCAGATTGGCGGAAAGCCACCTTGCAATTTCATGGGCATTCCCTACCGTTGCAGACAGAGCGATAATCTGCGCTTGATTGTTGAGTTTTCGCAATTTTGTTATAACAATTTCAAGTGTAGGTCCCCTATGTGTCGAATTCAGTAAATGGACTTCATCTACAACTATACAGGTAATATCTTCCAGCCATAGAACACCGTTTCGAAGAAGTGAATCCACTTTTTCGGAAGTTGCTACAATAATATCATTTAAACCAAGCTTCTCATCTCTTGATTCAAAATCCCCAGTTGAAATCCCGGTTTTAACACCCATTGATGCCATTTTCAAAAACTGTACATATTTTTCGGATGCAAGAGCTCGGAGTGGTACGATGTATAATGCCTTTCCACCTTTTTTAATGGTTTTAAGCATTGCAAGCTCAGCAAGCAATGTTTTACCGGAAGCGGTTGGAATTGCAGCGACAATGTTATTTCCATTAAGTAGGCCGGCTTTCACTGCATCTGCCTGTGGGGGATAAAGTTCCCTGATCCCCATTCCCTCGTAAAATTCGATGACTTTTTTATCTATGTCCAGTTCTTCGATTTTCATTTCAGACACAAAATGTTGCTATTTTTGGTTGAGCCATGTAAATAAAGAATGGCACTTATGATTAGACGTATACATGAAGATTACATCATTATAATCCTTTTTAGTGCACTATAAGATGAAAATCTTTCAGATTTTGATGCCGTCACATAACATGAATTGCTGAATCAATTAACTTTTATGGCATTAGTGTTTCCATATCAGTTGAAATTATGGGTATTTACACTATACGAATCATTTTCAATTATACCCCCTGTGATAAACTTAGGACTTTGCAATTGCTATCCAAGTACCTTTGATGCAATGGCTTAATTAGAAAAATTAATGTATCTCCTAAAAACATAAGAAAATGATGAAAAACCAAATTTTCCAAGATTTGGTGGATTCGTGGTATCGGAAGTTGTATTGTTTAAATAATCAGGTCACAATCTCAGGACATAGTTAAGTTTGCCGATCTTCTGGGATGTAATGAAACATCAGCCATATCTTATTTGAAAGATATAATGTTAGTGGGAAAACAACATTGCCTCTTGTGAATGAAGTTACAATATCCGCAAAGGGCCTGTATGTTGTTATGTAGTCGATGTACTCGAATAAGAAATCGGAATTAGCCACCAAATATAAAAAGTTTTGAATACCTATCAAAAACCAAATAACCTATAGTTTAATTATCTTTATATATGGGTTAATAATCTTTATAAAATCTTATGGAATTGTAGTTATGGCAGAAGAGAATTTATCAAATGCGCCTCTTTTAGATGATATATATGGTAGCATCGTAGATTCTATACATATTTCTGATTTAATATTTATTCTGATAGTAATCATCTTGACAATTTTTGTTTCAAAGATTGTGGATAAGCTGCTTAAAAACCAATTCAAAATAATAAGCCAGAAACTCAATGTTGATGAAACCATTTACAGGATATTTCGCCATGTAACTGTCGCATTTGTCTATCTTTTTGGCATCATTGTAATAGTTGCAAAGATCCCAACACTCCAGAATATATCCATTGCATTGTTTGCAGGTGCCGGATTTGCGGGTATCGTCGTAGGTCTTGCTGCACAGACTACTCTTGCAAACATTATTTCAGGACTCTCTTTAGCTCTGTTCAGACCATTTCGGGTAGGGGATCGGGTCAACATTCAAGGTGAATATGGCACGATTTCAGACATTACCCTGCGTCATACGGTTATAAAAACATGGGACAACAGACGGCTTATATTGCCTAATCACATAATAAGTGATGAGGTAATAATTAACTGGTCCATTGAAGATCCAACAGTCTCATGGCCGGTTGATATTGGTATAAGTTATGATTCAAATATTGATCATGCTCGTAAGATTATGATCGAGGAAGCAAAGAAGCATTATAATGTAATGACTTATTCGCAGATCCGCAGATATGATCCTTCTATTCAGGAAGGAGAAGAGGTCACAGTTCGCTTAACTGAGCTGGGTGATTTTGCGGTGAACTTGCGTTTGCTTTTCTGGGTGGAAGATCGTTCAGTTGCATATACTACCGGTTGTGACATACGGGAGGCAATAAAGAAACGTTTTGATGCCGAAGGAATTGAGATTCCATTCCCGTACAGGACTATTGTCTACAAGAATTATCCTGAAAAAGAAGAAAAAAGATTTGATGAAAAGGCCGATTGAAGCCTTTTCATTTATTCGTTTGAAAGTTCACCATTGAAGTACTTGTCATAGGAAGTCATATCAAAGTGACCGTGTCCACTGAGGTTAAACAGGATAGTCTTCTCCTCTCCGGTTACCTTACACTTAAGGGCTTCATCAATGGCACATTTAATTGCATGTGTGGACTCAGGAGCGGGTGCAATTCCTTCTGTCCTTGCAAACAACACGCCTGCTTCGAAGACTTCCTGTTGGTGATAGGTAGTTGCCTCCATAAGGCCCTCAGCAACCAGAGCACTGACGGTTGGTGCACAGCCATGATACCTTAGACCACCCGCATGAATAGCAGGAGGTACGAAATCATAACCAAGGGAGTACATTTTGAGAAGTGGTGTCATCTTCCCGGTGTCTCCGTAGTCATATTCATATTTTCCTTTATTAAGGGTTGGACATGCGGAAGGTTCCACGGCAATAATTCTCGGATCCTGTGTACCATCAATTTTCTCCTTCATGAAGGGGAAACTAATGCCTGCAAGATTACTTCCTCCCCCACAGCACCCAATAACTATGTCAGGATACTCCTCCGCCATCTTCATCTGTTCCTGACATTCAAGACCTATGATTGTCTGGTGGAGCATGACATGGTTAAGCACGCTTCCAAGTGCATATTTAGTATTTTCATTGAGGGCAGCATCTTCAACTGCTTCTCCAATTGCAATTCCCAGGCTTCCGGTGGTGTCAGGTAATTCTTCGAGTACTTTCCTTCCAAACTGGGTATCCGGGCTTGGGGATGGCACAACTTTACCTCCCCAGAGGTTGATCAGGGATTTCCTGTACGGTTTCTGATAGAAACTTGAAGTCACCATGTAAACTTTACACTCTATATCAAAATAGTTACATGCAAAAGAGAGTGCACTTCCCCACTGTCCTGCTCCTGTTTCAGTGGTAATTCTTTCGGTCCCTTCTTTCATATTGTAATAAGTCTGTGCCACTGAAGTGTTAGGTTTATGGCTTCCCGGGGGACTTACTCCTTCATTTTTGTAATATATGTGAGCAGGAGTCTTCAGTTTTTCTTCCAACCTTTTTGCTCTATAAAGAGGTGCCGGTCTCCATATTTTATATATTTCGCGAATTTCCTCTGGAATCTTAATATATCGTTGAGTGGTTAATTCCTGTTTTATCAGTTCTTTTGGAAATATCGGTTCAAGATCTTTGGGATCTATAGGTTCCTTTGTCAAAGGATTTAATGGGGGTGCAAGTGGGGTTGGAAGATCTGCAAGTATGTTGTACCACTTGTCGGGCATTTCATTTTCATCAATAATATATTTTATACGATCCAAAATAAGTCACATCCTAAATGTACAATTAAGTACTTTGGTGTATGCAAATGATTGATATACAGTTTACGCCATCTTTAACATTGTGAATACTTCATATTTTTTAAAAGCACTTGTCAGGAGCAACCTGTTTAATATTTTATACCTGAAAAAGCTTTGTGTAATTTCAAAATTTGTAGATTATTGTAATTATTTTTACTTAAAGTATTCAATAAGTAGCCATGCTTTTTGATTGTATCACTTATTCATGGGTTGATGTGATATCAACTCTTCAGCTTCTTTACACCTATTCATATTTTTTCAGACTCTCTGTAATTGAAACGATACTCTCACGATCATGACGAATTAACTGCTTATGAATGAAATCGGTATCCATCTATAGTTGATCAATAGTCTGCCAGCCTTTTTCGTGATTCCTTAGCTCTTTTGGTAGTAATGCTCATAAGAATAATTTATAATACTAAGTAAGCGAGAACTATTTGTGTCTTCAGGCAACTATAAATTAAAATGATCTTATTATTTCATAATATTGTGGTGTGATAATGATGGATAATAAATACTTTTTTTCTTCAGATGAACAAAAACTTCTGGATGCTCTGGTAAGAGGGGATATATCTTTTCACAAAGTTGGAAAACAAACGAACCTCCAGACAGCTATCAAAATAAGAAGGGCAGCACTGGAAAAACTGACCGGAACAGATCTGGATACACTCGGGCAATTTACAATTGACTCGGAAGATGCTTCCCAACGCAATATTGAAAATATGATAGGAGCTATTCAGATACCAGTTGGTGTTGCAGGACCCGTTTGCATTAAAGGGGAATTTGCCAAAGGGAATTACTATCTCCCTCTTGCCACAACTGAAGGAGCTCTCGTGGCCAGCGTTAACCGGGGATGTTCTGCAATTACTTCATCTGGTGGCAGTACTGTAAGAATTTTTAAGGATCAGATGACCAGAGCTCCCGTTTATTGTCTGGATGGTGTTAAACAATCAAGGGAATTTGTGGATTGGATTAAGCTGCCTGAAGTTTTTGTGAAACTTAAGAAGAAAGCATCTGAAACTACACGTTTTGGTGAATTGACGGCTGTTGAACCTTATGTGACAGGAAATAATGTTTACCTGCGTTTCTGTTTTGATACAAAGGATGCAATGGGAATGAATATGGTAACCATTGCAACCCAGGCTATTGTGGATCTCATAGGAGATGAGATTGGTATTTATCCAATATCGCTTTCTGGAAACATGTGTGCCGACAAAAAACCCGCTGCAATAAATAGTATTCTAGGAAGGGGCAAGACGGTTATAGCAGAAGTAGAACTTACTCCTGAAATAGTCAAAAACAAACTGAAAACAACTCCTGAAGCCATTGCAGAAGTAAATTATCGTAAGAATCTTCTCGGTTCAGCAAGGGCTGTTTCGCTTGGATTCAATGCACATGCAGCAAATATCATCGCTGCAATGTTCATTGCCTGTGGGCAGGATCCTGCACATGTTGTTGAAGGCAGCAATACAATTACGACAATGGAAGTCACAAAATACGGTTCACTCTATTGCTCGGTGACATTACCTTCCCTGCAGATTGGGACAGTGGGTGGAGGCACAAAAATCGCCACCCAGAATGAATGTCTCAGGATTCTGGACGCTGCCGGTGCAGGGGAAATCCCCGGTTATAATTCAAAAAAGTTGGCTGAAATAATTGCTTCGGCAGTTCTCGCAGGTGAAATATCCTTAGTTGGAGCGCAGGCAGCAGGTCATCTTGCACGTGCTCATGCGGAGCTAGGTCGTTAATCCGGTTTCATTTCCATTGTGATTTATAGATCTGTGAAATACGTTCAAGTGTTTCGGCTTCTTCCGGGGATTTGTCTTCCCGGACTCCCACAAATCTGGGAAATCTGAGAGCATAACCGGATTCATAGTTGGAACTTTTCTGGATTTCTTCAAATGCAATTTCAAAGACAATTTCAGGACGGATTTCGATTTGTGTTCCAGATTCCATTACAATGAGATCTTTAAACATCTCGGTAAGTTCAGCAAGTTTCTCATCTGTAAAACCAGTGGCTACTTTTCCAATGGGTAAAAATCTCCCACTTTTAGGTTCATAGGCAGCCAATGAATATGAACCTATCAGGTTTGCACGTCGTCCGTATCCCCATTCGCCACCGATTACTACAAGGTCGAGCGTTTCCATTATCGGTTTCTTCTTGAGCCAGTTCTTTCCGCGTTTGCCTGGTGTGTATGGAGCATCTGGGTTTTTCAGCATGATGCCTTCATGACCGGCATTAAGGGCTTCCTCATAAATACGCTGGATTTCTTCTTCATCATCTGTAATTTTCTGGATGTCAACGTGAATACGTTCATCGTTGTCAACGCACTGGATTAGTTTTTCTCGCCTGTCCCGAAGAGACATGTCCAGTAAGCTTTCCCCATTGAGATACAATATATCAAAAAGATTGAGAGTCAGTGGAATTGACTTGATCGCCTTTTCCACATCGTACTTACGTCTGAAACGTTTCAGGATTTCCTGGAATGCACGGGGTCGACCGTTTTCGTCGACTGCCACAGCTTCACCATCGAGGATCGCAGACTCTGCTTTTACTCTTTTCTTTACAGACTCCACAATATCCGGGAGCGAAGCGGTAACATCTTCGAGCCTGCGGGAAAAAATCCTTATTTTATCCCCGTTTTTATGGATTTGTACCCTTGCTCCATCAAACTTCCATTCAACAGCAACTTTACCGATATCATTTATGGCACTCTTAATACTTGGCGTTACCTGTGCCAGCATCATTTTAATTGGCCTGTTTAGCTGGATATCAAGTTTTGCAACTTCCTCTGCCCCACCACGTTTCGCAGCTACTGCAACAGTGCCAAGATCATTGGTTAGCATGAATGCACGCTCAACAATTTCTACAGGTACTTCAAAAGCTTTGGATATTGCATCCCTTACAATTCCCTCCCCTACTCCAATTCGCATTTCTTCGACTACAAGCCGTGAAAGGTATCTTGCCTCAACTGCACTTGTTGCATTAAAGAGGTATTGCAAAATCTTAACTTTTGTTGCCTGTGAATTCTTTCCGGAAGCATTTGCTATCTGGTTTAATCTATCGTACACTTCAAGAATCGTAAGTTCTTTTTTCTCTTCAATATAGGAATCAAAAGTAAGTTGTGTTGAAGAATCCCTTTTCAGGGCTTCTACCGCAGTCTCGCCGATGTCTCCGGTTTTCCGGATTATGTTCTCAATTTCCTTTTCCGAAGTTCCTGCAGATTTTGCAAGTGCTGTATAAAGTGTGCGAATTCCGATTCCAAGCAACTTTGTGCTCCATGGAGGAAACACGATTCCCATTATAAAATTGGTAATAACCGGCAGTTCATCTTCCTCAACTTCTCTTAACATAGTGGCAACAACATCTGTCGTTTCAAGAGAGCCGGAGATATTCTCAATTTTTGCACACATCTCTGCAAAATAGCGGAAAAGAGTCATCAAATCAACCCGGTTTAGTTTATCTCTCCCTGTATAGTGACATGATGTCACTCAGGATAGCGCTTGCAGTCTCAATGGATCCTGCACCAAGCCCACTTACGGTAATATCTCCTGCCAGATCAGTTTGTATGTAGGCTACATTCAACGTACCTCCTACTGCAAGAGGATGATCAAGTGGGACCAATCTTGGTGATGCTTTTAGTGTACCGTCTTTCACTTCTCCGATAAGTCTCACAGCATACCCTTCATCATGGGCGAGCATAAGTGCTTCTGGAGTGATTTTTGTAATTCCCGTAACATCTACGTCGTGATAATTTACATCCATACCAAACACACTGTTTGCAATAATTACAAGTTTTGAGGCCGTATCAATTCCTTCAACGTCATAGGTGGGATCCGTTTCTGCTATTCCAAGCTCCTGTGCCTCGGCAAGCATTTGTTCATAGGGAGCTTTTTCTTCCATCATCCTGCTTATAATGTAATTGCAGGTGCCGTTGAGTATTCCCTGAATACTCTTTATTTCATTTCCTGCAAGAGTTTCCCTGACCAGATTCAAGATCGGCATTGCTCCTCCAACAGTTGCTTCGTAGAGGAATTTCGAGCCATTTGCTTTAGCATAATTGATGAGTTCACTGAATCTAAGTGCCAGAGGTCCCTTGTTTGAAGTAATTACATCTCTTCCCTTGCTAAAAGCCATGCGCATATTTTCCAGTCCGACGCCGCCTGTTTGAATATCAGAGGGAGTGGTTTCAATTACCAGTTCATGCTCAATGTTTTCTATAATTTCAATACCGGAAAGCCTTTCTTCGGAAACCCTGCCAGTGCTGTCCTTGTGCTTTAGAATCTCTTCAAGATCCAATCCATCTGGGTCAACAATGCCACTACTGGAATCAGCAATTCCAACAACCTTGACCTCAAAACCTGCTTTTTTTATCTCATCCTCTTTCTGGATCAGGGTCCGGGCAACACCCCTTCCAACAGAACCAAATCCTATTATTGATGCACGTATTGTTTTCATATTTGACCTCAGGTTAGCTGTATTGGTTCTATAACAAGCAAGTCCTTCTTATTGGCTATATTTTTCAGGAGTTCGATTGCATTGTATAATTCTTGCCTTCCAACTGCATCAATCTTTAGGGAGGCGGATGATGATGACTCTATATGCGGCATTGAAAGAGAGATATCAACAACTTCAGCATAGCCTGTTTTATCAATACTTTCAATTGTGTCTTGTATATCGGTATGAACAATGTGGCCTATTAACAAGACTGCTCCGTGTTCTATCATTCGCTCCTCATCAACACGAATAATGCCAATTCCATTTTCTTCCAGTCTTTTAATAATACTATCGACGTTGCTGGGTTCAGCTTCAAAAACAAGCTGTACAGGTATGGTTCCTCTTGGCGTGTGTTTTTCGTGATGATGCACTATAGATTTCAGATTACCTTTTAACTCTGATATCGGCTAAAGAACATTAAGGAGTTGTCCGGGCGTGTCCTTAAGCTCAATGTCCATTGATACTCTCATACCTTTCCTCACATAATTCATCTAAAATACTAATTTCGTATCACTAAAGCACAAATGCAGTTATACATTTTGGTATTTGTCTTTAGGAAAGAATTATAATGTTTCCTCTCCCCTTTTTGAATTTCCGGATAATGCCCCTGTTCTCAAGATCTGCGATCATTAGACTGACTTTGGCTTCGGAATAATCGACTTTCTGCCGCAGTTCTTTCTGCGTAATTCTTCCACCATTTGATTTGATTATTTCAACTATTTTTTCAAGATCTTCTGGAAGTTCTTTGTCCTCATTTTTCTCATTTGAAGTGACTTCTTTCACAAATTCTTCTTTGGGAAATGATTCTTCATCCGTGAACACTGTTTTCAATCTGCCTGTTTCAGAAATCAACTTGTTTTCTTTCTTGCGGATCGCGTATATAACAATAATCAATAGAATCAAAATAATTGGTAAGTAATAGAGGTAAACAGGGAATTCGTCACCTTCTTCTATTATTCCTGTTCCTTCTTCTATGGAACTTGTTATGTCGTCCTCAATATACTCTTCAAACGGACTTTCATAAGTCGGATACAGTAATAGATCTACAATATAATCTCCGTCATCACTTATCGTTATTATTTCTTCGGTAGAGTATTCCAGGGTATTTCCACTGTAATAATACGCGTTTACTTTGTAGGTCCCTTCTGCGAGATCAAATGAATATATGCCGTATTTTGCAACGATTCTCTGAGCAGGTGTCGAATTAACTTCAACAATTGCGTCATCCAGCAATTCAAGGCTATTCCATTCATACACAGCACCATGTACAGTTGCTGTGCCGCTGGCAAAAGTTGGCGTAAGTGAGAGAATTAGCAAAAAAACAACAATGACCTTCAGGGGATTCATTTAGACCTCTTTTAAATTATTCGCAAAGTACATATTATCGGTTTTTTAACAATGATTGCGAATTAACTTTTTTGTTTCTCATAACATTGTGTGGGGTAAATTCAGTTATTCTACTGAGCCTGTTTCTAAAATATAAAAAGTATTTATCCTAATTATAGTTTGAGGGGATATTGAATAAAATTTAGAAAACGTTCTGATGATCAATGGGAATTTATCAAAGCTTTTCTACCACCACTGCCAAACTGGCAGAAGAAGAGCTTATGACCACACGATCATCAATGGTATTATCTTTGTTTTAATTACAGGGTATAGGTGGAAAGATATTCCTAAAATATATGGATCACTGGTAACTGCCATGAGAAGATTAAGACATTGGTCAAGTAAAAAGCATGTCAGCAATTTGAGGATACTGATTAATCATACCACTACCGCGTCTGTAGATGCTCTTGAGACATATAAATTGTCATAATTTTATAGTTTATAGAGAGGATAATATCTGCACACATCATTAGATTTTATGGTATGATTTATGACATCATAGATTTACTGAATGAAATACCTTCAAAAAACGATACATTCATAAGAATAAATCACCATTCATTACATATGCATCTTTACGAAGTGCTAAGCACACTTAAAGAAATTGCGCCTCCCGATTTGGCAGAAGATTTCGACAAAGTAAAGATTGGTCTTAATCTTGATCTCGATAATGAGATCAATAAAATAGCCGTTGCACTCGATGCCACAGAATATGTTATCGAAAGGGCTGCGGACATTGATGCCGACCTTCTTGTGGTACATCATCCCTTCATATTCCACTCCATAAACAGCATTTCCAGTAGCTTCGCAGCATTGCTAGAAAAAGCCCTTGCAAACCGGATATCCATTTACTCAATGCATACCAACTTCGATAAGGCATCCGGAGGAATCAATGATGTCCTTGCACATCGGCTTGGGCTGAAAGATGTGGAAGAGTTAGATGTGGGTAGGATTGGATTTGTTGATGAATGTGCTGCTGATGTTTTTGTAAAGCATATTTCCAAATCCCTGAATACAACGGTTCAGTATGTCGGTAAAAAGAAAACAGTCCGCAAGGTAATGGTTTTTGGAGGTAGTGGATTTAAGTCGGAATATCTGCAACTTGCCCGAAAAATGAGGGTTGATGCATATGTTTCTGCCGAGCTTAAGCACAACATTATTCGTGAATTTCAGGATATGTTGCTTGTGGACGCTACTCATTATGCAACAGAAAATCCTGGCATGGAAGAACTGACAACTATACTTCAAGACAAAACCGGTATTGATACTGAATTTATAGATCATGACCCGCTCATAAAAATGCTTTGAGGGAGATCCTGTGGATGTGGGCAAAGAAAAATCAAAAAACGAAGAAGATCTAACCGAGGATAAACTGGAAGAAATGCTTGCAACCCAGTTCAGCAAGCAGATAAATAAAAAGCACCGCGGGTATGGTGGATATGAAAGAAAAGCTTTGCATAGAAGACCAAAAGCAGAGAAAAAAGAAAATTAATCCGATTTTTCAATTACCTTTTTCCCGCATTCCATGGGAACTACTTCCAGTTTTGCCCCTTCAAACTTTGTCTTAAGTGGATCGTTGCCCTCTGAAAGCCTGTCAAGTGTTACAGCAACTGCTGCAACTTCCGAATGTGGCTGGCTTCCAACTGCAACATTCCAGTCTGCGAGTTCATATATTTCAAACGGGACTTTTTCTGCACCTACAACAATCATAAGTTTTTCAGGCTGGCACATGGAATCAATTGCATCAGGTAGGTTAATCCCGTACATAGAAAGATGGCAGATTTTCCCACCTTCTTGCCTCCATTCCCTGATTGCAGATCGCCAGTTAACGTTATGTTTGATGTAAAAATCGCCTCCCCATCGTTCGACCACATCCTTTACCGATCGGACAATTCCTTTATCCTCTGAAGCGAGAAGCATCCCTTCCGCACCAAAAGCCCTTGCAGTAAGTGCTACATGTGTGGTAATCCGTTTATCACGCTCGGGACGATGACCAAGGCGAAGTATAACGATCCTTTGTTCAGTCGAGGAATCAGACATAAGATTAACCTCAAATTTCCCTTATAGAAGGAACTTTCTCAAGCAACATGCCTTCGACAACTATTGGAAGATCTCGCTGGGCATTTTTTAATGCATCCTCCAGCTTTTTCTCTTTGTCAGCATAAATGGTCAAAATCGGCTCACCTTTCTTAACAACTTCACCATGTTTTTTGTGAATCAGGACACCTGCACCCTTGTCATTGGGAGCGCCAGCTACTCTTGCAATCTGGACTATACGTTTATTCCTGAACTCAATAACATATCCTGTAGCTGGAGATACAAGATCCGCAGTAAATTCTCCCGGCTGGATGTCCTTGTAGGAAACATTAGGATCACCACCTTGAACTTCAATGATCTCTTTCATCTTGGCCAAAGCTTTGCCATTTCTCAAAGTTTCAAGGGCAAGCTCCTGACCCTGACCCGGAGATGCTGCGCCACCCATCTCAAGCAGCATTCCTGCCAGAACAGTGCTTTTTTCAATCAGACTGTTTGGTCCTTCCATTGTTTCAAGAACCTTCAATGCTTCTCGAACTTCAAGAGCCGGACCTACGGTCCTTCCCACAGGAGACGCACCGTATGTAAGAGCACAATCTACATTCATGCCCAGCCTTTCTCCCAGATTAATCAGATCCCGGGAAAGTTTCCTGCCTTCATGAATATTCTTAATCTTGGTTCCGGGACCGGTCGGAATATCCATTACAACATGAGTTGCACCTACAGCACCTTTTTTTGCCATGATGGAAGCCAGCATCTGGCAATGTGGATCAATGGAAAGTGGGTATTCGACTTTAATGAGCTTATCATCTGCCGGAGCAATATTCGTGGCACCACCCCATACAAGAACTCCACCTACTTTCTCGGTCATTTCCTTGACTTCAGCCGAAGAAAACTCCACAGGAGCAAGGACCTCCATTAAATCTGCTGTCCCAGCGGCACCGGTAATGGCACGAGAGCTGGTCTTTGGGATCAGTAGACCATTGGCAGCTACAATCGGAACAATAAGCAGTGATATTTTGTTACCTGGAACTCCGCCGATTGAATGTTTATCCATTATGGGACTGCTGTTGAACTCCAGTTTTTCACCTGTATCAATCATTGCCCTTGTGAGCCATTCAGTTTCATCATCCGTCATATCGTTGATATAGGAGGATGCAAGAAATGCGGCAATTTCAATTTCACTGAGATTCTCTTCAACAATATCCTTCACAAGCTCATGTATTTCGTCCTGCTCCAGCTTATTCCTATCCATTATTTTGCGGATTATACGTGCAGAGCGTGGTTTTTCAGCCGGCTCTACCTTAACAATTTCAGTCCATTCACGCTTCAGATCTTCTTTAATTTCATGATAAAGACCGATCATTCCGGGAGGAATCAGATCATCTGTAAAATCCACTATTGCTGTTACTGTGATATGACCTGTAACGCGTACCCTGTCACCCTCATACACACCGAGTTCTTTTGCATCAATGGAATTGAGAATTACCTTATATTTACCTACATGAATGTCTATTGGTTGAACCTTAAGCTCCATTTATTTTCACCTTGAATTAAATATCGTTAACTTCAGTAGTTTACCAATTTTAACATAATACTATATAATCAGCACTTATCGGTAATCAGCACTTATCGGCACACTTATATACATAAAAAGTGCCACTCACATCTTAACTACAATTCGAATTACACCTACTAATTGCATTAAAGCTGTTTTACTACCTCTTCTTGAGAATATACACATTTCGATCGTATGCTCACCAACAAGGGTCTTTTTACCAATGTTCCTAAGATGCCAGCGGGAAATGTTCAATCCATTCTGTTAGTAAACAGTATCCATAACACCATATAAAATATAATGATACATCTACATAAGATAAAGTCCTTGAATGTAATTTTAAATATTTTAATCTTCACTTAAAACCCTTGATCAAAACAAAAAATATGACATGGCTGTTGACTACACAAATGACCATATTATGGAGAGATAAATGTTACTAACAAAAGCTATGTATTAGAGAGAAGCAAAAAAAATGAGTTATTTATTCCATATTGAATTGGAGAGAACAAACATAAATACCCAACTCAATGTTGAGAAAATTTAAAAAAGAAACGCGGGGGGAAACCCCCCTAAAACCAAATTAATGGTGTTCTCCAAAACACTCTCCCTTTCTGGAATATGCTTCATTGCAACCTTCAAGGCATTTCCTGCAGAGATGCTTTGTTTCGTTTTCATAGACCTTTGTAAAGGATGGAATCTTAACCTCCACATCATATAACTGAGTAGCGTTTCCACAAAAGTCACAGGTTCCGAATGAATCACCTGGCATCATGCAAACATTTCCCTCGGATTCCTGAGCATGTTTATCATACACTTCTTTTGCTGAATCCAGACAGCGTTCACAAAGCCCTTTCCATTTGCCTGCAGGGTAGGAGTGTTCGAATTTGGGTTCGAACACTTTTACAGGGCATACAGTTGGAATGGACACTCCACATAGATCACAATCTGCCATATCTTATTACCTCCTTAGAGTGGCAGCAGGACCTCCGCTGCCTGCATAGCCATGTTTATGAACGGTTCTGGCCAGATGCCGATTGCGAGCACTCCTGCAAGAGCAATGAGAAGAGCTACCAAATAAGGAGCAGGTTCCGAGAACCTTTCCCCTTCAGCCGGCATGAAGTACATGTACTTGACAACTCTGGCATAGTAGTACAATGAAATTGCACTGTTTAATATTGCAATTACCGCAAGCCAAACAAGCCCTGCTTCAATTGTGGAAGAGAAGAGGACAAACTTGCTCATAAAACCTGCTGTTGGCGGAATGCCCGCAAGTGCAAACAAGAATATCATCAGGCAGAATGCAGTAATCGGCATTTTTTTGCCAAGGCCTTTAAAGCTGTCAAGATGATCCGGAACTTCGGAATCCTTGTTCTTTGCCATTACCATGTACACAACTGCACCCACTGCAATGAATGCACCACCTTTCATGAAACCATGTGCAAGGGTGTAAAGGATACCACCGGTAAGGGCCATTGGAGTCAAAACCACAAATGCCATGGTAATGTATCCTGCCTGTGCAAGAGAAGAGTATGCAAGCATTCTTTTGACACTTGTTTGTGACAAGGCTACCACATTACCATAGGTCATGGTGACTACCGCAAGGGCTGCAAAAGCTATTTTCCAGTCAGCCTGAAGAGCTATCAGAGCCACAATAAATACCTTGAAAGCTGCTATGATTCCCATTTTCTTGGAACCTGCTGCCAGAAGTGCTGATACAACCGATGGTGCACCCTGATATGTGTCAGGAGCCCACATGTGGAATGGAACAAGAGCTATCTTGAAACCAAATCCTGCAATCAGCAACACAATGGCAAGAATTCCAACGGTATTGTTGAGTAATACATCAATGTTTTCAGCAATTCCGGGTATTGATGTTGTGGATGTTGCTCCGTAAACAAAAGATATACCAAGTAACAATAAAGCAGATGAAAGAGCCCCGATAAGGATGTATTTCATTGCTGCTTCCACGGATCTTGCATTCTTCTTTTCAAATCCTGCCAGTGCATAGGTGGACAGACTGGCAAGTTCGAATGAAACATAGAGTGTGATGAGATCGTTTGCAGATGCTACGAACATCATACCAAGCGTACCGAAGAGCACGAGGCCAAAGAAGACCTCTGCATTATCATTGCCCTCTGTGTACTTGATAGATGCGATACAGACAATCAAAGCAACTGCAAGGAACACCAGTTTGAAGAACTGAGACAGTGCATCTATTACCAATGCCTCTGCAAGCAAAGAACCTGTCGTTGCGAAGCTGCTAATGGTCAGAGCAATGGCTGAAAGACAACCCAGCACTGCTAGGTAACCAAGGGCATTCTTGGAAGATCTTCCCATAAAGAGACCGGCTAGAACTATAATCAAACCGGTTATTCCTATGATCAGTTCAGGTGCAATTAACATCAAATCTGACATTTGTTACACCCCCAAAACAGCCATTAGGCTGGCAATTTGATTCGAGCTCGTTAACATCATCTCAAACACCGGATTGGGATTCAATCCGAAGTAAAGGATAAGGAGGGCAATGATTGCCATAGGTACCAGCTGATACATAGACACATCACTAACATCTCCAAGTTTTTCGTTATACACACCGAACATAGCTCTTTGCATTGCCCACAGGTGATAGGCTGCAGTGATTACTATAGCAAGAAGTGCAACAATAACGTATGTTGGGACATTAGCATAACTGAACGCCAGTACGTTGACTTCAGCAACAAAACCTGTGAGACCCGGCAGACCCAGAGATGCCATAAATGTAAGCATCATGATTACCGCCAGTTTGGGCATTTTGCTTGCAAGCCCTCCAAGTTCGTTGATAATCCTTGTACCAGTGGTAGCCTGGATTACTCCGACTGACATGAACATGATTGCCATGATCAGACCGTGGGAGAACTGCTGGAACATTGCACCTGAAATTGAATAGGCAACAAATCCTGCACAACCCAAGGAAACAAATCCCATATGGCTGATACTGGAGTAAGCGATCATCCTCTTTAGATCCTGCTGTGAAAGTGCTACCAGTGCACCATATAGGATGCTGACTGCACCGAGGAGACCAAGGATGGAAATCATCAAAGACGGGTTGGATGTGTCCGGGAGAATCGGAAGGATTACACGGAACATTCCATAACCTGCTATCTTCAGTAAGATGAAGAGCACACTTCCCGCAACCGGCGCCTCAACATAAGCATCCGGTAGCCAAGAATGGAATGGAACTGAGGGCATCTTTACAAGGAAACCAAAGAGCAGAGCAAGGAAAATTCCGTCTCTTAGCATTCCGTCCTCAATTAGCGGGAACTGGCTGAGCAGATATGGAATATCCATACTCGGGAAACCGCTCTGGAACCATGAAGCAAAGTAAATGCCAAAGATCCCGAGGAGCATTACAAGGGAGGCAACATGAGTATAGATGAAAAATTTCATCGAAGCATGTGCCTTGTTGGGACCTCCCCATATATTCACCATGAAGAAGAGAGGTATGAGTGTAAGTTCCCAGAATATGTAAAAGAGGAAGAAATCCAGGGATACGAACACACCAATGACAGCAGCCTGCATTGCAAGGATAAGAGCGTAGAACCTGTTAGGTGCAGACCTTACATCATCCCATGTAAAGATCAGCATTAATGGGATTACTATTGTGTTTAGCAGTATGAGAGGCATAGCTATACCATCTACACCTAGGTGGTAACTGATACCCAGAGATGGAATCCAAGATCTCATCTCCTCAAATTGCATTGAGGCACTGCTGCTGTCAAATGTGAAGTACATGTAAAGAGACAGGGCCAAGGTCGCTAGTGCACCCACAAAGGCCACTACACGAGCCTGTTCCCGACTCTTTGTGAATAATGTGATTCCTGAGAATATCAGGGGAATCAAGATCAATAGTGAAAGAAACGGCAACATTAGATTACCTCCATGACAAGCTTAACAAGTACAACCAGAAGACTCATTCCCAGCACTACAGCTGTAGCATAGTGACGTACATTCCCTGTCTGCACCTTCCTGAACGAGTCACCTGCTTCGAAGACTATGTAACTGAGGACGCTGACTATCCAGTCAAATCCGCGGTCCAGATAGTAGGTTGCCATTGAAATGCTCTCATATACTATCTTTACTGCAAAGAACTCAGTGAGGATTTCGTTCTGGTAGTATCTGTTGTAAAGCAGCCTGTACAGCGGATTATCACGTGTAACAAACCTGCTTACATCTACTGCTTTCTGGTAGTAGATAACATAAGCAAGTAACAGACCCAACGTTGCGACGATAATAGGCATCCATACAATCAGGAGAGGCTCATGACCGTGCCCTGCAGCAAGTTCATAGTGACCCAATTCCGCTAGGGCATGAATATCCATATGTACGAAATTGTTGACAAAAGTCTCACTTACAAAGTGCTTGAAGGTTTCTGAGGATATAGCTCCAAAGAAAAGAGCAAAGATACTCAGAATTGCCAGAGGCACTGTCATTGTTGCTGGTGATTCATGACCTCCGTAATCAGTACGAGGTTCGCCTGTAAAGGTCATGAAGATCAACCTGAAAATATAGAAGGATGTTAGCAAGGCAGCTACAATTGCAAATATGTATGGCAACCAGCTTCCGCTTTCTGCTCCAAAAAGGTAAGCAGATTCAATTATTGGATCCTTACTGAAGAAACCGGAAGTCCCGATAATCGTCTTTGGTATACCAAACCCTGCCAGTGCAAGGGACGCTGCGACCATTGTTGCGGCTGTAATCGGCATTACCTTTGCAACTCCACCGAGTTCCCTCATATCATGGGTACCCACTGCGTGGATTACACTGCCTGCACAAAGGAACAAAAGCGCTTTGAAGAAAGCGTGGCTTACTAGGTGGAATATAGAAATACCAACTGCTTCCGCGCCTATAACCGCACCCATTCCAAGACCAAGCATCATATAACCGAGCTGGCTGATTGTGGAATAAGCAAGCACACGTTTGATGTCATTCATCACAATCCCCATTGTAGCTGCAAAGATAGCTGTGAAAGCACCAAGATAAGCAACTATTATAAGGGAACCTGGAGCCGCGATGAACATCGGGAAAGTACGTGCTACAAGATACACACCCGCAGTAACCATGGTAGCTGCATGGATGAGTGCCGAAACAGTTGTTGGACCTTCCATTGCATCCGGAAGCCACACATGAAGTGGGAACTGACCTGATTTACCTACAGCACCTCCGAAAAACAACAGTGTAATGAGTGTCAGGTGAGTTACCTCAAACCCAAGAACTGTTGTGTTCATGGCAGAAAGCTGTGGAATGTATGAAAATATTACGTCAAAGCGCAACAGATAGAGCTGCTCAGGAATGGTGCCGTTAACCATCCTGAAAAGATCGGTAGTGAGCAGGACAATGCCTGCGAGGAACATTACGTCACCAATTCTGGTGGTCAGGAACGCTTTCTTTGCTGCTGATGCTGCGCTTGGCTTCTGGTACCAGAAACCGATAAGCAGGTATGAACACAGACCTACAAGTTCCCAGCTTATGAACAGCTGGAGAATGTTATCAGATAGTACAAGACTCAACATTGAGGCTGTGAACAGTGCAGTTTCCGCAAAGTATCTTGGTTTTGCAGGATCATGAGACATATAACCCACTGAATAGATGTGAATCAGCAAGCTGACTAAAGTCACCATTGTAAGCATAACCGCTGCAAGCGGATCTATCAAAATACCCACATTAAAAGCAGAGAACCACTGGTAGGATTGTGTTATTACCTCTTCAGGGTTCTGGAGCAGATTTATTGTTATAATCAGGGAGATTATAAACGAAACTGCAATTGCTGTGATGGGGATAATAGCACCGCCCTGTGGCAATTTCTTCCCGAAGAAGAAAGTCAATACAAAAGCAAGTGCCGGTAATACGGGGATCATAAATGCAAAATCTCCAATAGGCATCGTTACCACCTCAACAGGTTAAGTTCATCAATATTGATTGAATCCCGCATCCTGTAAATGGACATCATTACTGCAAATCCTATTGCAGCTTCTGCTGCCGCCAGTGCAATCGCAAAGAGAGCAAAAACCTGACCAGTCATATCATCGTTGTAACTTGAAAATGCTACAAGGTTGATATTCGCAGAGTTAAGCATGAGTTCCACGCACATAAGAATGCGGATACCGTTTTTCTGCGTAATGAAACCATAGAGACCTATGGTGAATACAATAGCAGACAATGCAAGATAAAAGTTTAGAGGAATCATTGGCTATCCTCTCCTTTTGCCATGTAAATTGCACCCATCAGTGAAGCCAGCAGCACAAAGGACAGAATCTCAAAGGGTGCTACGAAATCAGTGAATAGAAGAGTACCAATAGCTTTGATATTACTTTGATCTTCCAGATTCTGGGGCAGCTGATCAACTGTAACCCACGAAGTTTCATAAAGTGATACTAAAACTACTGCAAGGAACAGTAAAACAATACTTGCTCTTGCAAATGCTCTTACAATAACACGCCACGATGGAACTTCCATGTGAGCGAGTTGTATTATATATCTTCTGGGGCTGAACTGGTGCTTGAATGATTCCCAGATAGTAACTTTGTCATCTGCCATCATTCATCACCTCGTAGTGTATTCTTTGTGAGCATCACGGCAAAGAGTATAAGAACTCCGACTGCACCCACATATACCAGAACCTGTATTACACCTAGGAACTGTGCATTGAGGGTCACAAATATGCCAGCTACTGTAAACATTGCAAATACCATTCCAAGTGCAGCTCTGACAATATCCCTTGACAGCACAGTTGCAAGGGAGAAAAATATGAGTACGACTGACATTATAGCAAAGACCAGTCCTTCACCTATTCCAATCATTATTCATCCTCCTCTCCGATGGGTACTTCCCTGGCCAGCATATCCGGAGTAAAAAGAAGTTCTTCGTGAGTCCAACGTATTACACCTGTTGTGAAAACACCTGTGCTTGAAAGAGCATTCTGTGGACACTGATCAATACACAGACCACAGAATAAGCAATGACCTATGTCGATTTCAGGGAACCATCGTGTCTTCTCACTGATCAAGCTTACCCTTGCCCTCACAATTTTGATTGCGTTATTGGGACAGTTATTAGCGCAGATCCCACATCCAATGCACTTGCTTTTATCCAGTTTCTGCAATCCTCTAAATCTTTCAGGTAGTTTGGGGCGCACTTCAGGATACATTCTGGTTACACGAGGCTTCCAGATGTTCTTTATTGCTTGTATAATATTTTGCAGAACCATCTTTTCAGACCCCCAAGTATATTCCAAGTGCCATAGCCCATCCAAGGTTTATCAGGGACAATGGCAGGAGTCTCTTCCAGCTCAGATCGACAACCTGATCAATCCTAAATCTTGGCAGAGCCCATCTTAGCATGATGATAAACATCATTACGATTGTTGCCTTGGCCACAAGGAACGCTGTTGGAAGGATTAATCCAAGTATAAAGTTGTTGGTTATGAATCCCGGCAAGT
Organism: Methanohalophilus sp.; assembly: GCF_030156785.1. Taxonomy (GTDB): domain Archaea; phylum Halobacteriota; class Methanosarcinia; order Methanosarcinales; family Methanosarcinaceae; genus Methanohalophilus. The sequence continues at coordinate 103,183 of NZ_JASGLW010000003.1, forward strand.
TCCAGCCCCCAAGGAAAAGCAATGAAATCAGGAAGGAACCAAGAATCATGTGGAAATATTCAGAGAAGAAAGCCAAACCGAATCTCATTCCGCTGTATTCTGTAAATACACCTGCCTGAAGTTCTTCTTCTGCCTCATTCTGATCAAAAGGAAGACGTCCCATATCAGCCACCATTGCAATGAAGAAGATTACAAAACCAAGAGGCTGGAGTATAGCAAACCAGAGGGGATTTTGTGAATTTACAATTTCCACAATATCAAGGGAATTAGCCATTATGGCAACACTTACAATTGTGATTCCAAGAGGAAGTTCATATCCGATCATTCTTGCAATGTTACGGAAAGTACCCATCATAGCGTACTTATTATTCTGTCCGTAACCCAACACGAAGATACCAATAACGGAAATCGCGGATATAGCTTCTATGTAGAGGACACTGATATCCATCTCGGTTACTACAAGAGGATACTCGACACCGTTGATGTAGACAGCACCTATAGGAATTGCCACAAGCATCAGGAAAATTGAACCCATGATAATAATCGGAGCAGATACGTAAAGCAGCTTGTCTACGTTTTTGGGAATAATATCTTCTTTGGTAAACAGCTTGATAGCATCTGCAACCAGCTGGAAAATACCCATGGGTCCAACCCTGTTTGGGCCATACCTTTCCTGAATATCACCGGCGAGTTTACGCTCGATCCAGATCGCGGCCATTCCGGCTCCAAAAAGACCACCAATCAAAACCAGACCAACTATCCCTCTAAGCCATGGAATAAGACTTGCATCTACCATGATCTCACCTGTCAGCCTCGCTTGTACATGCGTCCATGCTTCCTGCAATTCCCACGACATCGGCAAGCTGCACACCCTCAATAAGTGGTGGTAAGGCTTGCATTGTCGGGTAGACAGGACCTCTGATCTTCACACGGTAAGGTTTGTCCGAACCATCGGAAACCATGTAGAAGCCCATTTCTCCTCTCGGATCTTCAACCCTATAAAATACCTCACCTGGCGGAATCCGCATAATTGGAGTCCTCTTGCCATACGGCGTCTCTTCATTGAAAAGTGGACCTGGAGGCATCTGGTCAAGGGCTTGTTCTATGATATACATACTTTCGCGGATTTCTGCAAACCGTACCTTTATACGTGCGAATATGTCACCTGCTGTTTCAGTGCACACCTTGAAATCAAGATCGTTGTATACAAGGTATGGTTCATCCTTCCTTATATCAAAAGGAACACCTGTTGCACGGAGAGGTGGTCCGGCTACGCCAAGATCTTTCGCAACGTCTGCGGTCAGTACTCCCACACCTACAGTACGTTTCTTGTAAATAAGATCGGTTTCCATCATGTTCTCCCATTCCTGAAGAGCTTTTTCAACGTTTGCAAATACTTCTTTTGCTTTTTCTCTGAAACCTTCCGGAAGGTCGTCACGTACACCACCAAATCTCAGGAATGAGTGTGTAATACGGGCACCTGTAGTCATTTCAAGCAAATCAAGTATTTGTTCCCTTACAGCTATGGGGTACATGAACATTGAAACAAAACCAACGAAAGAAGCATATTCTCCATATCCGAGAAGATGGCTTTGTATCCTTGAAAGCTCTTCAACAATAACCCGGATATACTGCGACCTTTCGGTTGGTTCAATTCCTGCAAGCCTTTCAACGCTGCCTACGAATGCTTCTTCGTTGGTAAGCGCAGCAAGATAACATATCCTGTCAACTATTGGGATGCCCTGAAGATATGTTTTGCTTTCCAGTATTTTTTCAATTCCTTTGTGGATGAAACCCAACTCGACCTCTGAATCTACCACAGTTTCACCTTTAAGCTTTACATTAAGCCTGAAAGGTCCAGGCTGTGCGACATGCTGAGGTCCCATGTGGATAATCATCTCATCTGGACCGACATTAGTATCCATAATTATCACTCACACCAGGTTTTTAGCAGTCCTGTTAGGGAATCCTTTGTAATCCTTGCGAAGTGGCCAGTCTCCAAGCAATTCGTCCGGAAGAACAAGGTTTCTCAGATCGGGGTGGTTTTTGAATTGCACACCGAACAACTCATACGTTTCTCTTTCATACCAGTTGGCATTCCAGTAAACAGGTACAATTGACTCTATTTCCGGATTGTCTCTTGGAAGTCTTGCCTTGAGTTTCAATACAACCGGATGATCATAGGAAGCAATGAGATATACAACATCAATTTCATTCTTCTGGATCTGGTCAATGGCAGTTACTGCAGAAAGGTGGCCAAACTGGAGTTCTTCCTTGAGGTATTTGCAGACTTCTACAATCTTCTCTGCCTCAGAATATGCAGATATGCGAATATCAGAATCAACTTTTGCGTCTGATATGACATCCGGGAATTTTGTAGTCAGTGATTTGATTATCTGTTCAGCATCCATTGAAATCACCTCATGTACGCCGTACCCTTGTCTTTCTTAGCTGCAATTTTTTTCTGGAGCTCAAGGAATCCTTGAATCAATGCTTCGGGTCTTGGGGGACACCCTGGAATGTATACATCGACTGGAAAAATCTTGTCAATATTCTGTACAGTACTGTAAGATTCATAGAATGGACCGCCGCTTATTGAGCAATCACCCATGCAGATAATCCATTTAGGGGCAGGCATCTGATCCCACAGTCTCTTGAGAGCAGGTAGATATTTTTTGGTAACATAACCGCTGATGATCATAACATCTGCATGCCGTGGAGAGTTCCTCGGGATGATTCCAAAACGGTCAGTATCCATTGGAGACATACCTGTTACGATAATTTCCACACCACAACATCCCATAGCTTGAGCCATAAACCAAAGGGAGTTCTTACGTCCCCAGTTGATAAGATCCTGGATTTTAGTAGTCTTAAGAAACTCTGTGATTCCCTGAGAAGTTGTGGTTATAACTCCTGGAATTTCGTTATGAATAATGTTTTCCATATCCATATCTTCCCCAGCTAATTGCTGATCTTCGTTGATATTTTCCTGTGGTTTTTCATTTAGCGGATCCATTCAAGGGCCCCCTTTTTCCACAGAAATACATAGCCGAATAGCAGAACAAAGATGAAAATTAATATCTCAATAACTGCCAATGTTGTGCTTACTCCAGTATCACCCTGATAAACCATTGCCCACGGATAGAGGAAAAGAATCTCAATATCAAAAAGGACAAAGGCAATAGCATACAGATAATATTCCACATTGAACTGGATCCGGGCAGGCCCTGTAGGGATTGAACCGGATTCATAGGTAGAATACTTCTCAGCCCCTCTGCTTCTAGGACTAAGCAACTTGACGATTAACATCGTCATCGGGGGCATTAGAAGTGATACAATGAGGAATACAGCAACCGGAATGTAACTGTTGATAATATTAGTGGTCTCAATAATTCCTGACATGCCATTCACCTGATAATAACCTATGAAATTGCATAGATATTGATGACTTTTCAGATTTATTCAGGTAATTTATATGATTGCGACTAAATCTGAATCAGAACCAACTATTAAATCATTACATAAAAACATATTGTTTTCCGACTCTGTAGAAAAACCCTTTCTCGAATTCTAACTTCCACATGCTACTAAACCGATACTGAACCGGTTTCAAAAATATAACTGATAATTCTCCCAATTATATAGTTTGAGGGGTATTGAATAAAACTTAGAACACTTTCTGCTGAATAATTAGAATTTATTAACTCGGTCCTAGCATCAAAACCAATAACTGATATGATAAGAGCTGTTGGCCGCAAGATCATCAAGTGTATTCTCTTTGTTTTAATTACAGGGTATAGATAGAAGAGAAAACTATCAAATGAACCAGTATTGAAACATTGGTTGAAGATGGGATTTAGAAGATTAGCACGCAGATATGAAAAAAGGCTCAATGTTGGTTTTCAAGGGATTGCCGGATATTGCGTGTTTCATGTTGTGCTGGAAAAAATGATAATAAGGATAATGAAACAGGTTCATTTATTACAATGATTTTGAAATACTTCTGAATTTAATCTGCAATGCGGCTATAAATAAAGCCACCAAGCCAATAACCAATCATTCCGACAAAAAAAGCTACTGGGACAAATATCAATGAGTAGTAACCAAAAGAAAAGAGCCAATCAAAAAACACAACTACAAAAGACAGCACAAATACGAAATAACCATAATACTGAGCTCTCCTTTTACTAAAGATAGACATATTTTTCATATCCTTAAACACATTTTTTCCCAAAACCACATCTCAACAACATTAGATCAATCTGCTCTTCTGAAACTATTTTTTCATATGCTTTTTCAGCGTCTTCTGCCGAAGAAAACATCTTTGCAGATACACAATCCCATTTCCTATCACCGCTTCGAATGAATGTATTGAGATTATGTTCGCTGGTTTTCATCCAGATCATCAAGTACCCGCCTTTTTCCGGATCAGTACCAGCTTCAACATGATATTTTCCCAAGTCTTTTGAAAATTGAGATGTTTGAGATTCCATAGAGCCTCCTTATGTACCGATCCAATTTTAAGTTGTTGATATCTCTGTCCGATCAAACCTTTTTGTGCCAAACACACTATCAAAAAATCGACAGTTACTTAAGCAATATCGCAAAAAGATTATGGGTATAGATCAATTCAACTATGCCTTGGAAGAAACAAAATAGTTCATATTAAAACCAAGTAGTTGTTTTCCTTTGGATGGCAGAGGAAGAAACGGGATAATAAGGGATAAAATTGATATCGACTTTATATCAGGGAATAATAGAAGAAGTACAATCTTGAACAGAAAATTTGAATAAGGTTAAATATGATCCACTTCAATACCGGATGAGAGACATGAGAGGTTTCCTCAACAATACCGACTACAGGCATTTTGCAATATATGCCTTCATTTTATTGCCCATTGCAGTATTATGTTATCATGATAAACTATCACTTGGACCAATTCCATCAGCAATTTTATTTGGGGTATTGCTTTTAATTCCAATTGCAAGCAATGTCGAGATACCTGTCATAAAAATCCGGACACGCAAACAGGAGCATCTTAAGCGCGATGCCCTCTTGCTGGAAAAAATATTCTCAGTTCCTGTTGTGAAGGAGTTATCCACCGGAACCAGAATGATATTTGAAACGATGATAACAGTCAATCTCGGAGGATTTATAATCCCGCTTTTCCTTGCAGCCTTCCTTCTTGCATTTGAGATGAATTTTGTAGCTCTGGAGATTGCACTTATCGTGATGGTTGTTGTAGCCTTAGTTGCAGAAATGATCGATGGGGTCGGTATAGTAGTTCCTGATTACATCGGCATTGTAGCGATTCCATTTGCATTGTTGCTGGATCCGGTAAACGCCGATATTATCATCTTTGTCGCCGGAACAATGGGGATACTGGCTGGAACAATTGCACACCTTTTTGCACTTAACAGGGAACAAAGGGGAAGTGCCTTTATAAATATTGGAGGAGCAGGCAGCTTTCGTGCAATTTACATAACCATAATTCTTGCAGGCTTAATATCCCAGTTTATTTGAAGATTTATCATAGCCTCTCTCCATCGATGAAGCACCAAGGCGTTTCTGCAGTCTTGATTCAAGATGAATAGAACGATTTTTTACAATGCCATGCTCTCCAAATCTGAAAGGCTGTGGAGTAATATCCACTTTGGTAGCACGCATTTTCTGTACTGCCAGAACAGGAGATAACATAGTATCCACTTCATTTATCTTCATTGAGTCAAGGAAAATAATTCCATCACCAAAGAAATCATATTCATCAAAATGTTTTGTCTCAATTCCATGGTGCTTTTCAGTAATAAGGAAAGATGTTATCTTACGCTGCTTCATAAGCCTGTGAGAAGAACGCCATGCTGTAGATTTACGGAAATCTTCCGGATTGGTAAAAGCGTTAAGAGAATCAAAAACCAAACGGTTGGGTTTATAGGTTTCAAGTATCTCAGTGATTTCTTCTAAAGTGAGCATTGACATCCCGAAAACTTCTAGGTATCCATCATCAATGTATTTTCCAAGATCCCATCCAAATCTCATGAAATGCTGGACAAGTTGTTGTAAACTTTCCTCAAAAGAGAAAAAGATGCATTTTTCACCTTTCTTGATACCATCAACCAAAAACTGCATGGACAATGTTGTTTTTCCGGTTCCTGGGGGACCGGTAACAATCACTGAAAAACCTTCGGGAACACCCCCTTCGAGCATATCATCCAGTCCCATCACGCCGGTACTGATACGCTTTATTGCAATATCAAGATTCAGTGTATCGAGTTTGGATTTAAACCTTTCTGTGTCAAGGGACAGGAGAGCCTTTTCAAGAACCAGATTCTTCGCCCCAAGTTCCTTCTCATACCTTTCAAGAACCTTTATGGCATCACCACTAAGGGTTGTGTGGACTGGATACTTGTTTCTGGCCATGACAAATAATTAAATATAGAAGGTATAAAAGGTTTCTTTGAATTAAAAAAGCGCTTTTACTTTTCATCTTCAGGGAAACCCTGTCCCTTAAGGAACTTACCACGACCTTTTTTAGCAGTTATTTCACCGTCCCAGATTATTTCCCCTCTTGAAAAAGTAAATTTGGGAAAAATGCCTTCCATATCTTCATAAGGCGTCCATCCAGCCTTGCTGTGCAATTCATCACCCTTTATTTTGTGAACATCTCGTGGGTCAATAATCACCAGGTCGGCATCAAAACCTTCAGCAAAAGACCCTTTGCCATGCCTATCCAGTCCAAATATTCTTGCAGGAGCTCCACTAGTCAGGTCGATCATGCGCCCCAACGGGAGTATATTTCGCTTCACAGCTACAAGCATCAGTGGTAAAAGAGTTTCAACTCCCGGAACCCCGGAAGGAGCGGATTTAATATCTCCTTCTTTTTCAAATTCACGATGAGGAGCATGATCTGAAGCAATCATGTCAATAGTACCATCATTGATGGCATTTACCAATGCTTTCACGTTGCGCCTGTCTCTGAGAGGAGGGTTCATTTTTCCAAAAACACCAAGGTTATTCCAATCCTTTGTAGAGAGGAACAAATGATGAGGAGCCACTTCTGCTGTCAGGGATGTGACACCGTTCTCCGAATTGATGAACTTCTGATATCGGATTTGCCCCACTGCCTCCATTGTACTGATATGACAAAAATGACCCTTTACACTGGTTTTATTGAATTCATCGATTGCTTTTTTTACAGCAACACTCTCACATAAGTTTGAACGAATCCTTGAATGTGACTCAAAGGAAAAATCCTTTTTCAAGAGGGTTTCATTTTTGAGACGTGTTTCCTCGTCTTCTGCATGAATACAGGCTATTGCACCCAATCCACTTATTGATTCCAGTGCTTCATGAAGTATTTCATCATCAATACTCAAACCACCGGTTGATTGTGCCATGAAAATTTCACCAAAAGCACTAACACCCAGTTCCCATAATTCAGGGAGCTGATCAACAGACTCAGTGACTCCACCATTAATCCCAAAATCAACAATGGATTTTCGGTTTGCAAGCTTAAGTTTTTGCTTGAATGATTTCCTGTCAATTGTCGGTGGCATTGTATTCGGATGATCAAAAACAGTCGTAATTCCTCCAGCTGCTGCCGCACAACTCCCCGTATACCAATCTTCTTTGTGCTCAGAGCCAGGTTCCCTGAAATGCACGTGAACGTCGATTCCCGAAGGAATGGTAAGTCCACCTTTAGCATCAATTACCTGATCTACATTCTCACCTTTCAGATCCTTTGCAATCCTTTTGATTTTGCCATCTTCAATCAGGACTTCACCTGGTTGCAGAAGATTGTTGTAAAAAACTCTGGTATTTGTGATCAGGATATCGCCCATACAACTCTCATCTCCATAACGAGAAATGGATTCAATAAAGATATGTATTTCTATGTCTTGCCCAAGCTACAAAGCAACCCAAAGCGGCTTGGTATAAAATAGGTTATACTTCGCTGCTAGGCTCTTTATATAATAAAGTCCCCTGTGACTGTTTGCCAACAAAAACACAAGGGTATGATTGTGTTTTTAGTATGGGCGAGATTTTCTGCAAACCCCTTTATTTGCTATTTAAAAATGTGTCAATTTTCTTTTTAAGCACTTCACTTACAAGCTTACCATCTGCTTTTCCACGGAACTGTCCCATAACAATTCCCATGAGTGGACCTACCGCACCAAGGCCTTTTTCCGAAACAAAATCAGCCCTTTCCGCGACAATTTTCTCAGAAAACTCTTCTATCTCTGAAACATCAACTCCCGTGAATCCAAGGGATTTAAGAATTGATTCAAGACTCTCTCCGGGTTTTTCCGCAAACATGCGCAGCATTTCACCGATCCCTTCCTTGGCAGCTTTGCCTTTTGCCACCGCATCAAAAACATTCATAAAATGTGAATCCGTGAGTTTATCGGTTTCAACACCGTCACGACGCAGTTCGGGTATCATTCCAGTAAGGATCCGGGACACAAGAGTAGGGGTAATCATAGCGTTCCCATTGAATTTTTCCATTAGTTCCTCAAATAGCGGGAGGTATTGTGAGTACACTATTTTTTCTGCAAGCTCTTCGTTTAAACCATATTCCTGCACAAACCGAGCACATTTTTCCGTAAGCAATTCCGGAATAGCAATTGATTCATAGTATTCTTTTGAAATGTCAATAGGAGGGACATCTGTTTCAGGATACATCCTTGAAGCACCCGGGAGTGGTCTCATGTATGCACTGTTGCCATCTGGAAGAGCACGGCGTGTTTCTTCCGGGACAAATTCAAGAGCTTGTTTTGCTCTTATTAAGACGCTTTCCATTGCCCCATATGCCCTCTCTTTCCTGTCAGCAACAAATGCTACTGCATCCCCTTCTTTAGCACCAACTGTATCTCTTAGGGCATCTACTTCTTTCTGTGTAATACCATATTTAGGCAATTCATCCGTGTGGAAAATACCACCAACACCCGATGTTTTTGCCCTGTCGGAAAACTCTGTCCCAAGTCTTCTGCCAGGCTGTACTTCTCTGCCAACCAAGCCGTCAAAACCACGTAGTAGGACAGCATAGACTTTGCCTTTCTTGAGGGATTTCTTAATGACCTTGGACTCCGTGTCCTTGAAAATATCGGTTACATCGAATATTTCATCAACAACAGATGCGTTTCTGGAAAGCAATTCACTGCGGATTTTTAGCAGGTTCACCTGACGTTCCACTTCCCTTTCCACAATGGTTTCAATCATGTCAAGAGCCTGTACACCTTTGATTTCAACCCTTGCTCCCTCTGCAATTGAAATATTAACATCCTGACGAATCGTTCCCAGACCACGCTTCACTCTTCCGGTAGAACGCAGGAGCATTCCAATTTTTTCTGCAGTTTCCCTTGCATGGGAAGGAGAAATAATATCTGGAGCTGTCCCGATTTCTACAAGCGGTATCCCTAGCCTATCAAGGGAATAAATAATTGTATCCCCGGCATCCTCCAGTTTCTGGGAAGCTTCTTCTTCAAGACAAAGGACATCCACCCCGACATCAACTTCACTTGTAGGGATTACACCTGCATTTGCAAGGAAAGCAGTCCGCTGGAAACCGGAAGTATTTGATCCATCCACAACAATTTTCCGCATTACATGAAGCTGGTCAACCGGCTGCATTCCAAGTAGTTTTGCAACTGTAAGCGCGATTTCAAGGGCTTCAGGATTCAATTCTGATGGTGGTTCTTCATCGTACTCCACCAGACAGGTTGTATCATATCCCTTGTAGATATATCGGCGATTTATCTTAAGCTGCTCCACAGCGGCCCTGTCCTTTTCACCCATCTCGCTTTCAGTAGCACGCATGTAACGGAAAAACTCAACATTGGATTCTGAAGTGTCGCGAAGAACCGTAGGACAATGGCAAAACAGTTTTTCTTTAGAATCAAGTTGCTGGTGGATTTCTAGCCCGCATTTTAAACCTAGTTTCCTGTAATCAATTTCAGCGCTCATGAGAACATCACCGATAATAAGAATCCGCTATTATGCAATTGATAAATTAATAGAAATTTGTATCTGAGTTGTAATTACAGTTCATCATTAAAGGTATAGGTTGTATTAAACTTCACCCGTTGTTTTGGTGAAGTATTCTAAGAAGTTATCTGCCCCTCATACTGAAAAAAGGATTTATTTGATCACAGAAAAGTAAATGATAGAATTAGTGTTTCTTATCAGGTACCCCTATTGTGTAGTCAGATTTCAGTTTCCGATACCAATAGAACATTTTTTACATGTTTTTCTATGTCCGGATTAATAAAATATCTTTTATGGTTTTCCATTGTGTCCAAAATTAATAATTTCCTCAATATGTCCACGTTCTTCTTTCTTTTTTTCTTCCCATTTCCTTCGGGTGGCGACATTGCGAAGCTTGGGACGTGCCTTATCCATACGTTCTTTCAAGGCTTTCATAATATATTCATCCGTCTCAGGGAACTGGATATCAAGGTGCTCTCGTGGTGGCTCTTCCTCGGCTTCAAGAATACGTGACATATCAGGTCTTTTTCGCACTTCACCGGAAATTGAAGCAATAGCATCCTTCCACTGGGAAGCCCATGGTTTGTCCGGGATTTCGGAATGACGGACTTCATCCCTTTTCACTTTCATCACATCATCCGGACAGGCATTGACACATGCACCGCAATAGGTGCACATTTCAGTCCTTGCCGCAATCTTGGTACCGTCTTTAGGGACATACCACAAATGGGACGGACAGATATTAAAACATGCATGACATCCCGAAGGGTCGCATTTACTGACATTGGTGTCAATTAGCATCAACTCGCCTTCGAAGGGTTTAGAAATATCCACTGCATCATAAGGGCATACTATTTTACACCAGCCGCATACAGTACACTTTTCAGGATCGACTTTTGCCTCTCCCTTGATTTCAGGTGCCTCACCTCTTCTTTCTCCCTTCACAGTAATGGCATCTTCGGGGCAGAGATCGGCACACATGACGCAATAATCACAAAGATCCTCATCAACAAGCAACTGCTCAAACGGGAAAGGTTCCTCAGGAACACTATCTTTTTCCAGAAACAGAAAGGCATCGCAGAATCTGGCACAGAGACCACACAGGGTACATTTGTCCATATTTATTTTGATATCCCCTTCTTCGCCTTCTTTAAACGGTGCAATTTTTTCCTTGGCTGGGAAATCATATTCAACTGATATTGCATCTTCGGGGCAGGAAGTCATACAAATGTCGCAAGGAAGACATTTATCATTAAATGAGACATCCCATTCAAGCCGGGGGTACTCTTTGTCCTCCGGAAAATCCCCTTCCGATTCCATTTTGAAAGCTGAAGCCGGACACAGATTTGCACACATGGAACAAAAAGTACATTTGTCAAGATCAAGCATCACAGGCGGAATGTCCATACCTTTTGCGATTTCATGAATTGGACCCAGCTCAAGCGCCTCGGTGGGACAGGCTTCTACACATATGCCACATCCTGTACAACGTTTGTAATCGTAATTGAGAGTCTTGTTGCCCTTGTCTGTTTTCAACCAGTAAAGCAAATGTGTGCCATCCACATTCATATCCCTTAATACCTCAAGGGATTTTTCCTCATCACTCATGCTTAACCTCCGGCAACTCAGAACCTACCGGACCGAGATCACTTAGCTCATCAACAAAATTCTCAATGGTACGGGCAAATCTTTCTCCCTCTGATGCCGAAATCCATTCAACCCTCAACCTGTGTGGATCAAGTTCCATCTCTTCCAGCAAGGAAGCAATATTCCTCATTCTCGTTGCTGCATGATAATTACCGTTAACGTAATGACATTCTCCCAATCTGCAACCTGCAATCATTACTCCATCTGCACCCTTTTCAAGAGAATGAAGCACAAAATCCGGATCAACTCTTCCTGCACACATTAACTTGATTATACGGACATTTGTGGGATACTGGATGCGAGAAGTCCCCGCAAGGTCCGCGGCAGCATAACTGCACCAGTTGCACAGGAATGCAATTATCAGCGGGAACTCGTCCTTGACTTCCAAAGCTGCATCAATCTGAGCATATATCTGGACATCACTATACTGGTTCATGTAAATTGCATCAGCCGGACAGGAAGCACTGCACGTACCACAACCACTGCATGAAATTTCATCCACTACTGCCTTACCATCTTTTATCGTGATGTTTCCGTAATCACATACTTCAGTACATACACCGCAACCGATGCACTTTTCGGGGATGACAAAAGCAGTAAGGGGATCGGTTTTTAGTTCACCTTGCCCTAAAAGGCGAACTGCCCGTGCAGCCGCTGCGGTGCCCTGTGCAATTGAAAGCTGTATTTCCTTTGGGCCGGAAACACAACCTGCCACAAAGATACCGTTTATATGGGAATCAACAGGTCGCATCTTGGGATGTGCAACTGCCAAAAAGCGATCTTCCCTGCAGGTAAGCTTGAGTTTGCGTATCAGATCGGAATCCTTGTTTGCTTCCATGCCCGTAGAAAGAATGACCATGTCATAGGGATCTTCACGGATTGTACATTCCAGTGTATCCTCATAACGAAGCAGGAGAATGCCTTTCTCACCGATTATCTCAGCGACTTTGCCTCTCACAAAATTAATGCCCATTGATTGGGTTTTTGTGTAGTATTCTTCGTACATCTCACCAGAGGCACGGATGTCTATGTAATGAATTGTAATTTCAATATCAGGGTAACGTTCCTTGAGTAGCTGGGCATTTTTCATTGCCGCCATGCAACAAACACGGGAACAATAGGGATTCCCTACGGATTCATCCCTTGAACCCACACACTGAATAAATGCAACCCTTGAAGGAATGTTACCAGAGGATGGACACACAACCTTCCCCCTTGTGGGTCCTGCTGCATTTAACAATCTCTCAAGTTCCAAATTTGTGAGAACATCAGGATAGACCCCATAGCCGTACTCTTCCTTGCGATGGGGATCAAAGAGTTCACAGCCCGTAGATACTATTATTGCACCTATTTGCAGGTTAATTTCCTCTGTTTTCTGATCAAATTCCACAGCATCTGAAGGACATGCCTGTACACAAAGTCCGCATCCCACACAATATTCGGAATCAATAACTGCTACCTGAGGCACAGCCTGTGGGATAGGAATATTGATTGCTTTAGTTTTACCCATGCCCTGATCAAATCTGGAAGGAATAATCACCGGACAAACGCGTGAGCATTCATCGATACATCCCTTGCATTTTTCTTCGGATACGTAGCGAGGACGGCGTGTTATTGTTACGTGGAAGTTACCTGCATTGCCTGAAAGAGAAGTGACCTCTGAAAGAGTATAAAGATTAATATTTGGATGATTCTGGACATCGGTCATCTTCGGGGCAAGTACGCAGATAGAACAATCATTTGTTGGAAATACTTCATTAAGCAATGCCATCCTGCCGCCAATTGTGGGTTCTTTCTCAACCATGTAAACATGGTATCCTGAGTCTGCAAGATTTAGGGCGGCTTCAATTCCCGCGACTCCTCCGCCCACAACCAGAATATCCTTGAGTACGGACATTGTTCGGATCTGGAGAGGAATACGATTGTTGAGTCTTCCTAGACCCATTTTGATAAGATCATAAGATTTCCTGGTAGCTGCCTGCGGATTTTCCATATGTACCCACGAACATTGCTCCCTGATGTTGACAATTTCAAGCATATAAGGATTCAAACCGGCTTTTTCCATTACTTTCCTGAAAGTTGTTTCATGGAGTTTAGGAGTACATGCTGCGATCAGGATCCTGTCAAGCTTATGTTCCTTTATGTCCTCAATAATACTTTCCTGACCTGAATCGGAACACATAAACTGGATATCTCTTGTCACTTCAATGCCAGATACTGATCCCAGCATCTCGAGAAGCTGCTTGATATCAATAACACCTGCAATATTGAGTCCGCAGTGGCAAATGTAAACTCCAACTCTCATTATAGCACTCCTTATTGAAAGGAGAATACATTTTTAGACAAATTATAGTTTTGGATTAGTCTATGTGATTGGAAAATAATAATAAAGATGAGAAGTATAGTTATCGATTGAAGATTTTAAAGGAGATATTACATAATGGGAATGGGAGACGTATTTGCCAAGATTCTGAGAAAAGAAACAAGTACTGAAAAGGCCATTCCAGAGGTGGAAAAAATAAACGATAACCTCTATAAAGTAAATGCAGCTGCCTTTGATGAGGAAGTCCTGAGATCAGAACTACCTGTGATTGTTGACTTTTTTTCTAAAAAATGTAGGCCATGTAAGAAAATAGCTCCGGTGTTTGAGAAAATGGCACTTGAGTATGAAGGACAGGTCAAGTTTGTAAAAGTAGATGTGGATCAGGCACGTGACATTGCAAAAGATTACGGACTTATGGCTGTTCCAACACTCATGCTTTTTAAAGATGGAGAACTTCAGGATAAATTAATAGGAAATATGGCGGAAGATAAAGTAAAGTCCACCATTGAAAAAACCTTTGGGACAATATTGTAATCAGGTGAGTTACATGGATGAAAAAGAGAAAGTAAAACAAGATATCTATGAATGGACTGCAAAATATGCAGAGAAAAAAGGGCTCCAGCTAAATGCTGACAGTGAAATGCTGGATCTTGTAATAGAAGGACTTGCTAATAATAAAATTAAATATGGCAAAAATTACTGCCCCTGCAGGATAATCAGTGAAGATGATAAGGAAAACAGAAAAATAATTTGTCCCTGCATATATCATCTTGATGAGATTGAAAAAGATGGTTCCTGCCATTGTGAACTTTTCTTTAAATGATAAATGGTTAAACTTGAACAAAATCACTCATGGTTTATCTTATGGCACACGCCAATAAGTATTGTCATTCTTTATGTGCTGGGAATGAACAATTTGCCATTCCTTTAAATTGCTCTGCATCAAAAAAGTCATCAAGGCGCTTCTGCCGTTCATCCATTTTTACAAGGTTTGAAACTCCAATACCCACAAGCCTGAAAATTCCCATGCCTTCAAATTTTGAAAACATCCGTAAAGCTGTCCTGTATATGGACATTTTATCATTGCTGTAAGCACTCAGGGTAACAGATCTTGTATAGGTTGTAAAATCAGAAAACCTGACCTTGAGGTTTACAGTTTTGAAAACAAACCCTTTGCGAAGAAGCCGTGCATGCACCTGTTCAGAAAGCATTGCAAGTGTCTTTTTTACAACGTTGATATCTGCTACATCCTCTTCAAACGTAACTTCCTTACTTATGGATTTGACTAAACGATGCCGCAACAGTTCTGAGGAATAGGTCCCGTTGGCGATCTGTTTGAGGCGGATGCCACTTTTTCCGAACTTTGCGATAAGAAGCTGGATATCACACTTTCCAATATCACCGATAGTCTTTATGCCCATATTTTCAAGCGTCATCCGGGTTTTTGTACCGACGCCGGGAATCTTAGAGACATCAAGTGGATAAAGAAAATCACAGAGTGAATCAGGTCGTACCACTGTTAACCCGTTGGGTTTCTCATAATCTGAAGCAATTTTAGCAACTATTTTATTAGGCGCAATCCCTATTGAACAGGTAATTCCCTCGGCACTCTTAATATGATTCTTAATCTTCCTTGCGAGTTTTTCAGCTTTTTCGTAATCAGATACAATCCCTGTAACATCCATATAAGCCTCATCCACACTGACCTGCTGGAATGCAGACACACAACTTTTCAGAATTTCCATAATGTTCTTTGAGACCTGATGGTAGAGTTGCATATTGACAGGCAAAAAAACTGCATCCGGACAGAGCCTATAAGCTTTAGAAATGGGCATTGCAGAATGAATACCATATTCACGGGCTTCGTAGGAACATGTGCTGACCACACCTCTACCTTCCCCACCCTTTGGATCTGACCCCACAATGACCGGCCTTCCTCTCAATGCAGGATTTTCTCTTACCTCCACAGAGGAAAAGAAGCTGTCCATATCGATATGAAAAATAATAGAGGGAGGATTCATTGGATAATCTATGGCGATTTATCAAATAAAAATAATTTCATTCGCTGACTAAAAGAAAGTACAAAACTTTTTTAATAATCCCTTCTCATTATCATCTATGTATATTTACATTGCAGCAGTTGCTTATTTTGTTACAATTTTTCTGACTATCAGGGATATTAGGATCTATAGACGCACTGCTTTTGCTTCTTATCGCAAAGGTGCAATGAAGGGAATTGTTGCATCTACAATCATTCTAATAGGACTGCTTATTGTTTCGGCATATCCTGATGCCGGATTATTGTTTGTATTGGTAGGCCTTTTTGTAAACAAAAAGGGAACAAGGGAAAAAATCTTTACCAGTGCAACTGCCCTCGAGAGGTTTTTAGGTAAAACGGATATCGTGAAAGAAAATACAAATTTAGAATAATCCAAAAGCTATAAATACATAAAACCGGTTCACATAACGCAGATTATATTATAATGCTTACTAATATTAATTGGAGATACAACATGGGAAATATTAGACCGACAAATATCAAAAGGATTGCATTTAAGCTGATCAACGAGTACGGAGATTCATTTACAGACGACTTTGATGAAAACAAGAAGCTAGTCGAGAAATTCACCACCATAGAAAGTAAAGTGATCAGAAACCGTGTAGCTGGTTATGTTTCCAGAAAAATTAACCGCAAACAGGCAATCTAAGGCCGTGATCCTATGTTCCAGGGTGTCCTACCTGCTCTAATAACTCCTTTTAATGACGATAACAAAATTGACAGGGATGGTCTCAAACGGAACATTGAATTTGTTGAAAATGGAGGAGTTTCCGGAGTAGTAACATGTGGAACTACCGGAGAATCCGCAACCCTTTCTACTACAGAGCATAAAGAACTAATTGATCTTACTATTGAGTACGCCAGCGTGCCAGTTATTGCTGGAACCGGGTCTAATAACACTGCTGAGGCAATTGAACTAACAAAATATGCTGCTGATACAGGAGCCGACGGAGCTCTTGTCATATCTCCCTATTATAATAAACCAAATCCAGAAGGGCTTATCAGACATTTTAAGGCGATTGCAGGCTCTGCGGATATACCTGTGATTCTCTACAATGTTCCATCCCGAACAGCTCAGGATATACCTATTGAAGTAATAACTGAACTATCAAAGGTCAGTAATGTCGTGGGAATCAAGGAAGCCAGCGGGAGTATCCCGAAAATCACAAGAATACTCGAGGAAACCGCTGATGAGGATTTTGTTGTTTTTTCAGGAGAAGATGATCTAATCTTCCCAATTGTTGCACTTGGAGGTGTTGGAGTTATTTCCGTGGTTGCAAATGTGGCTCCTGTAAAAACAGTAGAACTCGTAAAAGCCACTCAACAAGGAGATTTTGAAACTGCAAAAAAACTGCACTTTGAGCTTGCACCCCTTATAAGACAATTATTTGCAGAGACAAATCCCATTCCTGTAAAACGTGCAATGGAAATTATGGGGCTTGCCGCAGGACCTCTTCGGCTTCCACTTGCACCACTTAGTAATGAGAATGAGAAAAACCTTGTTGAAGCATTAAAGAATGCGGGGTGTCTTGGTTGATTAAGGTAGGCGTGCTCGGAGCTGCCGGAAGGATGGGTGGCTTAATTATACAGAATATTGTCAAAAACGGGAATCTACAACTTGTGTCCGCTTTTGATCTCACGAAAATAGGAGCTGATGCAGGAGAAGTTGCACAAGCAGGTAATCTTGGAGTTCCAATATCAGATATTAATGATCTTGGAACAATTCTCAATGACACAAAAACAGATGTCCTTATTGATTTTACAATTGCCGATGCCACAGCCGCTAATGCACCCATAGCAGCATCTTGTGGAGTCAACCTGGTAATCGGCACTACCGGACTTAATCCCGAGCAGCAAGAAATTGTAAAAGGTTCAATCACCGAAAATAATATTTCCGCTGTTATTGCACCCAACTATGCAGTTGGGGTGAATGTTTTTTTCAGGATAATCAGGGAAGCGGCAAAATACCTTGCTGACAACGATATTGAGATTATTGAAGTACATCATAATCAAAAACAGGACGCTCCCAGTGGGACTGCTTTGAAAGCCGCAGAAGTTATTGCAGAGGAACTCAACAAAACCGAATTTGTTTACGGAAGACATGGCAAAGCCCCAAGAGGCGATGAAATTGGGATCCATGCAGTTAGAGGCGGTGACATTGCTGGTGACCACACAGTTCTTTTTGCCGGGGACGGCGAGAGAATAGAAATCAAACATCAGGCACATACCAGACAGGCTTTTGCAGCAGGTGCTGTGAAAGCTGCAGAATGGATATCTTCAAAAGAACCCGGTATTTATTCCATAGAAGACATCCTTGGATTTGATTGATATCAGAGCAGGTGTTCTGCAATATTTTCTGAGATCACACGTTCGCAGTAGTCACATCTGAGTTCAATGCCTGATTTAAGGTTACGAACTTCAAATTTGGATGCCACAGGTTCATTACTGTTTGAAATACAATTTGAATTTATACATTTTACAATGCCTTCAACATGTCTGGGAATTTCCACATTCTTTTTTTCCTGGACCTCAAAGTCACGTATTATATTTATAGTTGCATTAGGTGCTATCAGTGATATTCGGTCAGCTTCATCGGCTTCAAGCTCCCTTCCTTCAATTTTAACAACGTCTTTATTTCCAGCTTCACCGGGAGCATTGATAAGAACACTGACTACTCCGCTGGATACACCGGAAATCCCGAGGATCTTCAGCACATTAAGAGCCTGTCCTGCTGTTATGTGATCAATGACAGTACCGTTTTCAATCGGTTGGACCCTGATTTCTTTTTTGGAAGCACTCATTCCATCGCCCCCATAACAAGTGCCAAGAGTGCCATGCGAACTGGAACACCATAAAATGACTGCTGGAAGTAACAGGCATGAGGTGTAGCATCAACGCCTGGATCTATTTCAGTTGTTCGTGGAAGAGGATGCATGATTTTCATTTCGGAACGCGCGCTTTCAAGAAGTTCAGGTGTTATTTTCAACCTGTTTGCAACCTTCTGGTACTCTGCATCATCAGGGAACCGCTCTTTTTGCACCCGCGTCATGTACAGAACATCAACATCCTTGATAGCAGATTCCATAGAATCTGTTTCAGTCACATTGAGACCCCTGTTTTTGAGATCATTGATGATTTCCTGTGGCATTCGCAATTCTTCAGGTGACACAAGAGTGATATCTGCACCATAATGAGAAAGGGCATAGCACAGGGAATGTACCGTGCGCCCATATTTAAGATCACCTGCAAGAGCAATCTTCAAGCCTTCCAGATGACTCTCCCTTCTGATGGTATAA
Source organism: Methanohalophilus sp. (assembly GCF_030156785.1). GTDB lineage: Archaea > Halobacteriota > Methanosarcinia > Methanosarcinales > Methanosarcinaceae > Methanohalophilus. The sequence goes on from NZ_JASGLW010000003.1 coordinate 122,490, forward strand.
AGATCAAGGAATGTCTGTGTAGGATGATGGCCCGCCCCATCACCTGCATTGAGAATTGGGACAGAAGAAAACTCAGATGCAAGCTTTGCAGCACCTTCCATCGGATGCCGTAGTACTATTGCATTGGAATATCCTGCCACCACCCTGATGGTATCCGCAAGGGATTCTCCTTTTGCAATTGAACTTATATCCACTGAACCAAGATTTAGGACATTACCTCCAAGCCTCATGATCGCTGTTTCAAAGGACATTCTAGTACGAGTGCTTGGTTCGAAAAACAACACTGCAAGAATCTTGCCGGCTAATATGTCGGATTGTTCCTTGTTGCGGGCAATATCTTCCAGTTGTTCGGCAGTGTCAAGTATATGATCTATCATCTTCCGGGAAAAATTTTTCATGGAAATGATATGCATGCCTTTAAACATCATCCCATAGAAATGTACGCCAAAGGGATATAATTTTTGCTAACGACATTACAGGTAAATTTATTATCTGTTTTATAGTACTACTAACAAATACTCACCAAAGTGATTCTATGCGCCCGATAATACAACTAGCCCTTGACATCCTTGAAATTGAGAGGGGAATCCAGATAGCAAACGAAGCGTTAAATGGAGGAATTGACTGGATAGAAGTCGGTACGCCTCTCATTAAAAGCGAAGGCATGAACGCCGTCCGTGTTTTGAGAAGAGAATTTCCTGAAAACACTTTGCTTGCGGATATGAAAATTGCGGATACTGGCGCAATTGAAGTTGAAATGGCGGCAAAAGCCGGTGCAGATATTGTAATGATACTGGGAGAAGCAGATAATTCCACAATTACCGACGCAGTAGAGTCTGCAAGAAAATATGGTATTCGTCTGATGGCAGACCTTATGAATGTGGATGATCCGATTACAAGAGCAAAGGAACTCGAAGAGTTTGGCATTGATATTATCAACATTCATTGCGGCATTGACCAGCAGATGACAGGAAAAACTCCTGTTGATATCGTAAGTCAGATTGTAGAGCAGGTAAGCATTCCGGTAGCAGCTGCCGGAGGATTGGATGCTGAAAATGCTGCAAGGGCTGTGAAAGCCGGAGCAGAAATTGTGATTGTCGGAGGATACATAATCCGATCTGACAATGTCACCTTAGCAGCATCTCGAATCAGGAACAGTGTAGATAACCTTGAAATCACACCGGAAACCATCTTGTCAACTCATGAACAGATCATTTCACTTTTCAGAAATACATCAACCCCAAACATCTCCGATGCAATGCATCGCAAAGGAGCCATGTGTAATATTCACCCTCTGATACCTGGTGTTAAAATGGTTGGCAAAGCCATTACCGTCCAGACATTTGAAGGAGACTGGGCAAAAACCGTGGAAGCTATTGATGAAGCAGAAGAAGGAGATGTTATTGTAATCTACAATGGCAGTTCGCATATAGCTCCATGGGGAGGATTAGCAAGCTTAAGCTGTCTCAATAAAGGCATTGCAGGAGTGGTGATTGAAGGAGCTGTCCGGGATATAGATGAAATCAGAAAACTGAAATTTCCAGTTTTTACCTCAAATATTGTGCCAAATGCCGGAGAACCTAAAGGTTTTGGAGAGATTAATGCCGAAATCCAATGTGGTGGACAGGTTGTCAAACCCGGGGATTATATCATCGGTGATGATAACGGTGTTGTTGCAGTTCCCAAAGAGAAAGCATACGAAATTGCTCGCCGTGCAAATGAGGTAAAGAAAACGGAAATGCGCCTTTATGATGAAATCAAAAGAGGAAGTACTCTTTCAGAAATCCTGAAGCTCAAAAAATGGGAGAAATACTAAATGATAGAGATAGCCAAAATCCTTCTGTGCATGCCTTTTTTATTTTATGCATGTTATTCAGACATCAAAAGCAGAAGGGTAGCAAACCAGGTATGGATTGTAATGCTGGCAGTATTCTCCCCTTTTATTCTTTATGAAATCATAACCTACGGTCTCTCACACCTCTTATTGATAGGATTATCATTTACCATTATTTTTGTATTAGTATACATCCTGTTTTACGCAGGAGCTTTTGGAGGAGCAGACGCAAAAGCATTGATGACTATGGCCATTATTTTTCCGGTATACCCAACCATCATGATCGGGAACACCACATTTCCACTGGAAGGAATTCCAATAATCAACCTCTTTACCATGACGGTTTTTGGAAATTCTGTACTTTTGACAATTATCGTGCCTATAGGTCTTTTTCTGTACAATCTAACAAGGCCGCAGCTTTCTAAAACCCTGAAGAAACCTTATTTTATGTTTATAGGATACCGGTGTGACGTCGATAAACTCGGAAAACAAAAACATGTCCGTCTGCTCGAAAAAATAGAGGAAAAGGATGGAGTTGTCAAGACAAGATATTCAAGAGGCGGAGAAACCATCGATGAGGAAACTATTCAGACTATACAATCATACGCAAGCAGCGGAAAAATCGAGAACCAAGTATGGGTCACTCCCGGGCTTCCTTTCATGGTCCCCATAACCGCAGGATTTATCACTGCAATATTCTACGGTGATCTTATATTCAAGATTACATCCCTGTTGATGAATTAATTGTTTCCATGCGATAATTATTGATTTCAGAAAGGAAAATATCTCCGTATTTTTTCACTCGTATTTTCCCCACACCATTAAGCTTCATCATCTGCTCATGAGTCTCGGGAAGTGTAGCAGACATCTGCCTTAAGCTAGTATCCGCAAAAACAACATATGGTTTTACTTTTGCGTCCCGGGCAATTGAAGTGCGAAGGTTTTTCAGTCTGTCAAATAGTTCAGCGGAGTCATTCTTCAGAATATCATTTGTGTATGGAGGGGAAGTTGAACTTTCTGATTTAGGGAGAATGCTTTTGAGTTGCACGGAGCATTTCCCTGAAAGGATATCACGGCTTTTCTGGTTCATCTTCAGAACAGGATATCTTGAACCCTTCACTTCCAGCATTCCATGGCTTATCATTTCCCTTGCCATATTCTTCCACACGGCTTTAGGAATCCCAGAACCCTTCCCATAAGATCTTAAACGATGGTGAGAATATCTGGTTACTTTCTGTGAACGTGAACCACTAATAATATCCACAACATGATTTATCCCGAATTGCTGTTTTACTTCTTTTACACAATTGATCAGGATCTGTGCCTCTTTGGTTGCATCATAGAGTGTGGGAGGATCCCGGCAAACATCACAAGTCCCACAATCCTCTTCCATGGATTCACCAAAGTATTCCAGAAGCATCCGCCTCCGGCATTTAGTTGCCTCACAATAGCGCATCATCTGCTGCAATTTGGAGAAAGCCACATCCCTTTCTCTGTGGGATTCCATGCTGTCGATAAAGTACCTCAAACGATGCCAGTCCTTTTCGCTGAGGAAAAGAAGGCAATCGCAGGGTAAACCATCGCGACCCCCCCGCCCAGTCTGCTGGTAATAGCTTTCAAGATTGGAAGGAGGGCTATAGTGTATAACAAATCTTACATCCGGTTTGTCTACACCCATCCCGAAAGCAACCGTTGCCACCACAATACGAACTTTTCCGTTAAGGAAATCATCCTGCCTTTTGGATCTAATATCATCAGAAAGACCCGCATGATACGAAGTTGCATTAAAACCTCTTGATTTTAGCAGTGAAGCCGTTTCCTCGACCGCTTTCCTGGTCGGACAGTAAATAATTCCCGAATCAGAAGTGTGTTTTTTCAGATAGTTCACAATACCTGAAAAAGGATTTGTGGATTTTATTATTTCATAATTAAGATTTGGACGATTAAAACTTGACACATAAGTTGATGCACAGTGCATTCTAAGTTGTTTTTTAATATCCTCACGAACTGCGGGTGTGGCAGTGGCCGTTAGCGCTATCATGGGTACATTTGGATATCGGCTGCGAAGCGTTCCCAATCGCCTGTATTCCGGCCTGAAGTCATTTCCCCAGTCAGAAATGCAGTGTGCCTCATCAACTGCAAAAAAACTGATGTTGGCAGAATCAAGCAGTTTGAGAGTGGAAGGCATAACAAGGCGCTCGGGTGCAATGTAAAGAATATCGAGTTTTCCTTCACAGAAATCACTTATTACCTGTTGGGATTCTGATGCATCAAGTGTACTGTTGAGATAAGAAGCTTTTATTCCCTTTGAATTCAGGCTGTCTACCTGATCTTTCATAAGGGAGATTAGAGGAGATATGACAATAGCTACCCCCTCAAGAAGAATTGCAGGAAGCTGGTAGCAAAGTGATTTACCCCCTCCGGTAGGCATTAATACCAATACATCCCTTCCCGAAATCAAATCATGGATGGCATCTTCCTGATACAGTCGGAAACCATCAAACCCAAAATACTTTTTTAGTGTTTGATACATCCATTGCTCCTCATTATGAAAAATGATTTCATCTATTTAAAGCTGATAAAAGTGGAGCGAAAGTAATACTATAATTATGTCAAAACTTCACCTCGGGGTAATACGGTCATATTAATATATCCCGGATACATACAGGCACAACATATTCATACTTGCAATAATCAAAACTGGAGTTCCCTCAATGGTAAAAGTGGATAAATTCATACCCAGGGCTATTGAACATATCAAAGAGAACGCAAAAGGCAAAACTATTATTGCACTTTCAGGAGGAGTGGATAGTTCTGTTTGTGCTATTCTTGCACACCGTGCGATTGGTGAACGCCTGACACCTATTTATATAGACACTGGTCTCATGCGAAAAGGAGAGACCGAAAGGATTAGTGAAATATTCGGGGACATGAACCTTCAGATAATAGATGCAAAAGATCGTTTCCTCAAAGCCCTAGTAGGTCTTAAGGACCCTGAAGAAAAACGCAAGGCTGTTGGTGAAACTTTTATTCGGGTTTTCGAGGACGAAGCTATTGAATTAGAAGCCGAATACCTCATACAGGGAACCATTTATCCGGATAAGATAGAATCCGAAGGCGGTATTAAATCACATCATAATGTCGGTGGGCTCCCTGAACATATCAAGTTTAAGAAAATTGTGGAACCAATCGCGGAACTATACAAGGATGAAGTGAGGGAAGTTGCGCATGCACTCGGTTTGCCTGAGGAAATCTGTGAAAGAATGCCTTTCCCGGGTCCGGGTCTTTCAGTACGCATCATTGGAGAAGTCACAGAAGAAAAACTCGATGTTGTCAGGGAAGCAAATGCAATTGTTGAGGAGGAATTGCTTGAACAGTTCCACCCTTGGCAGACATTTGCAGCTGTTCTTGGAAAAGGAACCGGCGTAAAGGGGGACCAACGGATTCACGGCTGGATAGTAGGCGTGCGGGCGGTCGAGTCAAGAGATGGCATGACTGCTAATGCAATGCAACTTCCGTGGGATACCCTGCAGAAAATCAGTTCAAGGATCACCGGCGAAATACCATCTGTAGCAAGAGTGGTCTACGATATAACACCAAAACCCCCCGCAACCATTGAGTTTGAATGAGCACATTAAACGATCTTATACTGGATATCAGGGAAAGGCAAAGGATTAAACCTTCTCCCAAAAATGAACCTGCAGCTACTTGGACTGGCAGGGATCATCATGAAGGTAGAATCTCAGACTCCCTGACAATCATTTTCCGGACAGCTGGATGCTGGTGGGGAAAAATTGGCGGCTGTAGCATGTGTGGCTTTGTCTATGACAGAGCAAATACACCTCCAAGTATATCAGATCTTGAGGCACAGTATGAAAAGGCGCTTTCAAGAGCAGACAGGTTAGATAGTTTCATGCTTAAGATCTTTACTTCAGGCAGCTTTATGGATGAGAAAGAAATCAGCGAAGAAGCACGGAAACGATTGCTGCGGAAAATGGCTGAAGATAACCGGATTTCAAAAGTTATTGTCGAAACCAGACCGGAATTTGTTACAGAAGATGTCCTGAAAAAATGCACTGAAATTCTTGGAGAAAAGCCATTTGAAATTGCAATGGGACTGGAAACCAGTTCTGATAATATCCGTGCCCGTTCAATAAACAAGGGATTCACATTTGCTTCTTTTGAAAAAGCGGTTCTTGCTGCAAAAGAAGCAAAGGTTACGGTTAAAGCCTATCTACTGCTCAAACCACCGTTCCTTTCGGAGCGTGAGGCAATGGAAGATATTATAAAAACCATTGACGATATTGCCGATAGGGTCCAGACCGTTTCCATAAACCTTTGCAATGTGCAGCGTGGAACCCTTGTGGAACACCTGTGGGAGAGAAATCAATACCGACCTCCCTGGCTCTGGAGCATAGTGGAAATTCTGAAAAAGGGTAAGGAAAAGTACCCTGAGCTTGTCATTACATCTGATCCGGTGGGAGCTGGCTCAAAACGCGGCCCCCACAACTGCAGTAAGTGCAGCAGAGAGATCGCAGATCTTATCAGGAATTTTTCCCTGACGCAGGATACAGGAGTTTTCGATAAAGCTGACTGCGAATGTAAAGGACTCTGGAAAACAGTTCTTGAACTTGATGACAGGAGTTTTGGTTCCCCGATTATAGATTGAAATGTTAAGTATGAATCCTATTTTGAAAAAAAAACAATGATATTTCACTTTGAGTCAGAGTAGTTCTGACGTCTATTAGTTTGACCGTTTTATGTACTTCGCCTGCAACCAGCAGCGGCATTCCTATAATAAACAACATAAGCCAGTCACCAAACGCAAGGGGAACTGTACTTAGCATCATCTGAAGGAAAGGTGTGTAGACTGCAAGTATCTGCAAACCGATGGTCGCTAAAAC
>NZ_JASGLW010000018.1 GCF_030156785.1 Methanohalophilus sp.
GTTGAGATCCGCTCCCGCTCCGGCTTTCATTGCATCAACGTGGAGTATGTCAGCACCTGCAGATTCAATTGTTTTTGCCAGTTCCTCGTCATCCACAACGTTTGCGCGGATTTTCACTGAAAGAACGACGCCTGTTTCCTTGATCAGGCGAATCCATTCCGCAAGACGCGGAAGGTCTTCCATCAGTGCTTCCCCTGCACCGATTTCGATCATTTCCTCCTGCCTGCAATGGGCATCAAGCTCAAAAATCCCGCTTGCTTCCCTGATCATGTTTGCCGCTTCAATCAAAGGTTCTATCGATGTACTTCTCAGGTTGAATGCAACAGCACCGGATATTTCGGTCTTTTCAATTTCACTTTTCAGGAATTCAAGCGGATTGTCGGATACAAATTCTTCCCTTCCTCTTGATTCAGTTTTTCTTGCCGCTTCATTGGTTGCAGCATCCAGGTTGTATCCTCCAAGTACCACAAGACCGGCATTTTTGCCATAGCTGTTTGCAAAAGTGCTATCCGTTTTTCCTGCCATGGAGGCGATAGCAATAGGGTTATTAAAAGAAATGTAACCGCATTTTATGTCAAATAATTCGTCAGTCACGATAAAATCCTCTGGAATCTTTACTAATGAGACATGTAGAGGATGCAACGCTCTTTATTTAACTTTTGTCAGATAACAAGAAAAAAGAATGCAATGGAAAGGGATCAATTCAGGTCTATCCTTTCCCCGGTTTGCATATAGATTATGCTTTCACAGATATTGCAGGTATGATCAGCAATCCGTTCAAGATACCTGAGAACAAACATGAGGTCTGTGGCATTGGGAATAATTGCTGAGCTTGAGATCATCATTCTGACCAGCGAATCCCATCCTTTGTAGAACTTCTGATCCACTATGTCGTCACTTTCTGCAGTTTTCCTTGCAAGTTCAACATTTCCGTCTTCATATGCTTTTATAGTATTCGCAACCATTTCCCTGCAGAGAATAAAAATATTGTCCAGATCTGAATAAGTGAATACAACATCATCATCCATATTTTTGACAATTTTCGCGATGTCAACCGCCATATCACTCATCCTTTCAAGATCAATTGCTATCTTATAGGATGTAATTATCAGGCGTAGGTCTTTTGCCATAGGTTGTTGCAGGGCAAGCAAATCTGCGCTACACTTTTCGATCTCATACTCATAGTTATCAACCCTTTCATCTGCCTGAATTATCTTATCGGCAAGTTCCTTGTCAACTTTATCAAGTGTTACCTGTGCGTCATCAATCATCTGCATTGAAAGATGGCCCATAGTAATGACATTCTGTTTCAGTTTCTCGAGATTGCCCAGATATCGCTCGCGGACCATAAAATCACCCAAACCTTCCTGTGATGTAATCCTCTGTACTCTTTTCCTGAGGGTTTTCAAATATTTGCTTTGTTTCCCCGAATTCAATAAGTTCTCCGAGCAGGAAGTATGCAGTGTAGTCGGAAATCCTTGCAGCCTGCTGCATGTTATGTGTTACAATTACAATGGTGTAATCCTTTTTAAGTTCGAGGATCAGGTCTTCTATTTTATTTGTTGAAATAGGATCAAGCGCACTGCACGGTTCGTCAAAAAGAATGATTTCCGGTTTTACAGCCATGGTTCTTGCAATACACAATCTCTGCTGCTGGCCACCGCTTAAATCCAGTGCGGATGTATCCATCCTGTCAGAAACTTCTTTCCAGAGGGCTGCTCCTTTGAGGGCTTCCTCAACAATCGGGGCTATTTCATTTTTCTTTACATTGTGTATTTTCGGACCATAGGCAATATTGTCATAGATGGACATGGGAAAAGGGTTTGGTTTCTGGAATACCATTCCCACATTCTTCCTGAGTTCAACTACATCAACATCCCTGTCATAAATGTTTTTGTTGTCAATATGGATCTTACCTTCAATACGACAACCCTTGATAAGATCATTCATACGGTTTATGCAACGCAGGAATGTGGATTTGCCACAACCCGAAGGTCCGATGAGGGCAGTAACACTATTCTTAGGTATTTTCATTGAGACATTGTATAATGCCTGTTTTTCTCCGTACCAGAGGTTTAAGTCCTCAACTTTTATGTCATCGACAGAACCCATTTCACTCATTGCTCATCCTCAATGTTGATCAATTACCTTTTCAGTTTATTCCTGTAATGTTTGCGAATTACGATTGCTAAGCAGTTTACGGCGAGTACCAGCATCAGAAGGACAAGGGCTGTACCGTATTGGATAGGTCTTGTCTGTGCAATGTTCGTTCCTGATGTTGCCATTACGAAAAGATGATATGGAAGTGCCATAAACTGTGAAAATACGGAATCCGGGAGTCTTGGAAGGAAATAAGCCGCACCCGTAAACAGGATAGGTGCAGTTTCTCCGGCCACTCTGCCTATACTCAGGATAATTCCTGTAACTATGCCGGGAACTGCTGCAGGCAATACAATATGCCTGGTAGTCTTCCATTTGGTTACTCCCAATGCAAGGGAAGCTTCCCTGTATTCCAGTGGAACTGTTATCAGTGCTTCTTTACTTGCCCTTATTACAACAGGCAAAATCAACAATGCCAGTGTAAGGGAGGCAGCGAGTAAAGACGGGCCAAAATCAAAGAACTTTACGAATAAGGCAAGTCCGAACAATCCGAATACGACTGATGGGGTGCCGGCAAGGTTATTAATTGCCATTTCGATTACCCAGGTGGACTTTGTCGGGGTTGCATATTCATTAAGGTAAATTGCTGAAAATACTCCCAAAGGTACCGCAATAGCTATAGAGAGACCTACCAGGTAGGCGGTTCCCATAAGTGCAGGATATATGCCTCCTTCAGTCATGCGGTTTTTGGGCATACTTGTAAGGAAGTCTATGCTAAGTACTTCATATCCCTGAATGATTATGTATGCCAGAAGGATCGCTACAAAGGAGACGACAAGCAAAATGGATGCTTTTAGTGTTAAGAAAGCAAATTTCTCAGTTGTTTTTGCATCCATCAGAGTCCCTCCTTCAGCTTGTATTTCTTCTTGATCTTGTCAGCAATAAGATTGATAATAAAGGTTGTAATGAAAAGAACTGAACCCACTGCAAAGAGCGCATGGTAGTGTTCGCTTCCCTGCGGAACTTCTCCCATTTCGAGTGCTATTGTAGCTGTCATAGTTCTTACGGGATCAAGGATACCTTCCGGAAAACCGGGGATAACTGCAGTATTGCCTGTTACCATCAATACTGTCATTGTTTCTCCGATCGCCCTGCCTATGCCGAGGATTACGGCAGCTGAAATTCCTGAAAGGGCAGCCGGTAATACGACTTTATAGATTGTTTGCCATTGGGTACCTCCAAGTGCAAGGGAACCTTCTTTTAGCGATAGCGGAACTGCACTGATTGCATCTTCTGATATGGATATTATCGTAGGAAGTGCCATCATTGAAAGCATAATTGAACCTGCAAGGGCTGTCTGGCCTGTCGGAAGGCCCAGCAACTCTTTGATCAGGGGTACCAGTACCACGAGACCAAAGAAACCGTAAACGACTGATGGGATTCCAGCAAGAATTTCAATAAAAGGTTTCAGGAAATCCGATACCCTTGGACTTGATAATTCTGATATGTATATTGCAGCTGCCACTCCTAAGGGAACGGATATGAAAATAGCACCTGCAGTTACCAGTAATGAACCGAATAATAAGGGCAATAATCCAAATCTCGCAGGGGTAGAGGTTGGATACCAGGCATCCCCTGTGATGAAATCGATGAATGAACTTGTTTCAAATAAGAGATAACCATCCCGGAAAAGAAAAAGACAGATAAAAAGGAGAGCCAGGACTGTAATTGCCGCAGTAACGAAAAATACGGTTTCAATGCCCTTCTCTTTATATCTTCTGTGGACCATTTCATACCTCAAAGTTCAATATGTTTAGTTAAGTAAAATGGAATAATTCGATGATAAATTATTGGTTATTCGAAAAAATAATTAAAGGACAGTTGCCCTTTTTTAAGGCAACTGCTTATGTTTTAGCTTTTACTTTGCAGGGAAGTATCCGACTTCATTGATAATTTCTGTTCCTTCATCACTGAAGATGAAATCAATGAAATCTTCTGCCAATCCCGTTGGTTCTCCGTCGGTGTAGAAGTGGAGTGGCCTTGAAAGCGGGTAATCGCCTGCAAGGATATTTTCAGTAGTTGCGGCAACCATTGTGCCATCCTTGTCAACATCCACAGCTTTTACGCTGTCATCAAGGTATGCGTATCCAATGTAACCGATTGCAGCATCATTCTGGGCCACTGCCTGTACAACAGCACCGTTTGAGCTTGCTGCAAGTGCATCCTGACGGTATTCACCGTCTTCAAGAATTTCCTCTTTGAAGTATTCATATGTTCCTGAGCTGCTGTCACGTGACTGGACTACAATTTCCATGTCTTCTCCGCCTACATCTGCCCAGTTGCTGATTGAACCGTCATAGATTCCGCGAATCTGTGCGTAAGTAAGCTGATCAATGGGGTTCTCCGGGTTGACAATTACTGCCAGTCCGTCCCATGCAATTACGTGCTCAACAGGTGTTACTCCGTTAGCTTCTGCTTCTCCAACTTCGGAATCTTTGATCTTCCTTGAAGCCATTGCAATGTCGGTACTGCCATCGATAAGTGCTGCAATACCAACTCCGGATCCACCGCCGTTAACAGTTATGCTCTGCTCAGGGTGAATTTCCATATAAGTTTCAGCAGCTGCCTGTGCAAGCGGCAGTACTGTTGTGGAACCTGTCAGAAGGATGCTTTCAGCTTCCATTGCTCCTTCATCATCTCCTTCTGTCTCATCTCCATTTCCAGTACATCCAGCACCGAAGAGTGCCAGTATCATAATTAAAACAAGTGTGATAGACCACAATTTTGTTTTGCTAGCCATATTATATCCTCTCTGCTTCAAGGCTTTCGCCTTTGCATCTGAGTATGGGAAATCCGTATATAGATTTACCCTACATAGTCTAAATTAACACACGTAGATATCTATATGGACTATATTTCTATATAGTCCACCATATTCCTACAATGTTGGACTGAAATTAGTGGGCTGAAGCTTTTATTTTGCTTACCCAATCATTCAATGGCTCGATTGCCCCACATTCCGGACAAAAGCTAACTTTGCAGTTCCCAAGATTCTTTTTTTCCAGACTGCCCTTGCAGATATGGCATTCTGCTGTTTTTTCGGAGTATGTCATTTTCCTTCAAATCCCCCAATTAAAAACCTGTATACTTCAAGCTCTTCTGCATCGTATTTATGGATGTTTTTCGAAAGTATGTTGTAGCCGGATTTATGCTTCCGGATATATTTCAAAGGATTATTGGATTGAATTCCATTTTCCAATTCTTTAGTTTCCATTTCTCTCATCATTCATAGGTAAGCACAATTGATATATCTAGTTGATCTACTAAATATATAGTTAAGTCAGATTTCTATATATCCGTAAGTTGGTTGCTTTGGCCTTTAAGATCGGGCAAGACACAGAAATGCATATCTTTATTGAATTCATTTCTCTTTCCGGAGATAAGAGTTGTATGGGCGACATCCTGATCACAAACACCAGAGTTTTTTACAACAATTTTCTGCAACCCGGAGAAGTCCTGATTGAAGAAGGCAAAATCAAAAGGATTGCAAAGGATCTGAAAGGAGAGAATGTAGATCAGGTAATTGATGCCGAAGGTGCACTTACCATTCCTTCGGGAATTGACGTTCACGTGCATTTCAGGGAACCTGGCTATGAGCATAAGGAAGACTGGTATACCGGAAGCTGTGCCGCTGCTGCTGGCGGAATCACGACTGTTTTTGACCAGCCGAATACAATACCGCCTACCATTGACAGGAAATCATTCAGGCAAAAACTCAAAATGGCAAACCGGAAATCGGTTGTTGATTTCGGGATAAACGGCGGAGTCACGAAATCCGTTGACAAGCTCCCTGAATTATGGGAACTGGGTGTTAGTGCTTTTGGTGAAATATTCATGGCACAGTCAACCGGTGGTCTGGGTATTGGTGACGAAATATTCCATGAAGCACTGGAATCAATAAGTGAACTAGGTGCGACGGCCTGTATCCATGCGGAAGACGAGGAAACCCGTCTCAAAAACGAGGAAATCCTGAAAAAGGATTTTTCGTTTGAGTCACATTCAAAAGCCCGTTCCAATATATGTGAGGGTATTGCTGTAAAAAAAGCAATCGATGAATTCAATAAAACCGGTGTAAAGGGTCATTTCTGTCACATCAGTACGATGGAAGCTGTAGGACTTATCAGGAACCAGAAGCTCATCAATTCGGAGAACGGTGTTACATCCCTGACAGCAGAGGTGGCACCTCATCATTTGTTCCTCTCGACAAAGGATTGGGATAATCTTGGTGTTTTCGGAAAAATGAATCCTCCTCTCAGGGACAGGCGCAGTGTGAAAGCATTGATGAATGCAATTAATGATGGTACTATTGACATGATAGCTTCAGATCATGCCCCTCATCGTGAATTTGAAAAAGAGGGAGATATTAAATCCGCACCATCCGGGGTTCCGGGAGTTGAGACCCTTTTACCGTTGATGTTTGTAGCCGTGAAGCGAAATATCATCCCTCTGGGGCGCATGATAGACCTGACCAGTACAGCTCCTGCGAGAACATTCGGACTGGATAGGCATGGCAAAGGATCTTTTGCTGAAGGGTTTGATGCCGATCTGGTGATTGTTGATCCACGGAATGTTCACAAAATAAAAGGTGATGAATTACACAGCAAGGCCGGATGGACCCCTTACGAAGGTATGGATGGCATTTATCCCAAATTTACTTTTTCAAGAGGGGAAATGATCTGGGATGGTGAAATAATTGCGGAAAAAGGTCGTGGTGAGTTCCTTAAAGGGGCGGGTTTCCCTGAAGAAGATGATAAGTAAACTACTTTTTGTTTAACGGGAACAAACCTTTATATCTTCTATATTTAATTATTTATCATGGCCAGAAACAAGTATCCAGTCCACACCACTCTTAGCAGTGACGCCATAAAGGTGCTTGAAAGATATGAGAAGGAACTTGGAGCAAAGAATCTTGTTCTTGAAAAGGCCCTCCTGTCCCTTGACACAAGCAGGTTTAAATCCAAACTCGATACGCAGAACCTTGATCGGGCAATTAAGCGTATCAGTACCGGCGTGACAGGACTGGATGACATGCTTGAAGGTGGTGTTCCCGAAGGTTTTTCAGTAATTGTTACAGGTCCTCCCGGGACCGGGAAAACAACATTGTCCATGCAGTTTCTGGTTGATGGTGTCAGGAAAGGTGAAAAATGTGTCCTTTTCTCTTTTGAGGAAAGGCTGCAACAACTTGTCCAGCACTTCATGAGATTTGGATGGGACATTGGAAAATACATTGATGATGGGTACCTTGAAGTTTTCGGGATGTCAATGCTCACCTTTGAAGAAATTACTGAGATAGTTGAAACCTATAAACCCAAGCGTGTGGTTTTCGATTCCCTTAATGTTTTCAGCAACCCGGAAGAATTCCGTAAATCAGCATCATGGAGGTCTTCTCACAGGCTGATGAAGCAGCGTAAGATAACATCCTTCCTTATTACTGAAAAGCATCATGGGATCGAGACAAAAGATTTTGATGAATATGATTTCCTTGGTGACGGGATTATTTTCCTTGACTCAATGAAGGTAAATGAAGTTGATACTACGTTATCTCCGGTTCTGGCAGTACAGAAAATGCGTGCTACCAAGGTGGATACTACTCCACAGCCCTTCAGGTTTGGAGAACATGGGATTGTAAAATACCGTTCCCTTCATCTTGAATCAAGATTGCAGGAACGTCTTGGTGTTCCCTCGATGGACACGGGTTATAATGAATCCTTTTCAGATAAACCGGGATATTAAGCCTGCAAGGAGAATAGTTACGTAAATTGCGCGGAAGCTACCTGCTCCTCCAATATTTATGTAGGCACTTCCTCTTTGCTCCCTGTTAAGTGCAAAAAGGTGTGCAATTGTTCCGGCCAGTATTCCCATTGTACCGGCAACAAAAACGATAACATCAGCATTTTCAGGTTCCAGTAGTAATGCAAACGGAATTGCTATTAAACCTATGTAATCAGGAACTACTATGCCGACTCCGTCTATCATTTCTGCTACCAGGGCCACGACAACCATTACGATAAGTGCAATCTCCAGAGCTACAAAATTCATCTCGAATGCAAGGAGGAACGCTGCAAGGAAAAGGGGGATGATGAATCCACCCAGATTGACCGTTACAATCGTGTCAAATATCATCCTGGTTCCGGTGGATAATTCCTTCACGACAGGAACTGAGAATATCTTTTCCAGCAAGAGGGCATCGCGTTGAAGGTGCTCCTGTTTACGTGTCCTGATTTTGATGGCCGGAATTTCCACGTTGCTTGCAATTGGAATTAAAAGCAATATCCCGAATAAAATTACTGATGGAATTGGTCCAAGTGATAGTTGGCCCTGATAACATAATACTGCAATGGGCAATAAAATGAAAGCATATATTGCAAAATGCCTGTAGTCGGTTTTGTTAAGGAAGCCTCTCATATCTCTCATCCGGTATTGAAGTGGATAATATTTAACCTTATTCAAGTTTTCTTTTCAGGATTGTACTTCTTCTATTATTCCCTGGTATGAACTCGGGTTTCCATTTTC
>NZ_JASGLW010000004.1 GCF_030156785.1 Methanohalophilus sp.
TTATCAATTAATTTATCATAAGAGATGTTAGTTTATTTAAATAACTAAACAGACGAAGGACTAGAGCAAATTCGTTTTTTTAAAGAATATTTGGTTAAAATATGTTAGTCTTTTCAACCATATCTTTCCCAATCTCTGTAGGATAATAGATAATCCAGTTACCTTCTCTTTTGCCTTCAATAAGTCCAACATCGCTAAGAATGGATAAGTGGTATGAAAGCTTTGAATCCTGCACATTTACTATTTCCTTGATAAGACATACGCAAAGCGGATTCAAGGTTAACAAATGCAAGATTTTAATTCTCAACGGGGACGAAAGAGCATAGTATATCTTGCTTTGCTTCTGTATGCTTTCTTCATCAGGCAGTCTGGCCGCCAGTTTTCTGAGATCATCCTCACCTTTTATTTCACACTCAAGAGGCGTTGGTATTTCCATTTTAAATCTCCGAATTACTTTATTTTGTATCAGCCTTATTGCATTTTTATCTTTCGCCAACCTTATTTTCCAACGGTGGAAATACAAATATATATTATCATCCTCATCTACAGCCATCATGCCATCTGTGTTTAAAATTCTCCAGAAGGATGCCGCAGGACGCATTGGGAAGCTAACAACTCCTCATGGAGTGATTGAAACTCCAACAGTTATGCCAGTTATAAATCCCAATATTCAGACAATTCCGGCTTCTGAGATGCGTAGTTTTGGTGCACAAATCCTAATTACAAATTCCTATATCATTTTCCGCAAGGAAGAACTAAGGGAAGTTGCTCTTAAGGATGGTCTTCATTCTCTTCTCGGGTTTAACGGGCCGATAATGACTGATTCAGGTTCTTTCCAGTTATCTGTATATGGGGATGTTGAAGTAACCAATGAACAAATAATTGAATTCCAGCAAAAGATCGGAACTGACATTGGAGTGCCTCTTGATATCCCTACGGCACCAGATGTTTCAAGAGATCAGGCAGAGAGTGAACTGGAAATAACCATTGAAAGACTTAAAGAAGCTCGTTCGATGGTAAAAGAAGGCATGCTTCTTGCAGGTCCGGTTCAGGGTTCAACATATTATGATCTCAGGCAATATGGTGCTGAAGAACTCACACGTCACAATTTTGATGTTTATCCCATAGGTGCGGTTGTTCCTTTGATGGAAAATTATAGGTATGCCGAATTGGTTGATGTAATAGCAGCATCCAAAAAAGGCCTTTCTCCTGTAGCACCAGTTCACCTTTTTGGTGCAGGTCATCCTATGATGTTTGCATTAGCCGTAGCGTTGGGTTGTGATCTTTTTGACTCCGCAGCTTATGCACTTTATGCTAAGGATGGCAGGTACATAACAAATTCCGGAACTTATCATATAGAAAATCTAAACTACCTCCCATGCTGTTGTCCAATTTGTCTTGAACACAGTGCCGAGGAACTGAATAAAGCTCCAAACAAAGTGGAATTGCTTGCAAGGCATAATCTCTACGTGACATTTCAGGAAATTAACCTCATCAAACAATCCATAAGGGATGGAAATCTTCTGGAGCTTGTTGATATGCGTTGCAGAAGTCATCCTTCAATGCTTGAAGCTCTTAAGCGATTCTATTCGCATACGGAATGGATTGAGACTCTTGATCCCGCATCCAAGTCGACATTTTTCTACACAGGTCCGGAATCAGGCTTGCGACCAGAAATTAATCGCTACTCAAAGAGGCTTGAACGTCTGGAAATCAAGGGGAAGGCATTGATAACTTCATTTCCAATAAAGATGTCTGATGAATATGATCAGTATCTTCGCTTTAAGCCGCCAATCGGAGCTTATCCGATTGAGCTTTCCGAAATGTATCCTTTCAATGCAGAAATTCCAACAACCATAGATTACGAACCAATGGATAAGGCACTTATTAATACGATAAATCTGATTTCACGGAATGCTGATGCACAGTTTACTTTTGTATGTGATGATTCACTGACAAAACATCCTCGATTTGCTGAACTTCCAAAAAATGTGAACGTAATTATTAGGGGATCCACTGATACCTTCTCTTCACAACCCTAATATAGCATACTAGGGATTACATACTCTCACTGGTGATACAATTGGTATCTACAGCCGGATCAAAAACTAGGAACCCGTACCTCGAACTATTGAGACCAGAGATTTCAGATATGGATCTGGCTCTTCCTGCAGCCAGTGCTTTGCTTGCATCCTACATTGCAATGGGAACGCTTCCACCACTAATTCCTTTTATAATTGCAGTCATTGGAGGTTATGCTGCAATTACAAGTTCATACGTCTACAATGACTGCTGTGATATCGACATTGATAAGATAAACCTTCCAGACAGGCCGATTGCTTCTTCGACTCTTTCCAAAAAACAGGGACTTGCCTATGCTTGTTTTCTTGCATTGGTTGCTTCTGTAGCAGCGTTTTACCTGAATCCGGAATCATTTATAGTATTGGTTATTGCTGTAGCCACAATCAGCATTTATTCAAGGGTTGCAAAACGTTCAACTTTTCTTAGTTTTGTACCGGTGGGAATTGCTTATGGACTAGTTCCCATTGGGATCTGGCTTGCCTTCGATCCAGCAGGAATTTTGAAAGGTAACGATACAACAATTCTTCCATTGCCCGGAATATTTCTTGGTATCATGATGTGTGTAACAGATTGGGGTTTTACTCTCTCAGGTGTTGCAAGGGATGTCGAAGGTGACAAGGCACGCGGTGCACCAACTTTCCCGGTAACATATGGAGTTCCATTAACGTCAAAATTTGTAACTGTATGCTGGTTTGTGGGAGTCATATCGTCAATAATCATAGGATGGACGGCTCATCTTGGTCCAATATATTTTGTTGGGGCATTTTTTGCAGGTATCTGGATGTTAGCTCAATCATTTGATTTTATCCGTAATCCGACACCACAAAGAGGAGGCAAACTTTTCCTTCAGGGATCACGATATCGTGGAGTTATGTTTGGTTCCCTGATAATTGATGTGATACTATCGATTAGCTTTGTAGAATATGTTTCAATTCTTTGGTAAGGAGATTATTAAAAATGGATGCTGATGTCATTGTAATAGGTGGTTCTCCTGCAGGGCTTGCAACGGCAAGAAAAGCTTCGTCACTTGGATGCAGAGTTCTTTTACTGGACAAAAAAGAATCGCCCGGAAATCCACCACATCCTGCAAATACATTTTTCAAAGGTATGTTTGACCGTGCAGAGGAAGTTGTTGACAAGAGTTATGTTCTCCGTGAACTCCGAGGCGCAAAAATTGTTGCTCCTTCCGGAGGCACAGTTGATATTATAAGCCCAGCTTATTTCATTGACAGGTCTGCTTTTGATCGCTTTTATGCCCAAAAAACGCTTGATGCAGGTGTTGAAATACTTTCAGGTGTGGAAGCATACAATATAATTCGCAAAGATGGGGAAATGTCTGTAAGCACTTCAGAAGGAGTCTATAGTTCACCTCTTGTAGTCGTTTCCAATGGAATAAAATCGAATCTTGCAGCTCTGTGTGGTCTGTCTCCGATCCGCTATCCTCAGGACATTGCATGGGCCAAGGAGGCAGTCATTGAAGCAGATGGAATTGGGGAACCTGATATGTTTGAATATTATTTGGGCAGCATTGCACCGGGCTGGAAATCAACCTATTCTCCGTGTGGGGGAAACCGTGCGACACTGGGAACCTATGTTAGAAGACATGGTTCAGATGTCTCTGCATTCTTTGATAAGTGGGTTGAAAAATTTAAACAACTAAAAGGCATTTCAGATATGGAAATCCTTGAACCTTTTTCCACAGGTGGAGATCCTATCATTACAATACCCAAAGATATTCTTGCAGACGGTCTTATGCTTGTAGGTGGGACTGCAGGACAATCAGGTATCGGCTATAGCATGCATGCTGGCAACATATGTGGAAGAGTTGCTGCGGATGCAGTTAAAAAAGGAGATTTTTCAGTATCCCGGCTTTCTGATTATCGTAAAGCATGGAACAAAGCTTACAGGGTAGAGCACTGGCTAGGCAGAATCGGACTTGAAGCCCTGAGAAAAATGGACGACAGGGAAATTGATAGGGTAATGCAGGTTTTTGAAGGCAAAGATATGTCCTTCCTTAGAGGGACACCGTTTCATAAATCTATTCAGATATCTATGTACATGCTCAGGCATGATCCTCTTGCACTGTTGAATTTCAAGGCACTTCTCAGAAACAGGTGATTTGTAACTATGAAATACTACTTTTATCGGAGTCCACTTTTCAAAGTCTATGCAACCGTAGAGGAAGGTTATGTCAGAATGCATACTTCAGGTGTTGCATCAAAACTCCTGATGCCCGTTGTTTCAGGTTTTTTTGACATGTTTGAAGGTTCAAAAGTTGCAAAGGTAATGGATGATCAATTGATATTTTCCACATGGATGCCTCCAATCCCCAGCAAGGCTTTTGAAAGACTTGTAAAAAGCCAGATGGGTGCAATGAGGGGTAAATTTGTTCCCGAACAAGTCACGATATCCATAACGGAAGAATGTCCTAATAATTGTCTCCACTGCGCGCTTCCTGATACAAAAAACAAGGCAAGTTTACCCCTGGAAATTATAAAAAGTGCTATTGATCAGTGTCTTGACTTAGGATCCACATTCATAATTTTTGATGGAGGGGAGCCTCTCCTTTACGAAGGACTTGAGGAACTGATCAGCTATGTTGACAGGGAAAAAGCAATTACAGGAATGTTTACTTCGGGTGTGGGTTTTACTCACGAGAAAGCCTTGTCCCTAAAAGCGGCTGGGTTGGATATGCTGAGTGTTAGCCTAGATAGTGCAAATGAAAAAGGACATGATTCCATGAGGGGTCGAGTTGGGGTTTTCAGGGATGCAATGAATACAATACGTTATTCACTGGATGCTGGTTTGCTTGTGAACATCTATGTTGTACTATCCCCGCTCAATATCCATGAACTTGAAGATTTCTATAATCTGAGTACTAAAATGGGTGTTCATGAAATATCATTCTTTGAAATAGTTCCCACGGGTCGGTGGATAGATCATGAAAAAGATGTTCTCACAAAAGAGGATCTAAAAAAGTTTGATGATTTTGTGAAATGGGCTAATAAACAAGAAGGTCCTAGGATATTTTCGATTCCCCATGTCCTACGGAAACTGGGATGTTTTGCAGGTCGCAAATGGATTCATATTACCCCACAGGGAGATGTAAATCCCTGTGCATGTATGCCATTAGTAGTTGGAAATATTTATCAGGAAAAAATAAGTGATATCTGGAAAAAATTACGCAGTAATCCTGAATTCAATGCAGGTCCATGTCTTATGCTAAATGACAAGTTCAGGAGCAAATATATCCTGAATAACTTGGAATAAAAAAGATTCCAGGGATTGGCCCTGGAATGATTTTGTACAATTAAAGAAGTCCTGATTTCTGAAGCGTCATGAGGTTTTCGGTGGTTAGTTTCTCACCGGACTTAAACTTGTCAAAGATGTCTTCTACATCTTTGCGAACCTCTTCCATATCAGCTACTTTCTTAACGCCACTGTCCTGCTTCTTGAGCTTGCGAATTTCTTTCTCAATATCCCTTAGCTCTTTCTGGATCGTAATAAATGACTTGTGCTCTTCATCTGCCTTTTCCTGAATTTCGACAAATTCCTTGTGAGCAGCGTCCGAATCTGCGCGTACTTTGTCAGCTTCCTTGAAGGTGGCTATCATCTTGTCGTGATATTCCTGTGCCTTCTGGGCGAATTCGGAGAGTGTATTGTGGAGGTTGGATGCCTCATCACGAATATTCTGTGCTTTCTCAAGCAACTCTTTCAGCTCGACATTACTTTCAAGCTGTTTCTTCTTCTCCTCGTACTGGCTTTGGAGTTCGGAGATCCTCTTTACGAGTTCCTTTTCCTTTGAAGGAGTAAGAACCTCGGTCTGCTGTGCAAACTCGAGTCTGTCAATATCTCTGCGGATTTCCTTGAGAGATGGACCGGTAAGGTTGTTGGCACTTCTGAGTTCATCAACCTTTGCAAAAACCTCGTTTGCTTTTGCGTTTGTTATGTCCCTCTTCTCCTTATATTCCTGGACTTTGCGATTGTTTTCATCACGAAGCTTCTTAAATTCCTGTGCTTCATTGATGAGCTCTTTTGTCTGTTTATTCAGTTCATTGCGTTTTGCGGCCAGTGTACTTGCAAGAGCATTAAGTTTGTTACGTTCCTCTTTATGTACGTCTGCTTCCTTTCTTAGCTCCTGCCTCTTGATCTTAAGTTCTTTCATCATGCTCAGGTTTTCCTCCCTGTCCAGCAACGTTGGCTGGCATTCCATGCATTTCTAATGCACGATTCATGAGATTCACTGGAGTGAATCGATCACCGGTATAAGTGCCTTCATATTTTTTTCCTTTATAACCACGTCGGCGTATTGGCAAAGTATGGGTTTTGGGTTGAAGGCGATTGAATACCCTGCCTTTTTAAATAAGCATATATCGTTTGCCCCATCACCTACAACTATACAATCCTTTGTTGTGATTCCGTGGTCATGAGCAAGTTTTTCGAAAACGATTTCCTTTGAATTGTCACCTGTCATTGGTCCGCTTACTTTTCCAGTAAGTTTTCCATCCTTTACTTCAAGTACATTTGAATATACATGATCAATTTTAAGGAGTTTTCCGACTTGTTCTGATTTCAGAGTGAATCCTCCGGATAACATGGCTGTACTATAACCATGTGATCGGATGTGGTCCAGAAGTTCTTCTGCTCCCGGCATAAGTGGTATTTCGTCCATAGCTTTTTGTGCAATCTCAATGTCAAGTCCTTTGAGAGTGCGCACGCGTTCAATTAAAGCTTCGCTGTATTTCAGGTCCCCGTTCATGGCTTTTCGGGTAATCTCTGATACAAACTCTTCGGTTCCGGCAGCACGTGCAAGCTCATCTATGCATTCTGCATCAATAAGGGTACTATCCATATCAAAAACGATTAGTTTGGGTTTTTCGTTTCTGGAATTTATATTTAAGCTCACGTCATCAAACCAAGTAATGAAGTAATTTTATAATAAGAATTGGTCTCTAGAATTATACACATACCCTTTAACGTTTTCGGATCGATTTGTAGATATGGGTCAACATATGTTCCAGAACCAGATGTAAATCCAAAAATAATATATGGTACGTGGTTATTTTCCCTTTGTGATTCAATATGGCAAAAATTGGATTTATTAAACTGGGTAATCTTGGAATGAGTCAGGTTATTGATCTTGTACAGGACGAAATCGCAGCACGTCAAGGGATCAACGTCCGCGTATTCGGGACCGGTCCCAAGATGGGCAAGGATGAAGCAGCAGACACTGCAAGCTTCAAGGAATGGGATGCAGACTTCTACGTCATGATCAGCCCTAACTCCAGTGCACCTGGCCCAACTGCTGCACGTGATATATACAAAGACGTACCGTGCATTGTGATTTCGGATGGTCCTACAAAGAAAGATGACAGGCAGGCACTCGAAGATGCAGGATTTGGTTACATTATTATGACCGTCGATCCTCTTATCGGTGCAAAGACCGAATTCCTCGATCCGGTTGAAATGGCTTCATTCAATTCAGATGTAATGAAGGTTCTTTCCACCTGTGGTGTAGTCAGGTTGGTTCAGGAAGAACTCGACAAAGTCGCCGCCCAGGTAGACGCCGGTAAATCAGGTGCGGACCTTGAATTGCCTCATATTCTCGCAAAACCTGAGGTATGTATTGAGCGCGCTGGTTTCAACAACCCATACGCAAAAGCAAAGGCATTGGCTGCACTTCACATGGCAAGCAAGGTTGCAGAAATCAACTTCCCTGCATGCTTTATGATGAAGGAACTTGAGCAGGTTGCACTTACAACCGCAACAGGTCATGAACTAATGAGAGCAGCTGCAGAGCTGGCAGTTGACGCAAGGGAACTCGAGAAAGCCAATGATTCAGTGTTCAGGCAACCTCACTCCAAGAAAGGTTCCCTTATGCAGAAGACAAAGCTTTATGAGAAACCAGCAGAAGTGTGAAAAACACTTTTGCTCTTTTTTATTTATGGAACCTCTGACAGCCTTTGCAATCGGGATTTTTGTATTTGCTTTAATGATAATTAGCACTGCTGTTTTCCTGAAAATGGCTTCCGAAATGGAAGCTGTAACCATGAGCAAGAAAAAACCTTGATTATGCAATGGGGCATAGAGTGAAGTATCTTTATAATAAATCACTTTCCATTTTTTCTTTGGCATTGCACTATCAAGAACCTGCCATCAAAAAGTTCTATAGGTGTGCGGCTTTACAAAACAGCAATGTCTGCTTACTGCAGGATATGTTCAATAGCTATTATTTCGGTGTCCTTTGAAATACCGATGCAACCGGAATCTGCTACCATTATTGTAACTTCAAATACAACCTTGTAACCTCTTACGAAAACTCCACGAAAGGTCTTTGAAAAATAACATCTGTACAAGTGGCTCCACCGTATTTCTTGAACATTGTCCGCTCCTCATATGTGAACAAATTAATTAGAAACGATGATCTTATCTATAAATACACCATGAAATAAGAGTATAATAATAAGATAAGGTGTTTTTTTGTCAGGTAAAGTGTTTGAAGATGTCATGATAAATGCTGGTGAGATCAAATCGAAGGAACCTTTGCTTATCGAGGGTTTCCCGGGTATTGGTCTTGTCGGTAATATAGCAAGCCAGCAGATAATAGAAGAACTTTCAATGGAATACATAGGTTCCATGGAATCGCGATTTTTCCCGCCGATTGCCGTTCTTTATGATGGGCTCATCAATATGCCTGTACGTATTTATGAAAGTGAGGAACACAATCTCATCATGGTGGTTTCTGATATTCCCATAAGCCCTTCATCCTCTTACGATGTGAGCAAGGTTCTCATTAATTGGGCTGGTTCTATAGGTGTTAAGGAAGTAATTTCGATTGCTGGAATTGCTACTATGTCTGATGAAGCAAAAGTATTCGGTGCAGCGACAACCAAAGATATGCTTGAGAAGATTGAAAATCATGTAGAAATATTCCAGATGGGAACTATATCCGGAATTTCAGGAAGCATAATGTCCGAATGTTTTATTCAGGAAATTCCTGCTATTAGTCTTCTTGGAGCTACACGCAGCCAGAACCCAGATCCAAGGGCTGCAGCAGCTGTAATTAATGTCCTGAATGATCTTTATGGCTATTCCATCGAGACGGAGAGCCTGATTGAGCAGGCAGAAAGAATCGAACTGGAAATGCAGAAACTGGCCGAAGATTTACGTAAAAGTGAACAATCAGCTTCCCCAAGAAGAGAATTCCCAATGTACGGGTGATCCTAATGGAGTACAAAACGCTAACAGGTATTTCCTATGCCGCTATGCATGATCTCAAGGAGCATATGCTCAGGACTATTGAAATTCGCAGTCCCGAGAATTTCCTTACATCCCTTAATCTCAATGTTGGCGAGGATATTTTTTTGACTTCAACCAGTAAACAGGATTTAACACCCGGCACGATGGGTGTTATTGGCACAGTTACACAGCATCAGGTAGCTACTCATCGAATTGTTAACAGCAACGATAGCTATTATGAAGAGAGCGAAACCACAATGATAAGGATACAAATACATCCTCGATGCGTTGGCAGGGTTAGAAAAGTTAAATCCAACCAGATGGGTCATGTAACAGTAACAGAGGCAGAAGCAGTTCCCTTCTACGACGCAAGATAAATTTCATTTTTGGGTTTCTGGGATTATTCCCAGTGCTCTGTTTATTTGTTCTATAAGGTCATAATGTAATCCCAGTGGGACTTCTGAGTTGGGATACCCACTATGTTTTCTTGAACCTTTGCAGCCGAATGAAAGTCCTATCCCGATACTCAGTGGTTTTGCAGTACAATCACCACAGACGGATGCTGCTCCGATTGTGTCAAATATACTTCTTTTCCCTTCCATGTATGCAAATGCTTGGATTATTCTCATGACAAATTCGGGCTTCAGGTACAATATGCAAACGTCGAACGGCACTTTTGTGAGGGATAGCGGTGCAATTTTAATGGAACCATATTCCCTTCCAATCCTTGGTAGATTTGTTGCAGCTTTTTTTGCAGCTTCTATATTTTCATACCTTCCAGATCTAAAATAGTACTCCGATGGAGGTATTTTGGATTTACCAAGAACATAGTTCCCAGCGCCACAACGCTGGGAATTTATGTGGAACTCTTTTCCGTATCTTGCTTCACTCACAAGCTCGCAGTATAATTTATTTAACTCAGTGCCATTTGTGGTCTCAAGAAATGTAATGCATACAGGTTCTCCGTCATCCATAAGTGTACATAAGTTCTCCATTTTCGGCATTTTTTCAGACATCAAAAACCTTCAAAAATCAATTCACTTAATTTCTGCACGAATTGTTGTGAATACAGGTCCGCGAATGTCTATTTTTTTGTTCTTGCCTGTAATGAACCGCTGTGCAAGTGGACTCAATGAGATATTGATCTCAGCAGGAGTTTTTATGATCCTTGCTCGCGTTTCAGTTTCTGATAATCCCTTTTCAATTGCTACTTCGATTTCCCTTGCAGCTTTTGATGCAAGAGCATCTATGAATCTTATCCCGGTTCTGGCAGCGTGGTTATCAAAAGCCTTTTTCCATTTCTTTGTGTTGGGAAGACCAAGAATGTCATTGTTGTAAGCAAGAACTTCATTGAAAGCTGCCGGTCCGCAAAGTTTTGTGTTTTCTTCGGGTTCAATAACGGTGACTTTTACTTTTTTACCCATCATTTCTCCTTCCCATGCTACAAATTCACAAGGGCTGGGTTCATTTCCATGCAGTTCTGCTTCACTAACAATTGCTTTAACGATCTCTTCTCCTTCAGCTGTTTGTGGAGTCTCGGCTATGGAGATCATTTTTGCAAGGTCGCTGTCAGAAAGTTCCCATTCGGAATACTGGGTAATTTGTGGGTATGACATACTCCTAAGATCGGTTGCATCAAAGAGTATCATGGCAAGGCGTTCAACACCAAGCCCGAGGTTCATTACAGGATACGGGATGTCATAGTTTGAAAGTGCAAGTGGAGAATAGATCCCAAAAGTGGCAATTTCAATCCATCCATCAGAGTATTTAGTGTTTGATCCCACAAGTTTAGGATGGTACGCGAAGACTTCGATTTGTGTTTCAGGTGTATAATATTTACTTCTCTTTTCATCAGGTCTAAAAAGGAATTTCTCAAAACCGAATTGAGAAAGTAATCCTTCGGAAACTGCTTTTCCATAGTCAACAGTAACATTTTCATCCATTATTACACAGGATGCGGAATAGTAAGTCATGAGGCGTGAAGCATCTTCTTGCTGTTCCCTTCTAAAACACCTGTCGATGGAAAACAGATGGAAAGGTGGTTCCCTGCGTTTCAGCATTTCCGAGAGACTGATAAACCATCCAGATGTCATGTGGCTGCGCAATGTTTTGCTTCCCGCAATTGGTTTTAGTTCCTTAAATTCCGGGAAAATTTCCTTAATCATTTCTGCAATGAGGGAGTCTGAAAGTCCCAGTTCTCCCGAGATCTCAGAAACAAGGTCATCGCCTTCGATTGTTCCTTTCTTATATGCGTGTAATTTCTCACGGATAATTCTAATTCCTTCGTCTCCTATGTCACCAATCATTTCTTTTATTTTTGCAATACGCTCATCAGATATACCTACATTAGGGCGTGGAAGGCCTGCGAGATAGAAACACCTGTCAAGAACCGCCAGTGATTCAGGTCCGAATTGCTTGTGAACTTCTGTTTCATCAACGATAAGTGGATTCATGATTTCCTCAAAACCCATCCTCAGGTATGCTTCCCTTAGTTTTGAGATTGTATCGTAAACCGGATGTGGTTTTCCGTATTTCAGGGACACTTGTGGGTATCTCTCGTTCAAAATCGGGAATTTAACATAGGAGGCGGTCTCATTCCATGCACGGTCAAAGTCTTCCTCTGCCTGTTTTTTGATAGAACTGGGATCAAATTTCATGATGATTACCTGTTATTATTTCTCTGGATTGGGTTCTCCAGTACCTGTTGGAATTATTTTTCCGTTTCCTCTATGGGGGCTATTGTCATGAGAGGGACAGGTTTGTCTGGATAATGCTGTAGATGGGTGCAGATAACATATTTATAAGAGTTTACTGACTCAGAGTGAATAGATGTTGTCCTGCACATCTAAATACTTTTTTCTTTCACGAAATGTTCACTTTTCGTTTTCTGGAAAACAGATCTATAGTACTATTCACAGTTATATTCCACTTGGTACTGTTTTTTAGTATATGGTTCAGGAATGATTGAAAATAAAAGCAGCACAGATACTTTTGTGAAAAGAGATTTCTCTCTAACAGGATTAGGATTTGCATCCATAATTGTTCTATTTCTCCTGCTGTATATGCTTGGCGGGAGGGTTGAAAAAGGGTGAGAAAGTCGAAACGCTTGAGGGAATCAAGTGATTTGTCATGTATTGATGGGCATATCCGTATATGCCGTCAAAAGACCTCTGATTATTATCCATAAGATAACAATTCTTTTGACCATCGGAGGATTGTATACTGACGAGCATATGTGAAATACAGAAGGAGAAAAATTTGTACCTTAGGATATGGAAGCGTTGCTAAACCTCGATATACTGTAGAAGACATAATGGGGATAAAGGGAGCTGCTTATTATTACAACCAAGGGGGGGGCAGATCCATCGATTATAAGGCAATCTGGTTAAACGGGAAAGAACTTGTTTCTATTTTCAGATATTTTGTTGAGTTGGAATGGGAGATTTCCATTCCAATGTCTCCCCCTTAATAAAGAGATTTTTGTGCTTTCATAAAAGCAACAAAACAACTTGCAGGGTTATTGTTATGAAATTGCAGTAAAAAAGGTATATTGGCGTCACTCGTCGACTGGAATAGTCTCAAGTTGACTGGCAACGTTCCAGATCAGAGTCCTTGTATGTAGTGGTATATTTGGATCGTTGCTAATGTCCTCGAGAATTGATATACTCATGGATGTTCTCAGGTACATTGGTTCATCAACGTTATTTAGTCTCTCCACTATTTCGTTGGCAGAACGCCTTATATTACGTGGTACAGAGTTGTCATTTGCGATTTGTTCAAGCACCTGAACGCATTGCTGTATCACATCTTCACTATTAGTCGACAGCATTTTGATCACCTTTGATAAAAACATATAAAATAAGAGTTACCTGCTGTAATATAAACAGACATATCCTATAAAAGTATATTCATGCATCTTCCCAAGATTTACCTATATAGGTTTTGGATTTTAATAGTGATAGATAGAGATTGAATTTCACTTCCTTTTCCTGATTTAGATCTATTCTTGTTCTTAATTTTCCTCATATTTCCTTTTTGCCATTAAATCAGAGATTCAATGGGAGTTCCAAATTTTTAATCTGGAAAAAATACAATCATTCTTTTTGTGTTTTCTTGAGTAAACAAATATAGGTGACTTTTTTATAAATAATCAAGTAAGTTCAATTGGATAGAAAAAAGGATCACTACAGGCCTCCAAAAACCATAACTATAAATAGTAATCATAGCAAAAAGACAGAACTCGGTATTATCAATCTTTCTTTATCTATGAGGTGAGTGCCTGTGATCGATTTAAATGACCCTGTTGTACGCGGCTATTTACTCCAGCTTCTTGGAGAAGAAGGAATCCAAATAATAGAAAACATGCCAGAAGGCGAAGTCACTGATGAAGAAATTGCCGAAAATACAGGGGTTCTTCTCAATATTGTGCGAAGAAACCTTTTCATTATGAATGAAAACAAGCTTGCCACCTGTCGCCGTGAGAGGGATGCAAGCAGTGGTTGGTTGACATATCTCTGGAAACTTGATCTTGATGATATAAGCAGCCAGCTTTCAAAAGAACAGCGCAAGTTGGTTAAGAACTTGCAGACTCGCCTTGAATTTGAAGAGGGAAATGTCTTTTACGTATGTCCTGAAGGTCATGTCAGAGTCCTTTTTAATGATGCAGCTGATTTGGAATTCCTTTGTCCATATTGTGGAGAAGATCTGGAATTCCAAGATAACCAGATAATTGTTGATTCCATCAAGAAAAGATTGAAAGCATTGGCAGAAAGCTAATCATGATATCCTTTGATGATGCTCTGGAAATACTTCGGGAAGCAGGCACTGCCCAGAATGTAATTGAGCATTGCATGGAAGTCTCAAAGGCATCCGTAGATATTGCAAAAATACTGCAATCTCGCGGCGAAGAAGTTGACATCGAACTTGTAAGAATTGGTGGTTTGCTGCATGATCTGGGCCGATCCAGAGTTCATGATATAAGCCACGCACACGTGGGTGCTCTCATGGCAAAAGAATTGGGACTTGATGACAGGCTTATAGCTATTATCAGGAATCATATTGGTGCAGGCATTACTAAAGAAGAGGCCAAAGAACTGGGATTGCCTGAAGAAGATTTTTTGCCGCGTTCTATTGAGGAAAAAATTGTTGCCCATGCGGACAACCTTGTGAAAGGCACAAAAAGGATCAGCATCAAAAAAAGGGCAAGCTTGATGAAAACAAATGGTGCAAGCTCTGAATCTATAGCACGCGTACTTTCACTTGCCAAAGAACTTGGCATTACAAAACTTTGATTTTAATCCTATAAGAAATGCGAATAGTTCAACTAGGAACATCGACTTTTGAATCCGGAACCTATGATAATCCGAGTCGCATGATTTTAGCAAACCATAATAATCTGCAACGTGACGTATAAGGACAAAACCTAAAGTTACATTTCCATGAAAGAAGATTTGTCTGCGACCTAAAAGTTGTACACTCAAAGGAACAAGCAAACCTCAAAGCAAGAGTAGAAACCCTCGAAAAACAAATGGATTTTCTCCTAAAAGCGCTATCCGAAGGTATGAGTGGGCCCGCTGGAATTCGAATCCAGGACCTCCGCCGTGTGAAGGCGACGTCATAACCGGCTAGACCACGGGCCCCATGTTAATAACACAATCTTAACGTAAATTATGAGTAATAAGGCTTTTGTTAACTAAAACGTGGGGAATTATATAGCTTGGATTCCAGTGTTTTCCAGAAGGAGGGGTTCCCACGATTGATACCATAGCTCCAAAACAAAGAGGTGTGCTCACAAAACTTGGCGGCATTATGTTCCCAACAGCAAGCTGTAACAGATTGTCCACAGTTGCACATAGAACTATTTTGTGGAAACGCATGATGATATCTCCAAATAGAAATTTCAATCCTAACACTCAACGAAAAGCTTGACCAAATGAAAACAGTAACGCATCCAGAAGAGACGTATAATGCCAACAATTACCTACCCGATTCCCGATGAGCCTGCACTTGTAGTAGAAGGAGATAGCAAAGCTCTTGTCATAGCCGATATCCACATTGGCATCGAGTGGGATCTCTACAATAGCGGATTCCTTGTTCCAAGCCGCCTTGAAGAACGTCTCAAAAGGGTAGAGAAATACATCCGGGAAACCCGACCTGAACGCATAATCCTGCTGGGTGACATCAAACACAACGTACCCCAGATTTCTTGGCAGGAACGAGATGAAATACCACATTTCCTCGAAAAGCTGGCAAAGCACGCACCGGTTGACATCTTTCCGGGAAACCATGACGCGAACATGGAACTGCTCCTCCCGGAAGACGGTGATGTTACCCTACATTCTTCCAGAGGCGATGTCATAGAAAATGTAGGTTACTTCCACGGTCATACTTGGCCTTCCCCGGCAGTTGCAGCAGCACCTCTCATAATTACAGCCCACAACCATCCTACAGTCAGGCTCACTGATTCACTTGGATATGCTGCTACCGAGCAGGCATGGGTGCGTACAACTATGCTCGCCGATGTGATTGCAGAGCATTACGCCAAAGTGGGAATCACAATGGAAAAACCATCCACAAATCCCATAATAATCGTAGTTCCCGCCTTCAATGAAATCTGCGGTGGGATTCCTATTAATGAGGCGGAAGAAGGCGATTTGCTGGGGCCTGCTTTTTCTTCAGGCGCCATTGATGTGGATAATGCAGAAGTTTATCTGCTCGATGGGATGCATCTGGGTAAAGTCAAAGACATCCGCAAACTTGATGTTACACAAAAACGTCCTCCACGGAAAAGAAGACAGAGAAGGCAAAAAACAGAGGGAGATGTGTGACTGAAAACGTATTCAAGCTTCTATCTCCCGCTATACGGGAAAAACTGGAGGCAAAAGGATTCATAGAACCCACTGAGCCCCAGAAGCAGGCGATACCTCATATCCTCAACGGTGAGAATCTTCTCCTTATTGCGCCTACTGGTTCGGGGAAAACGGAAACAGCAATTTTTCCATTATTCAATCATATCCTTGCAAAACCTCCTGAACAGAGAACCGGTATTTTAGCCCTTTATATCACACCCCTGCGTGCCCTGAATCGGGACATGCTCGGTCGGATACAATTGTGGGGAAAAGAACTCGGTATAAAAGTCATGGTTAGGCACGGAGACACCAGCCAGTATGAACGGCAAAAGCAGTCAAAGAATCCTCCTGATTTGCTGATTACAACACCCGAAACACTGCAGGCAATGTTCACAGGCAAACGGCTAAGAGAGAACCTCAAATCCGTGAGTTTTGTTGTGGTGGACGAAATCCATGAACTTGCAGCCTCTAAACGGGGAGCACAGCTTGCAATCGGGTTGGAAAGACTTGTGGAGCTTTCTGGGGATTTCCAGAGAGTTGGACTCTCGGCAACCGTGGGAAACCCCGAAATAGTGGCAAAATTCCTCGCTGGAGCAGAGCGGGAGATTCGTATTGTGGAAGTCGAAATGCTAAACCTGCTAGATTTCAACGTGATCACCCCCTCAGTAACCGAAGATGATATCAAAGCAGCTCGCAATATCGGGTGTTCATCCGAGCTTGCATCTCACCTGCGGATAATCGGGGATATCGTAAAACGGAAAAAATCCACCCTCATTTTTGTCAACACAAGACAGAGTGCGGAAATGCTTGCCTCGGGATTTCGGATTCTTGAGATGCCAATAGGCGTGCATCACGGCTCTCTGTCCTACGATGCAAGATTGGAAGCAGAGGAATCGTTCAAGGCTGGTGATCTCAAGGGCCTTATTTGCACTTCCTCAATGGAACTGGGAATCGACATCGGAAACGTGGATCATGTAATCCAGTACGGATCACCCAGACAGGTTTCAAGGCTCTTGCAAAGGGTTGGAAGAGCAGGTCACAAGATCCACAAGATTTCGGAAGGAACAATTATCGCAATGGATTTTGATGATATTGCTGAAAGTATGGCAATTACCCATAATGCAACCCGGGGACTTGTTGAAAATATCTGTCCGCAAAACAATTCTCTTGATGTTATAGCCAACCAGTTATCGGGTATTGTATTGGATTTTGGGGATATAGAAATCGAAAAAGTTTACAGGATACTGAAACGCACATATCCGTTCAGGAACCTTACCCTCGAGAGCCTGAATAAAATCGTGGAACAGGCGGTATCTAACCGCCTTGTGTGGCAGGATGAAGGAACAACTTCAATTTCAAGGAGGCGCAAAAGCTGGCAGTATTACTACGAAAACCTGTCTATGATCCCCGATGAACGAAAGTTCGAGATCTTCGACATTGTATCAGGGAAAATTGTGGGAAACCTCGATGAAGCCTTTGTTGTAAATTTTGCAACACCGGGAGCCATATTCATAACAAAAGGTGAAGTCTGGAGGGTTATCGAGCTTCTTCCGGACAGGGACAGAATCAAAGTCGAACCTGTAAAAAGTCTTGGCGAAGTTCCGAGTTGGGTCGGCGAGGAAATTCCTGTGCCCTTTGAAGTTGCACAACATGCTGGACAGCTCCGCAGGAAGGTGGCGGATCTTCTGCTTTCTGGAAAAGATGAAATCACCGTTTCGAAAAACATCCAACAAGAGTATCCGGTTGATGAAGAAGCATTACGTGTATTTATTGGCATGATTACGGAGCAACAGGACGCATGTGCACCTATACCCGATGACAGGCACATCGTAATCGAGGAACATGGGGATTCACTGGTAATTAATGCCTGTTTCGGTCATAACACCAATGATACGCTTGGAAAAGTTCTTACAGCCCTGCTTGCCGCAAGAAGCGGCAGTAGTGTGGGACAAGAAACAGATCCCTACAGGATACGCCTTCGTTTTACAAAGCGCATGAGAGCTGAAAAGTTGCGCAAGCTTCTGAAAGAAATTAAACCAGAACATGTTGAACCCATCATTGAGATGACTCTCAAGAACACATCACTGATGAAATGGAAAATGGTGCAG
Organism: Methanohalophilus sp.; assembly: GCF_030156785.1. GTDB lineage: Archaea > Halobacteriota > Methanosarcinia > Methanosarcinales > Methanosarcinaceae > Methanohalophilus. The sequence goes on from NZ_JASGLW010000004.1 coordinate 18,278, forward strand.
GTAGCCCGGAAATTTGGTGCACTCAGCAAGCAGATTGATTATGACAAGATCAGTATGAAAAAATTGCTTGAGATTTACCAGCACACTACCATGTATGATGAAGTGCTCAGGGACATTTTTCATAATCTGCTTGATGTCAGGCAGGCCGTGAAAGTCCTAGAAGCGATACAAACCGGAGAAATAGATATCCTCATAGGAAAAGCCTCACCCATCGGCTCCGCCGGTTTTGATGCCAAGAAAGATCTAATTGCTCCAGACAGACCGGAAGGCGCTATTCTTGAAACAATGAAAAAACGTATACAGAACGATATAGTTATCCTTTTCTGTGTTCACTGCACAAAATGGGTATCCCGCAGGAAAGTGAAAAGTGTTCCCGAAGACATAGTTTGCCCCATCTGCGACTCGAAAATGATTGCAGCCCTCAAACCTTGGGAAGAGGGAGATATCAAGCTTGTTCGCAAGAAGGACAAAGTCACAGAAAAAGAAGAGAAGAAACGCATTCAGAGAGTTTACAGGAATGCAAACATCGTGATGACCCACGGCAAAGTTGCAGTCATTGCCCTTGCAAGCCGGGGTGTGGGACCTGAAACCGCTTCAAGAATTATCCAGAAAATGAGAACTGAAGAGGATGAATTCTACAGGGACATCATGGAAGCTGAACGCAACTATGCCAAGACAAAACAATTCTGGAGCTGAAGTGGATATCTGCAGTTAACTTTTGTTGATTCAAAACAAAGAGGCTGTTCATAGAATCCCAAGAATCATTTATCTATTCGGGAAATACAAAAATGAATGAAACTAATTCTACTTGCACAGAATATGTTTTCTGAAAATTTCATCCGGATATATATTAATTTTTAGACACCAGAAGCCTTCATTTCAACTTCTGAATAACTAATGGATAATGTCAAATTCAGTAAAATCGATAGAATTTGATGAAAATTTTGTATATTTTATTAACAAGCATATATAATTCAAAAACTTCGCTGATATGTTTACAAAAGCTGCCGGAGATTAGGTAGTTTTCTGCTTCAGTTTCTGAGTTTGTTTTCCTTACCCGTATTTTTCCATATAGCTGCGATATACGGAAATAAATTCAGCATGTGGCCAGATCAAAGGAATTGTCACATAAGCAAGCCCGTCTTGCCACTTTGGATGATTGCGGGTATTCTCAATCATCTTTAGTTTGCTGTCCCTGAGAATTTTTGCACTGGTATAATCCTCAACCCACATTTCAAATCGTTCAATCGTTGAAATGTGCTCTGGCAACTGGTTTTTGTGAGCCATATCAACTACCCACTCGAGATACAAATCCGCCATATCCTGATTATCAACACGGATATAATGATGTGCCAGCTCGCATGTAAAATGCGGCCACGGACCATATCCACCGTTGTTGCGATCCCACATTTCCGGGTAACGGTTAAGTCCACCGATTTCCTTATCCCAGAGATTTTCATGAATGCGTTTGACAGTTGATCTTACTTTTATATCCGTATCATCCACCAATCCGAAAAATGCAGGGGCATACTCCACAGCATCTACATCGATAACACTGGAAGCAAAAGCGTCATAGCCAATAGGATTACTTGTCCTGTCTTTAACACGTATACATTTTATAAAAGAACGCCTCCTGGCACTGTAAAGTTTTGCCATGATAGAATTCCGGATTTTGTTTGCTTCCTCTTCCCACTGGGAAACATCCTTACCCAAAGCCTTACCCATCTTTACGGCTGCAAAGATACCTGCACAGCATGCTGAATTTGCGTAGATCTCAAAACCATGCTCATAAGCAGGATACTCATGAATACTGTTAACAGTATGAATGAGATCGACTTCTTCATTCTTATTCATAAGAATAAATCCAACCGCTTTTTCAATAGCCTCCCAGTGTTTCAGCACAAATTCCTTATCTGCCATGGCTTCAAAAAAAGAGCCTCCACTTCCCTCAAAATACTTCCCGAGCGCATACAGAACAAGACCATTACCATCAATCTGCAAATCCTTATAACTGGCATCGTTTCCATCAACATCATAGCGCTGGGAAAATTCTCCAAGGGGTTTCTGTGAACTCAGCACAAAATCAAGCCCTTTCTTTGCCTGATCCATCAATCCCGCATCTACTGAACCAATAATTGCCATGGAGTGATCCCTTGGGTAAATAAATGGATACCTGGTACCAGGGGGACTTGCATAAAAACCTCCATTTTCATGCTGGTTTTCCATCAGAATTTTTACAGAATTCTCATAAAGTTCATATGCTTTTTTATGATTCAAAGAGGTTCACTCCTTATCGTGGTAATCAATTTTAAACACACAATAAGACTTCTTAAGATAATCGTCCACTTCTTCCTTGGTCATGCCAGCCCTTTCAATAGCTTTATAGTTATATTCAAGATCATTTGTAAGTGGTGATTTAGCTCCAAGGCTCAGCAGTTCGGCTCCTGCAAGTTCAGCCCTCTTCTTGCTATAGCTGTAATGCAAAATTCCCAGAACCCCCGAAAGGGCAGGATAATTCCATCCATCCTCAGAAGCTTCTTTTTTGTTCTTAACATGTTCAATTAGTTCAAGGAACTGTGAAGGTTGCTCTCCCCCATACATTTCCACAAATTCAACCAAATCGCTTCCAAACGGACAAACTGGAAGATAATTTACATTGTTCTCACGTGCTCCCTCAAAGCCCGGCCCTTCAATTTCAGCAAGTTTAATACCAATATCTACAAGCCAGTTGAAAGTCTCTTCCGGGCCAAACCTGTCCACCATTTCCATAATACCCATCAAAAAAGCTTTGGGTAGCATGTTTTCAAGTCGTATCATAAGCTACATATCCCCTTTCTCAATGCCATATCATTTAGATGACAACAACTTAAGTATTGCGCGGTTCCAGCCAACTGGACCGACACCTTCAACGTAGTTAATCCGTGGATCTGAAATATTACTGTCATAAATTTTCCCGGGTTTCTGGACAAGATATGGGATATCCACTGCTTGCAGCATAGGAAGATCATTCAAACTGTCTCCAAGACCCACGCTTATGGCATCTGGATCTCTTTTCCTAAAAAGATCCATCAGCTTCTGCACGGCTTTACCCTTGTCATTGTTACCCATCAGGTGCCAGTAACGACCACCACGGGTATAATTCAGACCCTTTGAGACAATTATTTCCTTGAGTTCATCGGCACGATCCTCATCAAGCAGCTTAAACGCTTCGTCATATTCTCTCATAGTTGCAAGTCTGGCAGATTCCAGTGAAAGACCTGTATCTTCACTGACTTGTTCATCACTCATGTCGCCAAAACCGACAATTTTCATTGAGGTAGATTTGCGAATATCACTAAGGACATTGCGAAGAATCGAGTAGTTGGTTCCCAGTTCGATTACGTTGTAATTCTTTAATTTTTTCGAATATGGATAATCAAAATCAAAGTAGTGCTCCGGTATGAAAATTGCTCCACCGTTTTCAGATATGAATGGGTGGTTTATATCCAGTTCCTTTACATATTTCTCCAGCTCCGCTCTTGTTTTACTTGTACACAAAATAAGAGGTATTGATTGCTTTTTTATAATTGCAAGCGCCGGTTTAGCAGCATCAAAGGAATACGTGTCATGATCAATCAGTGTTCCATCAAGATCCGTAAATATTACATAACCCATCAATTCACCCCTAAAATATCAGAAAATCTTGCTGAAAAGTAAAGAACTCCTATTTCAGCAATAAATATTATTACATATTAACTATTTAGATATTTGTACACAGGGTAACTTTGGGGTAAGCTTAGTCCTGTATTCGAAGTCCTCTTGGAGGTATTTCATGGATTTTAATCAGGAAAATGTCACTACTATACATGATTTTTGCATCAATAGACAAAGACTTACAGAAAGGATGATGGAGCTCAGGCAAAGAAGACCTGCTTCTATTGTCATTCCAATTCATTACAAAGATTTGGACAATCAGGCACTTCCGAATATTATTGAACAATTAAATAATTGCCGGTGTGTCGATAGGATTGTCATACCCCTTGCAGCAGAAAATGTGGAACAATACAGGACAGCCCTGCGGTATCTTGAAAAACTGGAACTCAAGCATGTTCTTCTGTGGTGTAATGGACCAAACGTTGAGAAAATCCTCAACCAGATGAAGGAAATTGATATCGACATCACATCCTTCAGAGGAAAAGGAATGGATGTCTGGATGGGGCTTGGAATTGCAAGTCTTCATTCATATGCAATTGCCGTTCATGATGCTGACATTCTGACATACTCCATTGATATCCCTCTAAAACTTCTTTATCCAATTATCGATCCCGAACTCAACTTTTTCTTTAACAAAGGCTACTATGCAAGAGTTAATGTGGAAGACAGAAAAATTCATGGAAGGGTATTCAGGCTTTTTGTGGAACCGTTGCTTGATACCATGAATGACGAGTTGCGTTGCAATTCAGAAATACTTCAGTATTTCAAGGCATTCAGGTATGCCCTTTCCGGGGAATTTGCAATGACAAGTGATTTAGCCCTCAATATACGTATACCTGCAGATTGGGGATTAGAAGTCGGTATTCTGGCAGAAGTGCATCGAAATGCCTCCCTTAAGCGTATTTGCCAGACCGATCTCGGTTTTTATGATCACCAGCACAAGAAGCTTGGAAGCGATCTTTCCTCAGGACTTTGCAAGATGGTAGGAGATATTTTTACAACCATATTGAGAATCCTGACGGAAACTACACAGACAACAATTTCCATACCATTCCTTCACAGTGTAAAAGTAAAATACAGACGTCTTGGGCAGGATGCAATAAGAAAATATTATACTGATGCATACTGTAACGATCTTGAATTCACCAGACATCTCGAAGAAATGTATGTTGATAGGTTTTCAGAAGTCATTATGAAAGTCGGAGAAGATTACCTCATGGATCCAAAGGATGTTCTCATGCCTGACTGGACCAGAGCCCTTTCTGCTATTCCCGATTTACGTGAACAACTTTACCAGGCTGCTTTGGATGACACCCGGGAATATGGTGTTGAAGAATAAACTCTTTCATAATAACTAAGGTTAAATATAAGAACAAAACGCATAACTGATCATGATTTCTGAACGGGTAAAGAATATTCCCCCCTTTTACGTGATGGAAGTGCTGGAAGAAGCCCAGCGCCTTGAAATGGACGGAGCATCCGTCATCCACCTCGAAATAGGAGAGCCAGATTTTCCCACTGCGCCACACATCTGCGACGCTGCCAACCAAGCCCTTAGCAGCTGTGTTGCCAAATACACACACAGCATGGGAATTCCTGAATTAAGAAGATCCATCGCAAGTTACTACAATCGGCAATTTAGCGTCGATGTTTCTCCTGAGCAGGTGATTGTAACATCTGGGACCAGCCCTGCTATGATGCTTGCATTTATGCTGCTTGTTGAACAGGGGCATAAAATCATAATGTCAAATCCTCATTATGCCTGTTATCCGAATTTTATTACTTCAATCGGAGGGAAAACGGAATATGTTCCAGTCAATGCGAACAACGGATTTTCACTGGATGCCCAAAATGTACAAATGCATCTGGACAACAAAACAGATGCAATTCTGATTAATACTCCTTCAAATCCCGCGGGGGCGGTTATGGATGATGCCAATTTAAAAGGTATTGCAGAAGTTGCCGGGGATATTCCAATTATCTGTGATGAAATCTATCAGGGCCTTACCTACGGAAAAGAAGATCACACAATTCTCGAATACACTGAGAATGCCATTGTTCTTAATGGTTTCTCTAAAAAATACTGCATGACTGGTTGGAGACTTGGCTACATGATAGCTCCGAGGGATTACCTCCGCATATTGCAGAAAATGCAGCAGAATTTCTTTATCTGCGCTAATTCGTTTGTGCAGAAAGCAGGTATTGCGGCTCTTGAAGGCCCACAGGATTATGTCACAGAGATGGTGGCAACTTATGATAAACGCAGGAAATACATGCTGAAAAGACTCAAAGAAATTGGATTTGGTATTGAATATGAACCAGAAGGTGCTTTTTATGTTCTTGCAGATGCCAGGGATTTCGGAAATGATTCCCTTGATTTAAGCCGGGAAATCCTTGAGAAATCACACGTTGCAGTCACTCCGGGAATTGATTTTGGAAGCGCTGCCGAAGGATACATTCGTTTTTCCTATGCCAATAGTCTTGAAAATATAGAAGAAGGCCTGAACAGGCTGGATAAATACCTCAATGAGTGACTTTATTTATTCCTGCGTCTTTTTTTTATCAGATACTTTTCGGTTTCAATAATGAAGAATATCAAACTTGAAATGCAGATTATTAACATCCAGTCAAAAGCTTCAAGTGGAGTTGTTTTCAGGATACTGTTTAGGTAATTGCTGTAAGTTATCAGCAGTTGCAGGGTAATTACAACTGCGATTCCCAAAAGCATTGCCCTGTTAGAAACAAGTCTATCAAAAACATTTTCATAGATTGATTTTGAGTTGAGGAGATAGAAGATTTCGAAGAATACAATTGTGTTCAATGCAATTGTTTGTGCGGCAACAATGTCCCGGCCGTTGCTTCCCTTCTGGAAAAAGAATAACAGGAATGTGGCAGTAACCATGAATAGCGCTACCGTAACAATGCGTCTTTTTATTATGGGTAGCAACAAGGGTTCTCCAGGAGGTCGTGGGCTCCTTGAAAGAAGTCGTTTTTCCTTTGGTTCAAAGACAATCGGTACACCAAGACAAATTGCAGTTACCGTATTAATCCACAGGATGTGCAATGGTAGCAGTGGAGGGTTTGTAATACCAAGTAAGACTGCCGCCATTACTGCCAGCCCTTCCGCAACGTTTGTGGGTAAAGTCCAAAGTATCACTCTCTGGATCTTGCTGTAAACATCACGTCCTTCTTCAACAGCATTTACAATTGATGCAAAATTGTCGTCCGCAAGGACCATGTCCGCCGCTTCCTTGGCAACCTCAGTCCCCGATTTTCCCATTGCAATTCCTATATCCGCTGCTTCAAGAGCGGGAGCATCATTTATACCATCCCCGGTTACAGCCACAACTTCGCCTTCTTCCTTGAGAAGGCGGACTATTCTGGATTTATCCTCCGGGGACGTGCGGGCAAATACCGAAACTATTTTAAGCTGTTCCTTTAATTGCGTGTCACTCATCTTATCAAGATCAACGCCAGACAGTGCACCGTATGTACGGATTCCGAGCTGCTTTGCAATGCTGTGAGCTGTAAGGACATGATCACCGGTAATCATAATCACACGGATTCCGGCAGTCTTGCATTTCTGGATAGCTGTTTTTGCTTCTTCCCGTGGAGGGTCGATCATTCCCTGTAATCCGAGGAAAACAAGGTCATTGAGATCGGAAATATGAAGATCATTATAATTGAATGAAACTCGCTTGTAAGCCATTGCAATTACACGTAAGCCCCTTGATGCCATTTCTCTGGCATTTTTAAGAATGAATTCAGATTGAATGGCAGACTTCTGATGACCATCATACTGACTGCTGCAAAGCTCCACAATTTTCTCAGGAGAACCTTTTACATAAATCAAACGGGAACCGTTTTTACTCTCATGCAAAGTGGCCATCAATCGAAGCTCTGATTCAAAAGGAATTGAGTCAAGTCTGGGAAGATGGAATTTACCTGCCTTAAGGGATGAAATCAGCAGGGCACCTTCCGTAGGATGTCCATCAATACCACCATCTTCTCTGAGATAAGCGTCATTACACAAAGCACCTGCTTCAAGCGTTTGCATGAGGGAGGCATAGGTTGAAGGTTTAATCTTCCTGCCATGATAATAAAAATCTCCCACGGGGTCATAGCCAGAACCACTTACCTCAAAACTGCCTTCAAGAGTGAATATTTCAGTCACAGTCATTTCATTTTTAGTAAGTGTTCCAGTTTTATCGGAACAAATAACTGTGGCTGAACCTAGGGTTTCAACTGAAGGAAGATTACGTATGATCGCATTTCTTGAAGCCATCACTTTTACGCCAATGGCAAGAGAAATTGTTATGAGTGCGGGCAACCCTTCTGGGATTGCGGCTACAGCAAGGCTTACGGTAGCAAGAAAAATATCAACAGTACTGAATCCTTGAAGTTTACCGATAATAAATGTAAATGCTGAAACTACAAGTATGACTAAAAAAATATTTTTTTCCATACGTTCGATGGTTCTGAGCAACGGCGTACTTATTTTCTGTGTCTGCTGGATAAGATTGGATATCCTACCCATTTCAGTAAAAGCTCCTGTGGAAACAACAATGCCTTTCCCGATCCCCTTGGTAATCAGGGTTCCACCGAATACCATATTTTTCTGATCACCCAGCGGAAGATCTTCCTTTTCAATTGGATCGGTTATTTTTTCCACAGCTAATGATTCACCTGTAAGGGCAGACTCATCTACTTGCATGTTCTTGCTGTAAATCACTCTCATATCCGCAGGAACCCGAGAACCTGCTTCGAGTATTACTACATCTCCAACAACCAGTTTCCTGCTGGGAATTATTTTCCTTTGCCCATCACGCAATACTGTAGTTTCGGATTTCATCATTTTTGCAAGAGACTCAAGCGCATGCTCTGCTTTGTTTTCCTGCACAAAACCAATAACTGCATTAGCAAGTAAAACTCCTATGATTACTGCCATATCAGCATATTCATGCAGGACAAATGTGAGAAGGGCTGCTGCCAGAAGAACATAGATCAGGGGATTTTTGAATTGTTTTGCAAATTTATAGAGAAAACCGTGTTTCTTTTTTATTTCCACTTCATTGAAACCGTATTTTGAAAGACGAAGCTCAGCTTCATCTTCAGATATACCTTCATCACAGCTCTCAAGAAGGGAAAATACCTCCTCCACAGTTGAACGATACCATTTGATTTCCCCACTCATCAGAAGTTAAATTGGGCTATATTCATTAAAGTGTTTTCCAGTTAATAAGCTAAATAGAAGTTATTGATGGAAGTTATTGAATCTGCAAACCGGAAAGAACTGTCTTGAGCTATGACATTTTACCCTATAAGTGGAAAAATAATGGAATCCTGATCTGAACAGCTCCTTTCGATCAGAAAAATTCATAAACATTTGGAATAAAAACTAGTTAAATATATGGGGATTGGAAATATGAAAATGAAAATAATAGTTATATTGTTATTGGTTGTCACAATTGCCCTTGCGGGATGTGCAGAAGAGGATAAAAAATCTAATGGAGCTAATGTAACTCCTACTTCTGATAATAATGAATCAGTTGTAGAAGATGGAGGTTCTGCGGCAACTCCTGAAGACTATGAACCAATGGATTACCCAATAAGGCTCAAAAACTACAAAGCAATAACAGCAAATCCTCTTGAGATCAATAGGACAGATACTGTAACATGGATAAACCAGCAAAACGAGCCGAAACGCTTTTTCACAATCAAAAATGAAGAGGGGATGTGGGATGATGTGACCCTTGGTTACATGCAGAAATTCACCTATCAATTCAATGAAACTGGCGAATACCATACCTATATTCCACCATGGAGTACTATGAATGTAACGATCATAGTTAAATAAGAAGAAAATATCAAAACCCAGATATGGAGATGCAGCAAATTAGAGAAGGTGAAGTATCCTTAATAATACATGCCCTCTCTGAAAAAGGCTATTCTCCATCTGTAACACCCGTTTTTTATAATCCTCATATGGAATTGAATCGCGATATCACAGTGGCAGCTATTGCAGCTTGGGTTAAACGGAAACTCAAGGATACTCTATATGAAGTTTCTGATATCACTTATCTTGATGCTATGTCTGCTTCTGGCATACGTGGTATAAGGATTGCTAAAGAAGTCGGAGTCAGTGTTACTCTTAACGATTGGGGAGAAGAAGCCTGTAAACTCATTCTAAAAAATGTGGAATTAAATGCTTTGTCGGAAAATTCAAAGGTTTGCAGAAAAAGTGCGAATGTACTGATGCAAGAGAAGAAGTTCGATATTATTGACATTGATCCCTTCGGGAGCCCTGCCCCCTTTTTAGATGCTGCTGCTTTCAGTGTTAAAGGGTTACTTGCAGTTACTGCAACTGATACTGCCCCCCTTTGCGGGGCACATTTGAACTCAGGCATGCGAAAATATTCAGCGATTCCATTGAATACAGAGTACCATAATGAGATGGGAGCAAGGATACTGCTGGGGTATATGGCACGTGTTCTCGCAATGCATGAGAAGGCAATGATCCCCCTCCTAACACATTCTACACGTCATTATGTACGAACATATGTCCAGATAAAAACTGGTGCAAAGGTAGCTGATAAAAGTCTAAAGGAAGTTGGGTTCATAGCACACTGTACATCCTGTGGAATGGTTGAATACAAAAAAGGACTTGCTGTGCAGCTGGAAAAAATATGTCATGTTTGTGGAAAAACAGTTCAAACTGGCGGACCTTTGTGGTTGGGAAGCCTTCATGATCCGGAGTTTTGTGAAGAAATCCTGATTGAAATGAAAGACAGGCCATTTGGTACAAAATCAGCTTCATCCAGAATAATTGAACTGTGTAAAAATGAACTTGATATTCCCATGTTCTATGATCAACACAAGATATGTAAACAACTGGGAGTTTCCGCAAAACCAATTGAAGGACTGCTGGAAAAAATCAGAGAAATGGGCTTTAAGGCTAGCAGAACTCATTTTTCAGGTACCTCCTTTAAAACAGATGCTGGATTCAGACAAATTAAACAAATCATTAAATCAGATTAATAATTTTATTTAGATAACTATATATTATCGTGATTTGTAAAATACATACTATAATCATTATAGCTTTAACACTCCAAAATAAATTGTCAGAGCTGATATTAAATAAAAAACCAAGGGTATAAAAATACCTGAAAATAAAGAGGATGATATCTTGAAGATCAGGTTACTAAACTCTAAAAACGAAATAGAAAAATTAAAAAAAGAAGATGAGATTGTACATCTTTCCTTCCGACCAAGCAACACCGACTTGATGGAAATCGTAAAGCTTTGCCCGAATGTAAAGGCTATTCAGATACCTTATTCCTATAAAGATACACTTTCGGAAACTGCCACAAAGTTCCTTGAGTTACAGGGAGTAGCCTTGCTTACTGGAAGCTTAAAAAGTGCATATGTTGAAAAATATATGGAAATAAGCGACTGAAAAGTCGCCACATATGTCTTTTCATATTTATTCTTTTATTTAACATACCTAGAAGTTAGTTGGTTACAACCTTAATTATAAACCAACTTTTTTATATTTAAGAAAATGTGGTTTTCCTGCCCATAAGGGATTGATTTGGAAGAAATTCATACTGGATAATTGCCACTGTCTGTGGAAATCCCGCAATCCTAACAAAAATATCGCCTATCACAAGTCATATTCTGTCGAGCAAATTGCCACAACGAGAACATGAACTACCGTTTAATGCTTATCTGCAAATGAGACCGTATCGTGGTTTGTAAAAAATAGTAAGATCATTAAATAATGAAAATACTATGACAACATATATATGGGAATAAGTAGTTACAACTTTCAGTCAATAAGTTCATTAGGTCTCCCTATAACTCGTTTTTAGTGCAGTCCTATATTGAATAGTTTGAACTAGGATAAAGGGAGGAATAAATTATACAAAGTAGAGGATTTAATGGCGGGAATCGCGGCTTTAACAATGCACCTCGTGAGATGCATAAAGCAAAATGCAGCGACTGTGGCCAGGAAACTGAAGTACCTTTTGTACCGGATCCTGATAGGCCAGTATATTGCAGGGATTGCTACCAGAATCATAAACCACGCAGAAATTTCTAATACTGCAATAATATTTTTAAAAAATAAGAACTTGGGTTGACTGTTTTTCCAATCAACCCGTTTTTTCTTGAGATATTGTGTTGTACTGTTTCAGAGTACAGCAAAAAACATTTATTTCTTTACATCGGCTAGCACTATTTTCACAAGAGCTGCACCAATATCTACTGAAGCATAATCCTCTTCAAGAAGGTTTTCAACCCAGTGAATATATTTTCCCATGTGACCGGCATCAATGGTGTCCTTAACCCTCTGAGAAAGCATTTCTGCCCGAATATCTTCCACATCACTCTGAGAGGGTATATTCTTGCGTATTATTTTTGCACCTGTGTGCTTTTGGATGCTCTTTATCTTACGAATATCCTTTCCGGAAGCAAAAGTAAATGCAGTACCCCCTCTTCCGGCGCGTCCTGTCCTGCCTATTCTGTGAATATATGATTCTTCATCCTGAGGTATATCGTAATTGAAAACAACCTCGATATTCTCAACATCTATTCCACGTGCTGCAACATCGGTTGCAATCAGGGTTTCAATATCCCCATCTCTGAAACTGGACATTACTTTATCCCTCTGTCTTTGTTTCAGATCACCGTGCAGTGCATCAACCAAGTATCCACGTGAGCGCATGGTTTCTGTAAGCTGATCAACTTGCTTTTTTGTATTACAGAAAACAAGAGAAGATTTTACATTGTAGATATCGATGAGTCTGCAAAGCACTTCCGTTTTTAAATGACTTTTTACCTCAAAGTAGAATTGTTCAACCAGGGGTACCGTGAGTTTCTTGTGAACTGTTTTTACCATTTGTGGATTGCGCTGATATCTTTTGGTCAGCCTCAGGATTGGTTTTGGCATTGTTGCCGAAAAAAGAATGGTTTGTCTGTTTTCTGGAACTTGATCAAGAATTAACTCAATGTCTTCCCTGAATCCCATATCAAGCATTTCATCAGCTTCATCCAGAACAACCATTTCCACTCCATCAAGCCTTAGTGTCTTTCTTTCAATGTGGTCCATCACGCGACCTGGGGTTCCTACAACAATGTGCACGCCTCTACGGAGTGCTTTTATCTGCCTCTCAATGGGTCGCCCGCCATATATTGGCAATATTTTAGTTTTCTGGTATTTTGAGAGTTTGCTCAATTCTTCTGCAACCTGGTTTGCAAGTTCTCTAGTGGGACAAAGGATGATCACCTGTACTTTATTGATATCAGGATTTAACATTTCAATAGCGGGGATCCCAAAAGCGGCTGTTTTACCGGTACCGGTTTGTGCCTGACCTATTACGTCCCGTCCTTCCAAAATAAAAGGGATTGACTGTGCCTGTATTGGAGTAGGTTCCTCATAACCCAGATCCTCAATTGCCTTATACATGTCTTTTGATAAGCATAATTCTTTAAAAGTTAATGATTCCATTTTAAGATTCCTTCTAGCATTTAGATGTCAAAAATAGCACAATATTGTCATGTCATAATGCGGGATTTGTAACCGCAAAAGCATGATCTTGAGTAATAAGTGGCGAATTTGACTATTTGGTGTTCCAGATTGTTTTGTTTACATCAAAACAAAAAAGATCATGCTGACCTACTACAATCTTGTACATTAAGTTTACCATGAAAAATGAATTTTATGTTTCTCTTCAACATTGAGTTGATAATTACGTTTCAATTATATGGAAGATTAAGAGTACATTAAAACTGCATTAGGTCTCATATCCTCCCTTGGTATGTAAAAGCCATTCATATTGAGATTTCTGAAAAGAGAATGTGCCATCACCAAATAGGATTTTTGGTCTTACTATTCAAAGTAGCATTAAAATCAGCAGTATTTTTTTGGTTTTTGTCGGCTTCAATCTCAAGCCGAAAGCTCCAGATTTTTGATAACTATTCTACTCCCATATGCAAGCCAGATTAATAGGGCACTAAAATAAACTCGGACATCGTTAACTATATCTGGAAAACTTTCATTCTCCTAGAAGTATGGAAACACTGCTATCTCTCCCTGCTGAAATCCTTGTAGTCATTTTAGGTATTGCAGCCGCTGCTTCATGGGGGGCAGCGGATTTTGGTGGGGGAGTGGCTGCAAAACGAGCCAGTGAATACATAGTTGTCGTAATCATGCAGGCAGTTGGAGCGGTACTGCTTTTGCTGTTTGCTATTTTTCTTTCTGAAAACATTCCAGCTCTTAATAACGTATTCTGGGGTTTTTTAGCTGGGATATCCGGAAGTCTCGGGTTGATTGTATTCTATCGCGGTCTGTCTCGTGGACATATGGGAGTGGTCGCGCCACTCTCCGCAGTGGTGGCGGTTATCCTACCGGTAATCCATAGTGCATTTTATGAGGGCATCCCAGCCACTCACCAGATATTCGGATTTCTCATTGCAATTGTCGGTATCTGGCTTATTGCAGGTACTACAGAAAAAACGGAAACACATTTTGATGATATAACTCTCGCACTGCTCTCAGGCTTTGGCTTTGGATTATTCTTTATTTTCATCGCGCAGTTCAGTGGTGACTCACTATTCTGGCCGCTGGTAATTGCCAAGCTGGCAGCAGTTGTATTGCTGCTTTTATTCCTTTTTATCAAAAAATCAGTGAGCCTGCCTTCAAGTGGTGTACTTCCGATAATAATTGTTGCCGGAATTTTTGATACATTTGGAATCCTGCTTTTTACTTTGGCAACCCAGATCGGAAGACTTGACATTGCAACTGTTACTTCCTGCCTTTATCCAGGGGGCACAGTATTGCTTGCATGGTTCATACTAAAAGAACACATTTCTCCAAAACGGTGGGCAGGGGTTGTGCTGGCGCTTATTGCACTTATGTTTATATTGCTCTGAAATTCGTTGGGAAGTTGTTTTCACAAAATTGTTAAATAAGGCTATGCAATACTATTAAGAAGACAATCAAAAGGAAGCCCCCCTAAAATGGTAATGGATAAACTTGGAACTTCACTTCAGGATGCCCTCAAAAAATTGGTTGGTGCAGGGCGTATCGATGAACGAACAGTCAATGAAGTAGTAAAAGATATCCAGAGAGCTATGCTTCAGGCTGATGTCAATGTCAAACTGGTAATGGCTCTTTCAAAGAATATTAAAGACCGCGCTTTAAATGAAGAAGTTCCCTCGGGAACCAGTGTCCGTGAACACGTAATCAGGATAGTTTATCAAGAACTTGTCAATATCCTCGGTGAAGGTACTGACATCCCGCTAACACCACATAAAATCATGATGATAGGGCTGCAGGGTAGTGGTAAAACCACCACCACATCCAAACTTGCCCGTTATTTCCAGCGCAAGGGTCTCCGCCCGGCTGTAATATGTGCGGACACATTCCGGCCAGGTGCCTACCAGCAACTCAAAACCCTCTGTGAGGGTCTCAATGTTCCTTTCTATGGCGAGGAAGGAAACCCTGATGCAGTCGGCATTGTTGAACGAGGACTGAAAGAACTCGAAAAGTACGATATACAAATTATTGATACTGCTGGAAGACACTCTCTTGAAGTTGATCTTATTGAAGAAATGGAGCAAATCCATGCTGTAGCAAATCCTGATTACAAACTACTGGTACTGGATGCAGGTATCGGACAGCAGGCAAGTGAGCAGGCCCGTGCGTTCAATGAGTCTATAGGAATTTCCGGAGTTGTAATTTCCAAGCTGGATGGTACTGCTAAGGGTGGTGGTACTCTCTCAGCAGTGGCCGCAACCAACTCATCCATTGCTTTTATAGGTACAGGAGAGACGCCGGATGATCTTGAGAAATTCGAGCCAGACAGATTCATTTCGCGGCTTCTCGGAATGGGTGATATTAAATCCCTTGTTGAAAAGGCTGAGGAAGCCCTTTCAGAAAAAGAAATGGACATTGAATCCATGATGAAGGGTAAGTTTACTCTTAAGGATATGTACAACCAGCTTGAAGCCATGAATAAGATGGGACCCATGAAACAAATCATGCAGATGTTACCTCTTGGTGGTATGGGTATTAAGGTTCCAGAGGACGCCTATAAGGTTACTCAGGATAAAATGACACGCTTTCGTGTCCTGATGGATTCTATGACTGAAGAAGAGATGCTAAACCCACGTATAATCGGAAGTTCCAGAATAAAACGTATTTCCCGGGGTTCAGGTTGTGCTCCTGAAGAAGTCCGTGAATTGCTTAAATATCACAAGACAATGCAAAATGCCATGAAAGGCCTTCGTGGCGGTAAATTCAATATGCAAAAAATGCTGAAAAAAATGGGGATGTAATTTCAGGAATTACTTTTTAAGGACTTTTATGTTTCCGTCCAGATCCCCAATATATACTTCATCTACGTTTGTAAAAATACCGTGTTCCACCAGCCCTACACATTTTGAAAGATCAGATGAGAGTTCTTCAGGATTTTTAATTTTCCCGAAATCCGCATCAAGTATAAAATTACCATTATCTGTAATTACGGGTCCATCTTTCTTTGAGGCTGCTCTGATTACAGCATTCCCACCAAGATCAGCAATCTGCTTTTGTACAAGCTTGCAGGCACAGGGCAGGACTTCAATTGGTACGGGCATTTCCAGTTCTTTCACATACTTTGAATCATCAGCCACAATTATGAAACGCTTTGCTGAAAGTGCCACGATCTTTTCACGCGTATGGGCTGCCCCGCCGCCCTTTATGGCATCAAGATCAAAATTCACCTGATCTGCACCATCTATGGCAATATCCAGTAAAGAATGCTCGGCAAGAGATGTCAGTGGAATTCCGGCTTCAATTGCCAGCATTTCTGACTGATAGGATGTGACAACCGCAAGGATATCCAGTCCTTCTTTTACCCTTTTCCCGATTTCCTTGATCGTGTATGCAGTTGTGGACCCCGTCCCGAGTCCCACGATCATGCCATCCTCTACAAGATCTGCTGCACTTTTCCCAGCAGCTTCCTTACCGGCATGATATCCGGCTGAATTTCTGTCTGCCATATAGAAAGCCTCAAAAATTTGTTTTAGGGAGATAATCTCTTCCTGTCTCTTGGGAAGAGTACCACATCACGGATATTTTCAGTACCAAGCATGGTCATAACAAGTCTCTCACATCCCATACCCCATCCAGCATGTGGAGGCATTCCGTATCTGAAAGTCTTGAGATAAAATTCAAAACCATCGGGATCAAGTCCCTGGTTTTCGATGCGTGTCTTAAGCAAGTCATACTGATGGACACGCTGTGCACCGGATGAGAGTTCCATTGTCCTGTGCATCAGGTCGAATGATTTGGAAATTTCCGGATCGTTTTCGTAGGGTAATGCATAAAATGGTTTGATTTCGGATGGCCAGTCTATGATGAAATAGTGCTCCTCACCCGTAGTCTGAAATACATACTCTCCAATAGTATGCTCTGCAAGGGTTGAGAGGTCGTCTCCCCATACAAGTTTCTCATCGCTGTTTGCATTGACAATTTCAATTGCCTCACTGTATGGTAGTTTCAGAAACGGTGTTTTTGGCACATTCAGCTCAATTTCGAGGTTTTCAAGGAACTTGGCTGCATTCTTCTTCACTTCCGAGTAAACAAACGCAATCATTTCCTCAAGAATTTCCATAACATCGAAATGATCCATGAAGCTTGCCTCAATATCAATTGATGTGGCTTCATTGAGGTGGCGTCTTGTATCATGTTCTTCGGCACGGAAAATTGGTCCAATTTCAAAAACGCGGTCCATACCGCCGGACATCAATATTTGCTTGAAAAGTTGCGGACTCTGGTTGAGGAACGCTTCTCTGTCAAAGTAGGTTATCGGGAAAAGGGCAGTTCCGCCTTCTGTAGCGGTTGCCACGACTTTAGGAGTAGATGTCTCAAGGAAACCATTGTCAGAAAGAAATGTCCTCACAGCTTTGAGTACTTCATGGCGTATCCTAAAAACAGCATGTGTTTTTTCACGCCTGAGATCCATGAACCTTGAATCGAGCCTTGTATCAAGTTCTGCATCGACTTTTCCTGTAGTATCCATGGGAAGCGGTGATTCCGCTTCATTGAGCAGTTCAATGGTTTCAGGAATTAACTCATAACCATTTGGGGCTTTTTCTTCCGGTTTCACCGTTCCTGTTACTGAAATAATTGATTCACGGATGAGTTTGCGTGCAAAATTGAATAGTTCCCTGTCAATTTTCTTTTTAACAAGGGTTACCTGTGCCTTTCCCTCACGGTCACGCAATACCACAAAACAAATACCGCCGAGATCGCGGACTTCGTGTACCCATCCAGCAAGGGATACCTTTTCATCTCCGATCTCTTCGGGATTAACCTGTGTTGAATAATGGGTCCTTAATTTTGCCAATAACATATGTTCACCCTGATCCGGGATATAATATAAATTACCTGTATTTTTGTATCCTAAAATACATTCTTATTGATATAGCTAACTAGGAAAAAGCTCAAAATCCTACCATGGAGTTGGACAGGAACTAATACTATATACTCATAGTGGCGATGAAAACATATTGATCATACTTTTTTTAATTTCATTCTTCGTCCATAGCATTGAATTCCACGAGTCTGTCAAAAATAGTTCAAGTTTTGCATTATATAACCATATTTCTGAAATCAGGACTAAAATAATTCCCTTTTCACCTTTAACGTATACCGAAAAGCAATCTTTATCATATATGAATACGTTACTCCTCTACCGGACATCAGGATAATATGGGAATTGAGAGATCGGATGGTGAATTCCCTATCTCATTTTACATATCCCCCAAATATAACGCTTGATTAATCCTTTCCCGTATATCATACACGGAGCAAGAACACGATGAGCGACAGAAGTGACTATGATGCAACGCATATCCAGGTACTTGAAGGGCTGGAGGCTGTGCGGAAACGTCCGAGTATGTATATCGGAAGCACTGACAGCCGTGGTCTTCATCATCTGGTTTATGAGGTGGTAGACAACAGTATAGATGAAGCACTTGCAGGTTTCTGTAACTCCATTGATGTTTCTATTAACGAAGATGGATCTGTGACTGTGACAGATAATGGTCGTGGTATTCCTACAGATCTTCATCCAAAATACAAGAAATCTGCTCTTGAAGTGGTTATGACAGTGTTGCATGCAGGTGGTAAATTTGACAAGAATACCTACAAGGTCTCAGGTGGTCTGCATGGCGTAGGTGTTTCTGTTGTAAACGCACTTTCCGAATGGCTTGAGGTCGAAGTTCGCCGAGGGGGGAAAATATATTTCCAGCGATATATCAGAGGTATTCCGGAATCAGGGGTAGTTGTAGTTGGAGAGACCGATGGTCAAGGGACACGTATAACATTTAAGCCAGACGGGGATATATTTGAGACAGTAATTTTTGATTATGAAACTCTTGTTACAAGATTAAGAGAACTTGCATTTCTTAACAAAAGTCTTCGTATTGCAATTTCCGATAACAGGGGAGAAGAAATACATACGGATGAATTCTACTACGAAGGCGGAATAGTTTCCTTTGTTGAATATCTCAATTCCAGCAGGAATGCGCTGCATGAAAAACCCATCTATTTCGAGAGAGAAAAAGAGGGTACTGAAGTGGAAATTGCAATCCAGTACACTGACAGTTATTCGGAACATATCTACTCATTTGCCAATAACATCAATACACATGAAGGCGGCACGCACCTTGCCGGATTTAAGGCTGCTTTGACACGTGTTGCTAACGATTATATAAAAAAGAATAATCTCTCAAAGGACGACGCCAAACTGGCAGGCGAAGACATTCGAGAAGGTCTAACCGCGATTATTAGTGTCAGGCTAACAGAACCTCAGTTTGAGGGTCAGACCAAAACCAAACTTGGAAACAGCGAGCTCAAGGGAATTGTCGAGTCCATGGTTTCCGAAGGACTTTCTGAGTTCTTTGAAGAGAATCCCAAGGTTGCTACCGTGATTCTCCAGAAAGCGCTTGATGCAAAACGTGCAAGGGAAGCTGCTAAGAAAGCGCGTGAATTAACCCGGCGAAAAAGTGCTCTCGAAATCAGCACACTTCCCGGTAAGCTTGCAGATTGTTCTGAAAAAGATCCCTCCATGTGTGAACTATATCTTGTGGAAGGTGATTCAGCAGGCGGTTCAGCTAAAATGGGTCGCGACAGGCGTTTTCAGGCAATTCTTCCTTTCAGGGGTAAAATCCTGAATGTTGAAAAATCCAGGCTTTCGAAAATACTGAAAAATAACGAGATTCGTTCCTTGATTACCGCAATGGGTACAGGCATAGGGGAAGATTACAATCTCAAGAAAGCAAGGTACCATAAAGTTATCATTATGACTGACGCCGACGTGGACGGTGCGCACATCAGAACACTCATGTTAACCTTCTTTTTCCGCTACATGACCCCACTTATTGAAGCAGGCTATGTATACATAGCACAGCCTCCGCTTTACAGTCTCAAGAAGGGTAAACAGCTGCATTTTGTCTATTCTGATAAGGAAAAGGATGCAAAACTTGCAGAGATCGGTGAAAAAGGTGTTTCCATACAGAGATACAAAGGTCTTGGTGAGATGAATCCCGAGCAGCTATGGGAAACCACTATGAATCCTGAAACCCGGACTATTTTACAGGTAACGATGGAAGATGCAGTGGCAGCGGATGAAATGTTTTCCATTTTGATGGGTGATGATGTATCCCCAAGAAAAAAATTCATTCAAAAACATGCAAAGGATGTCGTAAATCTGGATATTTGAGGTGAGGAGCGATGGAAGAGGACAATAACATTAATAATATTGAATCCGCTGGTGACATCGAAGAAGATGTTTCTTCCGGCGGAAGGGTAGTTCCGATCCTCATACAGGATGAGATGAAACGATCCTATATTGACTACGCGATGAGTGTGATAGTAGGTCGTGCCCTTCCTGATGCACGAGATGGTCTAAAACCGGTTCACAGACGGATTCTCTATGCCATGAAAGAAGCCGGGATAACCTATGATAAAGCTCACAAAAAATCTGCCCGTGTAGTTGGTGATGTACTCGGTAAATACCATCCACATGGGGATTCTGCTGTTTATGATAGTCTTGTGAGAATGGTTCAGGATTTCTCACTTCGCTATCCATTGCTTGACGGTCAGGGTAACTTTGGGTCCATAGATGGCGATTCTGCGGCAGCAATGCGTTATACCGAAGTGCGTATGGCACGCATTACGGAAGAAATGCTTGTCGATATCGATAAGGACACTGTGGATTTCAGACCGAATTATGACGGATCTCTTAAAGAACCGGAAGTTTTGCCTGCACGATTGCCAAACCTGCTTATCAACGGTTCAACAGGTATTGCAGTAGGAATGGCTACGAATATGCCTCCCCATAATCTGGGTGAAATCGTAGATGCCACTGTGATGCTCATCGATAACCCCGAGGCAACAGTAGATGATCTCAGATCTGTAATATCAGGTCCGGATTTCCCCACCGGTGGCATAATTATGGGGTCTGGCGGTATCCGGGATGCTTATGAAACCGGAAAAGGACGGATTCACCTGCGTGCGGTAGCTGAAATTGAGGAGATGAAAAACGAAAGATTCCGTATAATTGTTTCTGAAATTCCTTATCAGGTGAACAAGTCACGCTTAATTGAATCCATTGCCAATCTTGTAAGGGACAAGAAAATAACTGGTATTTCCGATCTTAGGGATGAGTCTGACAGGGA
The DNA here is from genome assembly GCF_030156785.1 of Methanohalophilus sp. GTDB lineage: Archaea > Halobacteriota > Methanosarcinia > Methanosarcinales > Methanosarcinaceae > Methanohalophilus. The sequence goes on from NZ_JASGLW010000004.1 coordinate 39,704, forward strand.
TGGAATACGCGTTGTAATCGAACTGAAACGTGCTTCTAATCCAAATGTTGTACTCAACCAGCTTTATAAGCACACACAACTTGAGACTACTTTTGGAATTATTAATCTGGCTCTTGTGGACAATGTCCCAAGGATCCTTGGTCTTAAGGAATTAATTGAAATTTATCTCAAACACCGCATTGAAGTGATTACCCGCCGCAGTGAGTACGAATTAAGGAAGGCGGAAGAACGTGCTCATATCCTCGACGGATTAAAGATAGCCCTCGATCATATTGATGAAGTCATTTCACTCATCAGGGCATCAAAAACAGTGGATGATGCAAAGGCTGAACTCATCGGAAAATTTGGGCTGGATGAGATTCAGGCAAAAGCAATTCTGGATATGCGTCTCCAGCGGCTTACTGGACTTGAAAGGCAAAAAATTGAAGAGGAATATGCAGAAGTCCTCAAAACGATTGCAGATTTGAAGGACATACTTGCAAATGATTCCCGCAAGTACACAATAATTCGCGAAGATCTTCTTGCCCTTAAAGAGCGTTTTGGTGATGAAAGACGTACCCGGATTGAGGGTAGCAGGGAAGAGATCGAAGACGAGGATCTGATCCCTGAAGAAGATGTTGTAGTTACATTGACTGATGCTGGCTATATCAAACGTATGCCAATTGATACTTACAGCCAGCAGCATCGAGGCGGCAAAGGCATTCGCGGAATGGAAACCAAGGAAAACGATTCGGTTGGAAGCATCTTTATAGCTTCGACTCATGATTATTTGCTTTTCTTCACAAACCGCGGCAAACTCTACTGGCAGAAAGTATACGAACTTCCTCAGGGAAGCAGACAGTCTCGTGGTAAGGCAATTATAAACCTCCTTGAGCTTTCGGAAGGCGAGCATATCAGTGCTGTGATACCTGTAACAAACTTTGAAGAGGAAAGGTATCTTTTCATGGCTACAAGAGGTGGAATCGTTAAGAAATGCAGTCTTTCAGATTTCAGTAATCCACGGAAAGCAGGTATAATTGCAATTTCTCTTCTTGATACAGATGAGCTTGTTAACGTTGTCCAGACAGATGGCTCCAAAGACATTGTCATGGTTTCAAAATTTGGGAAAGCGATTCGTTTCCATGAAGATGATGTACGTGCCATGGGCAGAAACGCTAAGGGTGTCAGAGGCATGAAACTTGCCGAAGGTGATGAGGTCGTAAGCGTTGATGTTGTTGATGAAACGGCAAGCCTGCTTACGGTAACAGAAAACGGTTATGGTAAACGTACCCGATTTGATGAATATCGCCCAATGCGAAGAGGAGGGCAGGGTGTAATGACCATTGTTACAAGTATAAGGAATGGTCCAGTAGTAAATGTCAAAGCGGTGCATGACACGGATGAAGTAATCATCACCAGCTCTAATGGAATTATAATAAGACTGCCTGTGAAAGACATTCGTGTGCAGGGCCGTAATACCCAGGGTGTCAGAATAATGAAAGTCAGTAATGGTGACAGGGTTGTCAGTGTGGCAAGGATTGAAGGAAATGAATAACTTTAAGTATTACACTTTTAACTATTGAGCTATAACCTATTCGGGAAGATGATTTTATGAAACTTGAAGATCTAAGACATGGTACTGAACTGATCAAACGCGGCTTTGCAAAGATGCAAAAAGGCGGCGTTATTATGGATGTCACAAATGCCGATCAGGCACGTATCGCCGAAGACGCAGGTGCTGTTGCAGTAATGGCTCTTCAGGCAGTACCCGCGGATATCAGGAAAGCCGGTGGAGTCGCAAGGATGGCAGACCCGGCAATTATTGCAGAGATCATAGATACTGTTACAATTCCCGTAATGGGAAAGGCAAGGATCGGGCATTTTGTGGAAGCGGAAATCCTTGAAGCACTTGGAGTGGATATGGTTGATGAGTCCGAGGTATTAACACCTGCAGACAACAAATATCACATTGATAAGACAAAGTTTACTGTACCATTTGTATGTGGTGCCCGCAATCTTGGTGAAGCTCTTCGTCGCATCAATGAAGGAGCAGCTATGATCCGTACCAAAGGTGAAGCAGGTACCGGGGATGTAAGTGAAGCTGTAAAGCACATGAAGAAAATCATGGGTGAAATTCGCGAACTTGCAGGCAAGGAAAAAGAAGAACTCATGATGGTTGCAAGGGAAATTGAAGCACCTATCGAGCTTGTAATGGAAACTGCAGAAATGCAACGCCTTCCTGTTGTGAATTTTGCTGCCGGTGGAATTGCAACTCCTGCTGACGCAGCACTTATGATGCGTCTTGGTTCAGATGGTGTATTTGTGGGTTCAGGTATCTTCAAAGCCGAAAAACCCGAGCAAATGGCATCAGCAATTGTTGAAGCAGTTAATAATTATGATAATCCTGAAATACTTGCAGAGATTTCAAAGGGAATCGGCGCTGGCATGAAAGGTCAAAGCGTGGATTCGATTCCAGATGAACAAATCCTTCAAACTCGAGGATGGTAATTTTTCAGGTGAAATCAGAATGCGTATTGGTGTGATTGCCATTCAGGGAGATGTATCTGAGCATGTACATGCTGTGGACAACGCACTTTCAGAACTCGGTGAATCTTCTGATATTGTTGAAATCAAGCATAGTGGGATTGTACCGGAGTGCGATGCCCTCATACTTCCTGGTGGGGAAAGTACTACACTCGGGCGATTACTTTTAAAAGAAGGTATTTCCGAAGAAATAAAGCAAGCAGCTTCAGCTGGCATTCCCATTATGGGAACTTGTGCGGGTTTAATTTTGCTTGCGCAGCGAGGGGATGTGCAGGTTGCCAAAACCCATCAGCATTTGCTTGGATTGATGGATACGAAGGTAAACAGGAATGCTTTTGGCAGGCAACGGGAATCCTTTGAGACCTATATGGAATTACCTTTCCTTGATTCGCCTTACAGGGCTGTATTTATCAGAGCGCCTGCAATAGTTGATGCGGGCCCTGATGTGGAGGTTCTTTCAAAAATAGATGACAAAATTGTAGCCGCAAGACAAAGCAATATTCTTGCTTTTGCTTTTCATCCGGAACTAACAGATGATTTGCGCATTCACCGGTATTTCCTTAACATGATTAGGGAGTACTGAAACCTAAATCATAAAATTAATATATTGCATCGGTAAAAGTTTCTTTAACAAAAAAGCTGAGGTTTTAATAATGGTAAAATTGACTGAAGAAATGAAAGAAGCCTTCTCAAAAGTACGAATTTTTCCTTTTGCAACCGCATCAAGCGACGGAGTTCCAAATGTAATACCAATTGGAATGTGTCAGCTTGTAGATGATGAAACTATATGGATTGTTGACAATTATTTCCTCAAAACCCGTGAAAACCTTGATGAAAATCCCAAAGCTTCACTCTTTGTATGGGGTCCTGAAGTTGGGGCATGCTTCCAGATTAAAGGTGATGTGGAAATTAAAACCGAAGGTGAAGATTACGAGAAAGCCTATTCCATGGCTAAATCCAAAGGCGAGAAATATCCTGCTAAAGCCCTGATTGTGCTGAAGATCAAGGCAGTTTATGAATGTATGCCGGGTAATAATGCAGGAAAAGAGATACTTTAATTTTCACATGGCAAGTGTTGAGTTTTCCAGATTAATGCTGGAAAAGGCCACTTGTCCATTTTATGCACTCTTATATTTTGAGTAAAGATGGAAGCAATTCTAGATTCCTGTTTTACTCAAAAGTGGGTATGTCGTGTTACTTACAATGCTATATCTATAAAATTCAATTACTTGCTAGAGATGCATTAAATCTCTGAGTTCCAGATTTCAAATCTGAAACAAAACGCAATTATTCCCTTGTTGGCAAACAGTCACATGAGGCTTTTTTATAAAAATATCGTGACTTAGTTGAGGTTAGAGAAGAGGATTTCTACAGAGCCCTAAAATGTATCATTGAAAAACAATATGATATAAAGAAGCAATAACAATATGCTGTTTTATCAGTGGTGCATGAAAAAGACAATTGAAACCCTGAAAGGGCTGCAATTGCAGGTGAAACTTATTAAATCACTAGGTTGTATCCTGAGTTTGAAGATGTTGCAGAAAATGAGTTTTTCCCGAAAAATAGCAAAACATCTCAGGGCAATTGGTGAAGAGCCTAAGCTTATTCATAAGAAAAGTGCAGAATAGCTTCCTGCCGAAAATAGTGGAATAAATCTGTTCATGGCAATCAGACAAAACACCGACTAAAAAGAAATAAAAGAAAAACTTATTCAAGTTTTTCCTTTAGGTATTTCTTAAAAGTAGCATAATCCGCGTTGAGTTGTTCCATAAATTCTTCTTTTGCCTCAACATCTTTCAGGCTCTGAGGTGGTTCAGGATCAACTCCTGTTGCAGTAATAACTTCAGCAGGGAATTTAGCAGGATGTGCGGTTTCAAGTGTTACTGCGAGGGTATTATCTCCGGTTTTTTCCCTGTAATCCATCAGTCCTTTAATCCCTACAGCCCCATGTGGTTCGATGCAGATGTTGTAATCCTCGAAGAACTTCTTGATAGTAGCTTTTGTTTCCCCGTCGGTTACGGACACGGATAATATATCGTTATTAAGCTTCTCCATGTCGGGAAGTTTAATCACGTTACCTTTTTCATCCATCACTCCACCGTAAACCGCTATCAACCTTGCAAGGTTACTTGGATGTCCCACGTTCATCGCATTGGACAAACAGTTCCTTGAAGGCTCTATTTTTGTGTATTTCCCGGTTTTAAGGAAAATGGGTACTTCATCATTTTCATTAACAGAAGCAAGGATCTTTTTTATGGGAACTCCCATGTTTTTTGCGAGCACACATCCCATCATATTGCCGAAATTCCCGGAAGGAATTGAGAAAATAATCTCTTCAGGATACTTCATCAGTTTTACATATGCATAGAAATAGTAGACAGTCTGTGGAATGAGACGACCTATGTTAATGGAGTTTGCAGATGAAAGATTCAGATGTTTGAGTTCATCATCTGCAAAAGCTTGCTTGACAAGTGCCTGGCAATCATCGAATTTACCATCCATGGCAAGTGCGGAAACGTTTCTGTCAAGGGTTGTCATCTGTTTTCTTTGGCGATCAGATACTTCATCTTTTGGGAACAGAACAATGACCTTTATGTTATCAAGACCGTAGAAAGCATGAGCAACCGCACTACCTGTGTCACCGGATGTTGCAGTGAGAATTACCATGCTCTTATCTTCCTGCTTGAGATAATACTGCATGAGTCGTGCCATCATGCGAGCAGCAAAATCCTTAAACGAAGCGGTGGGACCTTGATCAAGCCTCATGATATAGGTTATGTCATCTACCTTTTCCAGTGGTACATCATAGTTGTATACGTCATGGGTTATTTCCCGTAGTGAATCTTCATCGATTTCACCCTCAAGAATCCTTGAAAGAACTCTGAATGCGATTTCAGGGTACGTTTCATTTTTCATGGAGTTAAGCTCTTCTTCCGAGAAATGAGGCAGTTCTTTTGGAAGGTAAAGCCCTTTGTCAGGTGCAAGACCCTTAATAAGTGCAGTTTTGAAATTTACTTCATCTGCTTTGAGATTGGTGCTATAGAGTTTCACGGTTATCAGTCGCTTATCTTGAATGGTAAATATACAATTTAGGTATACGAGTAATGAAAAGGTTACTTTTTAATTAAGATTTCGCTGACTTGGTCATCCATCAGATTCATGGAAAATAATGCTTCAAATTTAGTATATTTGATATTCTTGAGTGTGTTTCAAAAATATAAATAGTACTTCTCCTAATTATAGTTTGAGGGGTACTGAATGGAATTTAGAAAACTTTCAATTGATAGGATAAGAGCTGATGACCGCAAGATCATCAATGGTATTTTCTTTTTTTAATTACAGGGTGTAGATGAAGAGAACTGTCAAATGAACCAGTATTGAAAGATTGGTTGAAGATGGGAAGATGATTAAGATATGAAAGCTTCAATGTAGTTTTCAAGGGATTGCTAGATATTGAAAAAAGGATAAGAAGGATTCATGAAACAGGTTTATTCCATTTAAAGAATTCAGTGCAGTCCAATATTTGGATAAAACCAAACTTTTCATACAAGCAACACTGCTATGACTCCCGATAGAAAAACCCCATCGAAAGTGCCTGCTCCGCCAATGCTTGCAACTGGTGCTCCAATGTCTTTTATTTTCCCAATATTCAGAATATCTGCTCCTATAAGAGTTCCAAGTGTACCGCTTGTGTAAGCAACATTAAAGAGAAGATCAGGTGACATCTGAAGCATTTCAATACTCATAATGGCACTTAAGGCTGCAGTTATTGGAGGTATAAGGGTAGGTGTGACTATTCCGATACCTTGCACTGGTCTTGCAACTATTTTTGTAATTATGGCAACAAAAGCTGTTGCAGCGATACAGGGATAAAGTGATTCAGAAAATGTTGTTATAACATATATTGAGACAATAGTTGGTATCACAGCTCCCCCAACATTGACCGCCAAAATTGTATTAGAATGAAAGTTCCACCGGAATGGTACGTTGTATGTGATCCCAAAAACACGTACATATTTGTCTCTGACGACTGGTATTGTGGATTTGATTGTTGCAACCGGGATGTTAATACTGCTTCCGATTAAGGATAAAAGCAAGAGTATAAGTGCATGATACCATGAGAATCCAATTCTCGTAAAAGCAGTACTAATAAGCCCCATAAAAAGGAATGTAACTATGAATGTCAAGAGAACCGTAAGTATCAGGATGAATATGATACTGAAGGGATTGTAGAACATCCGGTTGTTCATATATGATCTGTTATTTACCACCATATAAGTGTGTTTGGATTTTGGAAAGTGTATTAGATCACGGATAATAGAACCTATGTGGATTTTTTGACTTGCTTGTTCTGATTGAATATAAGTAAGTTGTCCAAAATTTACTGTTTTAATGTATACACAGAATGCAATAATGTTGTCATGTGAGCTATGTCTGTGATCACATAAATTCTCTAGTACATGAGGATTAGAAGAATGTATTAGATCAGGAATATTATGTATTTTTCCATCTTTATTTTATTGTCCAATTAGAAATCTCCCTGTTTTAACAGCTTGGGAGCAAACCTATTAATGTTGATTCAACTTATAATGTGAAATTACCCTCCTCCACTATACTGGATAGATAAATAGATAGATATAGATAGATAGATGGATGGAAGATATCTTTGAAATTGATCATAATATCTATAAACTTTTAACTCTTGTTACATGGTAAGAGTGCTGGGGCAAATATATGGCTGATATTTTCGGTGTACTTACTAATCCAAATGCATTTTTCAGTGAAAAAATGCAAGAATCGATAGATTTGAAAATTCCATCTTTAATAGTATTCATTGTAGCTCTTATTTCAGGGGTAAGTGGCTACATAATGACAAATGCAGTTTTTATCAATATCCCGGAAGCTGCTTCCTTTGCTTCAGTGGCTGCAATCGGAGGCGCGATAGGTGCTTTTGTAACAGTTTTTATAATGTGGCTGATTTACACTGCTATTTTTCATGGTATATCCGCTCTTTTGGGTGGCAAAGGATCTTTCAAGCGATCCCTTGAAGTTGTTGGATATGGGTACATCCCCACGATTTTTAGCTCCATAGTCGGAATCGTGGGGATGCAGAGTCTGATAGGAAATTTGCAAAATATTAATATTGAAGACAGTGCTGCTTACGCTGAAATTGTTGCAGCAGATCCGGTTCTTCAGGCAGTTTCTGTTGTTGGAATGATTTTCATGCTGTGGAGTGCAAACATCTGGATTTTCGGCATTAAACATGCCCGTTCCCTTTCCACTAAAAATGCTGTAATTACAGTGGGAGCACCGGTGGCATTGTACCTGATCTACTCTGTTTTGCAGGTAGGTGTCATCTGATGAAAAGGATTATTCTTCTTCCCTTTTTTGTGATGTTCTGCCTTATAGTAGCCCCTGCAAGTGCAGATACTGAAATCCGCCCGACGGTTTCTGTAACTTATACAGTTGATCCAGTTGTCCTGCTTCCAGGTGACAGCGGAACAGTTACTTTCGAACTGAGCAATATGGCAACCGGGGAAGTGTATGTCGAGGAAGATGACGAAACTTTTGACATGAATGCCTACGTTGCCAGTGCTACTCTCAAAGGTGAGGACGAAGTAAGGTCTGAAGGGCCAAAATTCACAGACGTTGGTCTTTTGGGGCCCGGTGACTCTATTTCATTTACTTTTGATATAACTGCTTCAGAAAATGCTTCTTCAGGAACCCACTATCTAAATCTTGAAATTGTGGGCGGAAGCGATATGCAGGATCTGAATTACAAAATTCCCGTGAAGGTTGATTCGCGGAAAGTGAACTTAATTGTCGCTGATTTTCCTTCAATTGCTATCAATGAAATCTCCACAGTCTCTGTTGATGTGGTAAATCCTCTATCCGGAGCAGTGACAGGTGTCATAGTGATACCACAGGGCGACGACGTCGTATTCACACCATCTGAATACTTTGTAGGCAATCTTAAAGGTGGAAACAGCTCTACTGTTAGCTTTACTCTTAATACCCTGCAATCCTCAGAAGGGATAAAGGACATTTCCTTTAAAGTACTCTATTACAACGGGGATAATCTGCATACATGTAATGAGAAAACCAGCCTTGAAATTGTGGAAAGATCATCGCTCATATTTACAAATTTGGAGATATCACGATTTGGAAACAATTATGTTTTCACAGGGGATCTGAATAACTTTGGCGCAACATCCGCCAATAATGTTATACTATCAATTTATCCAACTGATGGAATTGAGCCTGTACAGCCTTCAGGCAGCTATTTTATAGGGACGTTGGAAGCTGATGATTTCAGTGGCTTTGAATTATCCGCGTCAATCACAGGAGAGGATGTTACCGAAGTGCCGGTATTGATAGAGTTCAGGGATGCGGATAACGCCTATGCAAGTTCTCTGGAATCATTTCCATTGAATTTTAACCAACTTTCATCTTCAACTTCTGAAAGCGGTATGCCTGTATATGTGTGGACTATCATCCTGCTATCCTTGACAGTTGTAGGCTTTGTAATCTATCGCTCATGGAAGGGCTCAAAAGAGCAGGATTCTCAGGATGTGAACGATGAACAGGATAGTTGAGGTTCAGGATGTTACCAGAGTCTACCAGATGGGCAAAACTTCGGTTCATGCACTAAATGGTGTATCCTTTTCGATAAAACAGGGAGATTTCACAACAATTATGGGTTCATCTGGTTCGGGGAAATCAACTCTTCTGAATATGATTGGTTGTCTTGATAAGCCCACCAGTGGTATTGTTCGCATTAACGGAGTGGATATACAGAAAGTAAATGATGATGAACTGACTTACATACGCAGGAATAATATCGGATTTATTTTCCAGCAATTTAACCTTATTCCGACACTTACGGCACTGGAAAATGTTGAAATTCCGATGATTTTCAACCGCATACCCCCGAAGCAGCGACAGAAAAAAGCACTTAAGCTTCTTGAAGATGCAAGCTTGGATCCCGAATATGCAACCCATAAACCCAACGAACTTTCAGGTGGTCAGCAGCAAAGAGTTGCAATAGCACGGGCGCTTGCCAATGATCCTCCTATTATACTTGCCGATGAACCTACCGGGAATCTGGATTCCAAAACCGGGAAAGGTGTAATGGAGTTACTAAGCAGCCTGAACAAACAGGGTAAGACCTTGATAGTGGTTACCCATGATCCTCAAATTAGCGAATATTCTCACAATACCATACGTTTGCAGGATGGGGAGGTAGTGAATGAAGGTGATTGAGAGTTTTCGCAACAATATGTACACCCAGCTTGCAGAACGCAACCTTAAACGCCAGAAAGTGAGGACTATTCTTGCAGCAATTGGCATTATCATTGGTGTAATGGCTATTTCTTCCATGGGTGTGCTTGGAAATACCCTCAAACTGTCTGTTGAAGATTCATTCGGGGATATCGGGGATCGCCTGATAATATATCCAGCAGCAGGAGAGGATTCCATAACCGAGAGGCAAGTAGGAAAGATAGAACGTATTCACGGAATAGAGCAGATAATTCCTTTCAGGATAACGGGTGAAGCCATAGAGCTGCGAGATGAAGTATACTATGGAATTGCGTATGGTATAGACGCAGACAAACTTTCGCATCTCATAGATCTTGAGGATGGGAGATTTTTCAAATCCGGATCTACGGAATGTGTGGTTGGCCATCGTGTTGCTTCTGAACTCAAATTAAAAACAGGAAGCAAAGTTGAAGTTGACGGTTCAAGGCTTCGTGTAGTTGGTATTCTCAAGGAGCAGGGAATGGGATTTGACATAAGTGCTGATGGGAGCATCTTCACATCTTTTGACATGTACGAAAAACTCTATCCTGAAGAAGGGGATGACTTTGATCAGGTTGTAGTTATTGTTGAAGATATCAATCAGGTGGATGTTGTTAAAGATGACATTGATGAGTCTTTGAACAGGAAAGAAAAAACCGTGGAAATCTTTGCTACAAACATAATAAATGAAGAAATTGACACGGCTTTCAGATCAATATCACTTTTCCTTATGGGTATTGGATCTATTTCTCTTTTGGTTGCGGGTGTTAGCATTCTTAATGTAATGCTCATGTCTACAATGGAAAGAACTCGTGAAATTGGGATTATGAAAGCTGTAGGTGCATCCAGAAATGATGTTCTGAAAATGTTTTTGTATGAGGCATTGTTCCTTGGAATAATTGCAAGTGCAGCAGGTGGAATCCTGACGGTTGGTGGGAGTCTGGGACTTATTTACCTAATAACAAACGACATATCCTATTTCTTTTCTCTGACTACAATTCTCTATATATGCGCAGGAGTTGTATTTGGAATTGCAACTAGCCTGATTGGCGGCCTTTATCCTGCCTGGAAGGCATCCATGATGGAACCCATGGCTGCACTAAGATACGAATAAGACTTTCGGAGTTAGCAACTTTCTGATATTACGTATTTGTTTATCGATCTATGTATAAACCATGTATATAATTAGAAATCCTTACAATGTCTGGTACAAATTAAAATATATAGATGCAAAAATTTTAAAAAATCGGAATACTGTCTAAATGGCAGTACTTAAAGATTCCAAGTGGAAACTTGATCAAAAGGAATACAAGTCGTTTCAATGCAACTTGGTTAAGAAATATGTTTCATTTCTTTTGGAAGTTTACAATCCCATAAAGTATAATTTTGCCATTGCTCTTTAAAAAACAACTAATTCCCACATGCAACTCTCGTTTTCAACAATCTTTTTGCAGGGTAAACTGTTTTTGTCAACTGATAAATATTCCTAACTTATACAGTATATAGCTTTGATTGTGATTCTTGAGAAAAATATCGGATATAAGAGAATGTCATTTCTCTTCGCTTAGTGCCTGCTGAACAATTTTTAAAGCACAGAGTTCTCCGCACATCGAACATGCATCACTGCCGGTTTTTCTGTTTTCACGAGTTTTGCGTGGTTTTTCTTTATCGATAGCAAGCTCGAACTGCTTTTCCCAGTTAAGAGCATTTCTTGCCTGTGCCATCTCTTTGTCTGTAGCTCTTGCTCTCTCACGTTGTCCTTCACGTGTTAGATCTGCGGCATGAGCTGCAATTTTTGTGACAATTGCACCCTCTTTCACATCTTCACAGGTTGGAAGCGCAAGGTGCTCTGCGGGGGTTGTCATGCACAAAAAATCAGCTCCACACATTCCAGCAATAGTACCTCCGATTGCACCGGTTATATGATCATATCCGGGGGCAATATCAGTTACTAGAGGGCCTAGCAGATAAAGGGGTGCATTGTGACAAAGTTTTTTCATGCTTGTGACACTGAGCTGGATCTCATCGGCAGCTACGTGCCCGGGACCCTCAACAAATGTCTGGACGCCTGCTTCACGAGACTGTTTTACAAGTTCTCCCAGTGTGATAAATTCCATAAATTTTGCATTATCAGAAGCATCGTGTACACATCCAGGGCGCATCCCGTCACCAAGGCTTAATGTAAGGTCATATTCCTTTGCAAGCTCAATGAGATAATCGAATTCTGCATAGAAAGGGTTCTCCTGATTATTGTGGATCATCCACGCAATTGTAAATGAGCCTCCTCTACTCACAACATTCATAATACGGTCACCTTTTCGCAGCCTTTGAAGTGCATTCTGATTTACTCCCGCATGTATGGTCACAAAATCGACTCCACTTTCTGCATGTTTGCGGACAGTATTAAACATATCATCGGAGCTCATATCCACAACAGTTTTTTTTGATGAAGCTGCCTGGTAAATGGGCACAGTTCCAAAAGGTACATCCACAGCATCCATGATGCGTTTGCGGATGTCGTTAAGATCTCCTCCGGTGGAAAGATCCATTATGGTGTCAGCACCATATTTGACCGCTGTTATTGCTTTCTTGATTTCGTCATCTACATCTATAAAATCTCTGGATGTTCCGACATTTGCATTAATCTTGACAGTCATGCACTTCCCGATACCCATCGGTCTGGTTTCCCTCTTAACGTTTTGTGGAATTGTTACAAGCCCCTTTGCAACATACTTCCTCAGAGTATCCGGGTCGATGTGTTCGTTTTCAGCTACCTTTCTGATTGTTGGAGTGATATTTCCCTTTCTTGCCTCGTCCATCAGTGTCATGATAATGCCTGCTGTCTCTTAGGTTTCTGGAGTGGATTATACGGTGTTTGCATATATAGGTTTCACAGGTTTAACCATTCTCTTGGTTACAAAGTCACAAACTCTTTTTTCCTGTCAGAAAACAGATGAAAAATAAGTATTAACAGCATTTGCATGGTAAGGAGATGAGAGTTCTAATGTAAGTTGACTTAGATCTTGATCTTCCATATCAATTGAATTGAGATAACAAGTATCAAAATACCCTCTCAACTTTGAGGAGATCCGATTTAATTTAAATACGTTGAACACCTTTTTATTGACAGTGACTAAAGATCATATAATCATCAAAAAACGATATCCAATTATGTTTATGTAATTCCGATAGACCTATTGGGTTTTGGATTACATGAATTTTAGCTTAATAATGTAAAATGAGGTATAAACCTGAATAACAGAAGTTTTAATAAAAAGAAAAATGCTCAGCAAGATAACCCGGAGCAACAAACTACCAAAGTTCGTACACCCAACAAGCGCAAAAATGAAATCATTGCAACAGTAACAGCGCTCTATGGAGGAAAACGGGTAAATCTGAGATGCATGGACGGGGTAACCCGTATGGGTCGCATTCCCGGTTCTAAGAGAAGAATGAGAATCAGGGAAGGTGACGTAGTGCTGATTGTGCCGTGGGAAATCCAGGATTCAAAGGCTGATATTATATGGAAATACAGGCCACCTGAAGTTACCTGGCTTCAGAAAAAAGGTTTCCTGAAAGATTTCTGAGAATATTGGATGACAGGTTTTGCTCCTGTGCATCCAAAGCCAACTTTCTCTTTTATTCAATTAAATTCAGTTACTGTAGGATTTTATCAGATCCTTGTTAGCTTAAAGCATAAAAACGTGCAAGCCTTGCATGACTGAAATAAATGAATTGTGGAACCATTATCAAAATCCTGTAATGGCACTTTTCCTGCCCTTAGGGATAATACCACAATTGTTCTAAAAAGTAGGTCATTTAGCAACTAAAGTTAACCACAATGTTATTATATTTCAGCAGTGAAACTCATTTCTGTGGTTATCAAAAGATAGACATACCTGCTTCTATTTCTTGTTATCATTTGCTCATGTCTGGGTTGCCTAACAGAATACCAGAACACGTCCCCTGTAGAGAGCGAATTAGCTGATATTGAAGATAACTATGTTGAAGACTTGGACCTGCAAAGTGCAGACCAACTACATAATGTAACGCTCAAGAAAACCGCCATACTTGACCTTCAAAACGGTTATTCATTGAAAGTCCTGGAGATTGATCGAAAAGAAGACTTCACAACATTCTCCTTCAGGAAAGATGGAATAGAGTATTCCAGAAAGACGCTATCCACGGGCCAGATATATGACGTAAAGGATCCGGATGGAAAAAATGTAGTGTATTCCATCAAACTGGACAAGATATATGACAGCAGTTTTTCTATTGACCTAGTCTATGAAATAAAGCCGGAGATCTATCTGGAAACCACAACCGTTGAAATCGAATCTGAAACTAAGGTTGCATTATCATTAAGTGATGAATTTATCACACGTAACTATGAATGGGAATATGATAATACTGAGTTCTGGATACAGATCAAATTCTATAAAGAAGATTACAAATTCTATTCCGAGAGAAGCAGGATAAGGGATTATGATCAGTTCGCAAATGACCCATATGATGATGAACTTATCTCACAGATAATCACACAAATAGAATACCTGGCTTCAGAAGCTGGTTACGGAGAAGATGAAATCCCATATATTGTAACGGCTTTTGTACAGTCTCTTCCGTATGTAAGTGATAGTGCTTCTGCAGGATATGATGAATATCCAAGATTCCCATTCGAGACATTGTATCACGGGGGAGGGGACTGTGAGGATACATCAATTCTCTTGACATCACTTCTGCATGAAATGGGATATGGAGTTGCACTGATAGTATTACCTGATCACATGGCAGTAGGAGTTCAGGGAGATGACAGTCTCTTAGGAAGCTATTACGAATATAATGGAATCAAATATTTCTATCTTGAAACCACCAATTCTGGGTGGGATGTGGGTGTGATTCCTTCTCGCTATCGAAACGTTGAGGCAACGATAATCCCTATCGGTTATGGATCTCCCCAGTTACAGATCGAATTTGAAGGCACTGAGAAGAAGACAGCATTGTATAGCTATGTTGACCTTGATATTGTGATCACGAATGTTGGCTCAGCGACCGCTGAAGACGTGAGAATATATACTTACCTTGAATCAACCGAGGAAGGTTACGTTTGGGACCATGTATGGAGTGATATTATTCCGGAGATTGAAGCAGATGATGAAATAATGTATACGGTAACCAATCTGAAGGTACCGGCTGGGCAACGATATCGTGTTGGTATAATGGCTTGGGGTTCCAATGCTAAACAAGTAGTTGTCTGCAGTGATTGGGTCTTTTCCTGAATATCAATGTTTCACTTATAGGTGGTGTTTTATTCCAGATTCAAAAATCTGAAAAACCTGTTCATAATGCAAAGCATGCAAAGATATTGCCATTGCAACACTAGATCAAAATATTGTGTGATGGACAAAGCAGATGATCCCAAAAACATATACGAACTGCCAAGAGATACCTGGATCAATAGCAATTGTTCCACAGGGAAGCAACGTGAGAGATAGATAATTTAAATATATCGAAAATGCTACATGAATTTGATGATTAAACTATCTGCTAAATATAAATGAAAGCATGAACTTTTCAAGACTGTCATTTGTTTGGGTGAGAATTTCTACAAAACCGAAGGATTCTAGTCAGTCTAAATTATCACTAAATATTGGGTAGATGAGGGGGGGAAGATAGTCCCCTGATCAACTTAAAAATATTTGCTCACATTTACAGCAGCTTTTGCAATAAGAGTTGCACAAGCTTTCAAGTCCTCAATCGATATAACTTCTACCGGGGAGTGGATGTAACGTACAGGAACACTGATTGTGCTTGATGGTATTCCTTCTTTTGTCAGGTGAATAGCTGTTGCATCGGTAGTTCCACCGTCTCCTACATCAAGCTGGTAAGGAATCTCGTTTTCCTCTGCGGTTTCACTTAGCCATCGTACTACATTCTGATCTGCCATAAGACCTCTTCCTCCGGCATCCACAACTGTGATAACCGGACCCTTTCCAATTTCAAGTGCAGAGTCTTTCTTTTCAATTCCCGGATGATCGCCGGGTATTGTAACATCTGTAGCAATGGCAACATCAGGATCAATACCAAATGCAGAGGTACGGGCACCTTTTAAGCCGACTTCTTCTTGTACGGTACCAACTGCATAGATAGTAGCATCGACTTTCATTTCCGAAATCTGCCGCATAGTTTCAATTAACAGTGCTACGCCTGCACGGTTATCAAATGCCTTGCACGTGTACAGTCCATTAAGAAGGGGTACAAAATCCCTGTCTAGTGAGATCGGAGTTCCAATTTTGACACCCAGCTTTTCTGCTTCTTCCTTGTTCTTTGCACCGATGTCAATAAACATGTCTTCGGCTTTGACAGGATTCTTGCGATCTTCCTCTTTCATGACATGTGGGGGTTTTGATCCGATTACGCCGTGAAGAGGGCCGTTTTCTGCATGGACAATAACCCTCTGGCTGTGCAATGTCTGGTCAAACCATCCTCCGATTTTAACGAATCTGAGGAAACCTTTGTCATCGATGTATTTTACCATAAGGCCAATTTCATCCATGTGTGCGGCCAGCATGATAGATGGCCCCTTTCCATGTTTGGTAGCAATCAAATTGCCCATTTTGTCGGTTCTAATTTCATCAACGTATGGTTTAATTTCTTTTTCCATTATCTGTCGAACATTCTGTTCATGACCGGATATGCCGTGGGCATTAGCTAATTTCTGAAGAATTTCTTTGACATCCATTTTGTTCTACCTCTAAAAGAATAATATAATAGTTTGTGGTTAAAGAATAAATAGTTTTAAGTGAGCATTAGCTCTGGGAAATAAAAAAGAGGGGTTGCAGAGATTACTCATCCCATCCCTGCGGCGTTGTATAAAAGAATGCAATTTCGAGTATAGCAGCGATTGGAAAAGCTACAGTTGGAAATTTCGGAACGGTGATTTGTCCAATCAAATTCTTTTGCAATGGCGACTTTTTCAATTATCTCTTTGAGCATGTTGCATTTTGAATATCTTATAATCTCCATAACTACAGCTTTCTTACCATGGAGAAGTTCTCATATATTTGCGCGGAAGAGTCGATGCATTTTTGCTTCATAGATAAATTAAATGTATTACGGAATATGTGCTAAAAAAGATAGAAGAGGATGATTTCAGATTTGATGTATTTGTTCATTGGTTGAGGAATGGATGCGGAGAAGGTTATAAAATTAGATTATCAAAAAGTGTTTTAGATAATGTAAGAAGAATTATTTTGTAGAATAAATTAGCGAATTACTGAGTTTGCTATCGAGTAATAAATTTATTTAAGCACTTCAGCAAAAATTGTATACAATTGATTATAATGATCATTATGTGCGGCCTAATACCGAAATCTTAAGTATAAGAAAAAAAAGATAGATAATATATATTCAGCTTTTTAATCTATTAGGGGGTAATATAGTGGGCAGCATATTTGTTATAGCTTCTGGAAAAGGTGGTACAGGAAAAACTACACTTTCAGTTAACATTGCAACTGCCCTTGCAGGATTTGGAGAAAAAACGCTTTTAATAGACGCAGATCTTGGCATGCCAAATGTAGGCATGTTTGTACAGATAGATCCAATATCTACTAACTTATATGATGTACTAAAAGGAACAGCTGAAATAAATGATGCAATCTACGATGGTCCCTCCGGGCTGAAAGTACTTCCATGCAGCCTTTCATTGAAATCATACCAGAACTCAAACATAGAAAGGCTAAAATGTTCCATAGAAACGATAAAAAATGATTATGACCACATTATTATCGATACGGCATCCGGTCTGAACAAAAATGTACTTGTTCCGTTTCAGGTTGCAGGCAAAATTATTCTTGTGGTCAACGATGATGTGACATCAATAGTAGACACATTAAAGTCTGCAAATGTAGCAAAAAGCTATGGGAAAAACATTGAAGGAGTTATAGTAAACAGGATTAATGGAAACCTTGAGAACAACCTAAAGTCCAAGATACAGAATACTTTAGGAGTTAAGATATTATCTGAAATTCCAAATGATCCTGTGATTGCAAAAGCATTATCCCTGCAAACTCCTGTTATATTGAAATATCCAAATTCTAAAGCAGCATTTACTCTTAAACGCACAGCAGCGATGATGGCTGGAATTGAGGTTCCCGATTATAAGCTTCAGCCTGCAAAATCTGTTGTCGAAAAAGTGGGATTTTTTGGTAGGATAAAAGCGATTTTTGGATAAGGAGAATGGTGTTTTAAATGGGTCAGTCATCAGATGAAGAAAAGCAGTTCCAAGAAAAAGTGCAATCTTCAGCAATTCTTGACGAAGTTAAGGAAGAAGAAGTCAAAAAGAAGATTATATCTGAAGAAAGTGAATCTTACTACTTGCTTGAAAGAGCACTTGACAATCTGGAAAATGATGAGAGTTTCAGAGGAATTAGTGACGAAGAAATTCCTGCGGAAGCTTTGGAGAAAACTACTGAGCTTTCTGAGAATATAACTGTCGCTCGGTTAGGACAGGTTCCCAAGGAAATCGAAAATATCTGGGAAGATGCAATCCGGGAAATTAATCAAGAGAAAGCAAAGCATATTAAACCGAATGTTTCTGAAATCCGGAAAGAAGCGTTCTACAAAAAGATTGGCAGGTTGCTTACTGCCGGCAAACTCAACTTTGAAGATTATGATATAACAAAAGATGGACCTCTTGTAGATCTTTCGTTCTCTTTTGCTTCTGCAAAAAAAGAAATTGAACTTTACCCGATTAATCCGCCATACTCCTACGTGCGAATAACGTATGATGCAGATCTTCACGAATACATGTACACAGTTCTTGAACCGATACTAAGCACAAATGAAAAAGAACTGTTGGAAAGCATCAAAGAACGTCTTGTAGAATCCATTGATATCAATCTCAGCGAAACCAATCGAACTAATGCCGAAACACTTCTCAGAGAAGAATTTAAACAGTTTCTGAGAGACTATTCTATCGAGACTTCAGCACTTGTTCGTGAAAAGATAAGCTACTATTTAATCAGGGACTTCCTTAATTACGGTAAGATAGACGTAATGATGCGTGATCCTGATATTGAAGATATATCATGTGATGGTCCAAACACGCCTGTTTATATTTATCACCGAAAATACGAATCAATTACTTCAAATGTTCAATTTGACACTGACGAGGAAGTAGACTCATTTGTAATCAGGATGGCACAGATTTGTGGAAAGCATATCTCTATTGCAAACCCGCTTCTTGATGCGACAATGCCGGATGGTTCAAGGATACAACTTACTCTGGGCAGGGAAATTACCACAAGGGGAAGTACATTTACTATCCGGCGTTTCAATGAGAACCCAATTACACCTGCTGAACTGGTGGATTTCCACACATTCTCTGCTTCTATGATGGCATATCTATGGCTTGCTGTGGAATCAAGAAAAAGTATAATTTTCTCAGGTGGAACTGCATCAGGTAAAACTACTGCAATGAATGCAGTTTCCATGTTTATACAGCCTGAGATGAAAATTGTATCCATTGAAGATACTCGTGAACTGAATATCGCACATCCCAACTGGATTCCCGGTGTTACAAGGGAGACTTTCAGTGGCGAATCGAAGGGCTCTATTGAAATGTATGAACTACTAAGAGCTTCACTAAGACAACGTCCGGAATACATAATCGTAGGAGAAGTTCGTGGTGCAGAAGCATATGTACTTTTCCAGGCAATGTCTACAGGTCACACCACTTTTTCTACAATACATGCTGATTCGGTTCAATCAATTGTTCACAGGCTGAAAAATCCACCTATCAATGTTCCGAGAATAATGATTCAGGCTTTGGATATTGTATCCATTCAGGCACTGGTAAAGGTAGGATCCGAGCGTCTTAGGCGTAGCATCTCCATAAGTGAAATCGTGGGGGTAGATCCACGTACAGGAGAACTGCTTACGAATGAAGTATTTGTATGGAATGCTACCAATGATTCTTTCCAATACTCAGGAAGATCTTACGTTATCGAGAGTATGATGGAAAACCGCGGTTGGGATGAAAGCAAGATCAAACTGGAGCTACAACAGCGCCAGCAAGTTATTGAATGGGCAAGAAGAAAAGGTATAAGCAACTTCAAGGATTTTTCCAAGATTGTAGTTGCATATAAGAGAGAACCGGATACCATAATGAAACTTGTGGAACAGGATCTTATATGACCAACAGCTATTTCGTTTTTGCCTATTCACTGTTTGGAAGTTATTTCAAGCAGAGAAAAGAAAAGTACTACAACCTCAGGATGAATCTCCTGAAAAACAGAATGAATATAGGATACGAGATGTACCTCTCAGGAGCCCTGTTGACCGCAATATTGAGTACAATTCTGATAGTACTCCTGTTTAATCTAATACTAACAATTTTTGGAGTTCCAAATTTACCTGGTAGCAGGCTTATGATACCTGCATGGATGGGTGGACTCGTTCCTTACAAGGCATTAATAATACAGATTTTTGGAAGCCTTATTTTAATAGTTTTGAGCATGAATGCCATCTATAATTTATTTATTGCATATCCTGCAATCATGGCATCTAATAGAAGACGAAAGATAGAACAAGTTCTTCCCTATGCAATTAACTACATGACTGCAATGTCAGGGGCAGGCGTACTTCCTGTGGAAGTTTTCCGCTCCCTTGCAAAGAATACAATATATGGAGAAGTATCAACTGAGGTACGCTATCTTATAAGGGATATAGAAATTCTGGGAAAAGATCTGGTTACAGCAATGAAAAACCTTGCCAAAACAACTCCATCACCGATGTTGCAGGAGTTTTTGCAGGGGGGTATTACAGTTGTGACCTCTGGTGGTGAACTTGAGCCTTATTTTAAGATTAAAACTGAGCAATACATTGTAGAAAACAGACAGCGTCAAAGAGAATTCCTGGAAACACTGAGTTTACTGGGAGAAACTTACGTTACCGCCTTTGTAGCAGGACCATTGTTTCTGATAATCGTGATTTCCATAATGTCAATTATGGGTGGGACACAAACCATTTTTTTGTATCTGCTCATCTACGCAATTGTACCAATTGGCAGCATAATGTTTTTGATCGTCGTAAGCAGCCTGACTCCGGAGGAATAATATGAAGGTCTTTGATAAAAAAAAGAATGATGGTATTAATCTTGACCAGCTTACAGAAGAAGAATTGCTGGAAATGGGAGACCTGCATATTGAAGGAAGGCTTGAAGAATCAAAAAAGTTCGTCAAACTCAGACAGTTCTTGCGAAGTCCAAGGGATTCGTTTTACCAGTATCCTGAATATGCATTTATCTTTAGCACACCCGCTGCATTATTATTCTTCATAATTGGATTCCATGCTACAAAAGGTACTATACTCATTGACGACGTAGTCATCTTTACAGCTTTAATTTTAATAACACCACCAGCAATTACATTCAGCAGAAAACGGAAGAGGATTGATAGAATTGAGGAATCTTTGCCTAATTTTCTTCGTGATCTTGCTGAAATGAGTAGGGCCGGCCTAACCCTCCCGGCAGCCGTAAATACTGTTACACGCGGAGAATATGGTGCCCTTACAGAAGAAATACAGAGAATGGATGCTTCTCTATCATGGGGTATTTCGTTTGAGACTACGCTTGACAAATTTGCAGAAAGAATGAACACACCTCTCATATCAAGAACTGTGGCCTTGATTAAGGAGGCAGACAGCGCTGGAGGAAGAATTACATTTGTTCTGGAAGCAGCAGCAAGGGAGGCGAACGAAATAAAAACACTCCAGAGAGAAAGAATCTCCAATATGATGGTTTACATAGTAATTATTTATATGTCATTCTTAGTCTTTATTTTTGTCGTTCTGATGCTATCATCAAAATTCATTCCTCCGATGGCCGAAGCCGGGCAGGCTGCAGCTGCAGCAGGTGTCGGCAGCCGCTTTATAGGTGCTTTTGATCCCGAGAATTTCAAAAGACTTCTTTTCCATGCATCCGTAATCCAGGGATTTGTAGCAGGTCTTGTAGCAGGACAAATGGGAGAAGGACAAATCTCAACAGGGCTTAGGCACTCAATTATACTGACACTGGTAGCATGGGCTGCATTTACATTTTTAATTTAAATGGAAATCAAAGCAGCCTTTTTGCCTTTTCTTTTATAGCAGAAAATAGATCATTACCTTTTGCGTCCATTCCCACAATGAGTGGACCAAAATATTCTACTTCCAGTTCCCAGACCCCTTCCGCCATACCCAGATCTGGCCAGTGGAATGCTTGTACTTTCTTAATGTTCCTAACTGCAAGAGCGGCACATCCACCTGTATAAGCAAGATAGATACACCTGTCTTTAAAAGAAGATGATAGTCCCTCCATTCCACCCTTTCCGATGAGAACATGGACATCATACAAATCCAACAAAGAAGGCGTCATTGAAATCATCCGGGCACTTGTGGTAGGACCCGCCGCTACAACTTCCCATTCATCCCCGATTTGCTTCACAAGAGGACCACAATGGTATATAATAGCTCCATCAAGGGAGAAAGGGAGCTTCTTACCTTTTTTGTTGAATTCAAGAATTCGTGCATGTGCTTCATCGCGAGCTGTCAAAATTGTCCCAGAGAGATAAACAACGTCTCCACATTTCAGATCGGTGATATCATCTTTGTAAAGGGGGGTTTTCAGATAATATTCCATAGAGAATCCCTCCTGAAAACAACTGTAGAATGGCGGTTAGCCCAGCACTGAATGTTGATTGCAACCGGCAGGGATGCAGTGTGGCAATGTGCTTTACTGATATGAACTGCCAATGCAGTTGTATTTCCTCCCATGCCCATTGGACCTATACCCAGTGAATTGATTTTTCCAAGAAGAGTGAGTTCTTCTTCGTTCATATCTTGTACTTTGCGAAGAAGGGACGTTTTTGCAAGAATTGCAGATTTGTCAAATGAGCCACCAATACCAACACCAACAATAATAGGAGGGCATGGTTTCCCACCTGCATTGAAAACTGTTTCAACAACAAAGTTGTCAATTGAACCCGTTTCTGCAGGATTCATCATCTTAAGAACACTCATATTCTCAGAACCAGCACCTTTTGGAACAACGGTGATCCTTAACTCATCTTCATCAATGAAAAAGTACTTGATGTCAGGAATACCATCCCCTGTGTTGTCTTTGCTGTTGTGTCGAGTGATAGGATGAACAGCATTTGGACGAAGCGGAATTTCAACTGTGGCCTGCCGGAGTGCTTCCCTGAGGGCTTCTTCCAGATTAAATGATAATGAAATATTTCTTCCGATTTCAACATAAAAAATGAAAATTCCCGTATCCTGACACATTGGAATGCCTTTTTCTTTTGCGATGGATACGTTTTTCAGGATGGCCTGAAGATGGGGTTTAGCCACATCAGAAGATTCGTTTTTCTCAGCGTTTTCAAGCGCACGGAGTACGTCATCCGGAAGAACAGTTTGTGAGCGTTTGATGGCATACTTGACACCATCGATGACATCTTTATAAGAGACGATTTCTGACAGAAGTGATCACATCCTTAGTGACGACTAGGTTTTCGAAATTATACCAGCTATAAAGATGGTTCATACTTATTTAGCTATGTTGATGAAGTTTCGTGGAAGAGCATGATTAATTAGAGCCAGATACTTTCAAGTTTATTACTTTGAGAATTTTATGAACTATTGTGTCGTAAATGTTATATGTCAGTACGCCCAGATCACATTATAAATTATAAAGAGTAAAAGATTATATTTCAATATTTATTGTTATTTTACTCTGCATAATTTGCATAAATATTCAAAGAGGTGAACTAGTGAAACAGACAAAAATAATTTTGTTTTCTTGTTTGCTAATCTGCCTGCTTACATCAGCAGCTTTGGCAAACGAAGACATAGCCCCGGAAAATCTGAAAGAAATAGAAATTCTGGAAGCCAAATTGCATGCCGCAGTGGAAAAGCAAAATCAGGTAGTGACAGATGGAGATTCATCTTTTGAGGATGCTTTAGTATGCATTAATCAGGTGGATGACATCATATATGAGCTCGAAGAGTTGGGTATGGGCGTAGAACTGAAACAAACATCAGATGTACACGTGAACAACAAAAATGAGCCAATGCCTGCAAATGTATCTGCAAAAGTTGTACCGATTAGTGCCCTAAAAGAAATATCATACACCTTCACAATGGATGAAAGCAAAGAACAGACTTTGAAGGAAGTTTATGGTACAGACATAACTAAAGGAGAATTTCTGGAAGCCATCTTCCCTGAAGCGTTGGATGTTCTTCCCGAAGAGACATTATCAAGATTCTATAAAACTCCAATGACTTGGCCAGAGGATGAAAGGATAACTACAAGCCTTCAACCAAAGGAACAGTCTCGTGGTCAATACTACGAAATGCAGTATACTTCATGGATCGATGCTTTGTCTACTTCAGAAGTCAAATTCCGATCTAGAACAAGAGTTGTTTATCCATCTACGGCCACCAAACTTCCTGAAATCGATGTTTTCTCATATTTATGGCTGAATGGAGCAAGTTCACCAATGGATTCGAAATACAAGCTCGCTGTTTTTGCTTCTAGTGTTGATGTAAGCAAAGAAAGAACCGTTAATCCGGGATTTTATTTCACCAAAGGATTTCACCATGCATTGCTGCCCCTAATACCTCCACAGTATGTAAGTGCTGTAACAGTTACTCCTCTAGAAGCAGTTGGTGTTGCCTAAAATTGCCCGAGGGGATTTTCGATAACAATCCCCTTTTATTTTTTCATAGCTCTTCTGCTAAGTAATTATCTGATAGATCTTATTAAGATACAGATTAACTCTGTTTTTGTTTTCTTTTATGATACCAGAAAAATAAAATTAATACGGCAAAAAATAAAACTGCCAAATAAATCATTTCATTGGAGTCTGATTGAGTATAGGTCACAATTACATCATCTCTTTGCATATCCATATCCTCCATTTCTTTATGCTTAATATTATAGGATAGATAAGTGATTATTTACAAAATCATCTAAAGGTGATTGTGTTCTTTCAAATAAATTTTCTATATCCATAATATCCATAGATAGACTAATTGTAGAAATATCTTTGTCGCGTGAGGTAAGTACTTTTAAAGCATAAAATTTCAGAATATTCGCTATATTTCTACCTACTTTTTCGGGTATAACAGCAATTAACTATCAAAATCAAAAGTATAGTCAAGCAAATAACTTCATTGCCATTGGCACAACAAACATTGTCGTTTCAGTTACATTTATCATCATAAAAGCATCCAGATTATTTATTCACTCGTTTGTTGCAAACATTTCTATTATCTCCCCCATCATTTTGCAAAAATCATAGCAATTCTTAGAGCACTATATAGCATCAAACTTGTTTTCGTCTTTTAAGAAATAACAAAAAAAGAAAAATAGTGACAAGCAAGATTGCAAGATATATTATTTTGCTATCAACAACTTGAACAAAAGTTTCAGTCGGCACACTGGTAACTCCAGCAGATTAGACCTTTCTTAAGAAATGATGAAAATGGTGCGAGAGGGGGGATTCGAACCCACGAACTTCTACAAGAATGGATCTTGAGTCCATCGCCGTTGACCACTTGGCTACTCTCGCACGTCGCTATTAAGGTCTAAATAGCAGTATTTTTTATAAATCTATCGCAGGAGAGTAGGTTTTGACCATCCTGTATTATCAGTTGTTTTATTGCTGGTTACAACTGTGAAGTATTTCAATTTTGTTGAACATAACTCTCTTATAGGATAATTACATTTCAGTAATTATTGAAACACCTTTGTTTGAGATTGAAAAAGAGTTTGGAGAAATGTAACTATGAAAGAAGAAAGCTGCCCTCCTGTGGGACCAAAGGGGCTTGGTTTTTTCGAAAAATATCTCACATTATGGGTATTTCTGTGTATAATTGCAGGCATACTGCTTGGTAAAATCGCACCCGGACTGGCAATATACCTCGACAGTATCGCAATTTATTCAAACGGTGCTCCGATAGTCTCGATCCCCATTGCAATCTGTCTTTTTTTCATGATGTATCCCATCATGGTAAAGATTGATTTCGGGGAAGTCATCAAGGCAGGACAAAACCTAAAACCGGTTTGCCTCACTCTGTTTATTAACTGGGCAATCAAGCCTTTCACAATGTATGCCATCTCAATATTTTTCCTTGGCACTGTATTCCTCAATTTCATCGGCCCAGATGCAGTCGATCTTGTCAAGATGCCACTGGGACTTGATCTGCCGGTTGGTGCAACCTACGGTGAAGGTACGGTTGTGCTTGTTGAAGGCATAAAGATGCTCGAAGTGCCCCTCTGGAGAAGCTACCTTGCAGGCACTATCCTGCTGGGAATTGCTCCCTGTACCGCAATGGTGCTGGTATGGGGATATCTTGCAAAAGGAAACGACTGTCACACGCTTGTAATGGTTGCCATCAACTCCCTTGTAATGCTTCTCCTCTATGGTCCGCTCGGTGGTTTCCTTCTCGGTGTAGGTAACCTACCAATGCCATGGGAAGCCCTTGCCCTGTCTGTGGGAATTTATGTTGCACTGCCCCTCGCAGCCGGATACCTATCACGCAAACTGATATTCAGGACAAAGGGAGAGGAATGGTTTAACAACAATTTCCTACACCTTCTGACACCAGTAACCATAATCGCATTGCTAGTCACCCTTATACTGTTGTTCAGCTTCAAAGGAGAAACAATACTCGCACAACCGCTGACCATATTCTATATTGCAGTGCCCTTGTTCCTGCAGACCTGTCTTATCTTTTTGCTGGGATACATAATGGCAAAAATGCTGAAACTCACCTATGAGGATGCTGCTCCTTCAGCCATGATAGGCGCATCCAACCACTTCGAAGTAGCGATTGCAACCGCCACCATGCTTTTCGGCATTTCCTCGGGGGCTGCACTGGCCACAGTAGTCGGTGTGCTTATCGAAGTGCCGGTGATGCTTCTGCTGGTAAAATTCTGCCTGCACACAAAGGGATGGTTTACAAACGAGAACTCATGAAAAGCCACATAATCTTACAAAAGAATCTCATGTGAGGAATGGGGTCATCACATGAGAAAAATCCTTTTTATTTTCCTTCTGATTTTTTTAGTTGGCTATTATTTCAATTAGTTGACCTATAATGATATTATTGTATTACTCGACCGTTTCAAAAGCATTTCCTTTGATTGCGTTGAAAAAACGGCGTTTTGAGAAAATCTAATTGGATGTTATCGGATTAAGAAATGTATAATGGAAAAAATTAAAGTGGGAAAAGAAATCAAGATGATATTTCTACCACTTTGATTTTGAAATTAAGAGGTTTCCCGGCAAGTGGGTGGTTCATATCAAGAACTACTTCAGAATCCGAAACACCAATCACTTTTGCAGGTAACTCCATTCCCTCAGGAGTCTTTACAACAAGAATAACACCTGGAGAAACTTCACCGTCAAGCTGGATCTGCTCTTTTGGTATGTGGTAGACAAGTTCCTGGCTCATCTCACCATATGCGTCTGCAGGTTCAATTCTGAACTCTTTTTCTTCATTTAATTCCATTCCCATAACCGCTTCTTCAAAACCTTTAATAACCTCTCCTGCACCTACGGTAAATTCAAGGGGTTGATCGTGATTTTCCGAGCTGTCAAAAACAGTTCCATCATCAAGAGTGCCGATATAATCAATTTTTATTGTATTTCCTTCACTTACTGGCAATTTATCAACTCAGTCATATCTTCAAATGAGCTTACTCATTCTATATGGGGGATGTGTGTACGGAGTTTATTTAGTCTTTGTGGTGATAGAGATAACTTGACTCAATCGATTCAATCGATGTTACTGGTATTGATTCAATTCTGAACAGGAATACTAAAAGCTGTCATTCATCTGAGTGAATCCCCTTTGCTCTTCCGATACAGCCATTCTCCCAGTTAAACTTTTATTCCGTACGGATGGAGAAAGAATTTGTCAGAATTCTTTTGGCAATACCTAAACATACAAACACTTTTTATTATATTTATATAAAAGCAGAGTATGGTTAAAATATAAAGAAAATATTGATCAATATGGACAAAAGGAGATCAAGCATAATATGAACAAAATTGCCCTTAATGTCATATCTTGTAAAACTAATTTAAAATCAGATGCAAAAGACAATAATAGCTTTTGTCCTGTTTGTAGAGGTCCTGGCATTTTTGTAAAAAACATTACTGTAAGGCATATGGTATCTGATGACCTGCTAGAAAAAGTGGGTATTTCCGACTATTATTTGTGCATGAATAAAGATTGCCAGATTACTTATTATAATAATGATTTCAAGATTGAGTTCAAAAAAAGTGACATAAAAGTTCCAATCTGGTTTAAAAAGGATGCAAAACCAAAATATGCCTGTTATTGTAATAAAGTAACCGAAGAACAAGTTATAAACGCTATAATTGACAACAATGCAACTAGTGTGAAAGATGTTGTAAGGATTACAGGAGCAATGAATAACCCTAATTGCCAAATCAACAATCCATTAGGTAAGTGTTGTCATCACATAATACAAGAAATTATAGATAAAAACCTATAATAGTATTTTTAAGAACCCAATCTCTTTTTTGGAATCCAACCATCTCGATAGATCTGGCAATTTTCATGTTTTGATACAGACTATATTTGAGGATACCCTAACTTTTATATAGTTCACAACGTTAATTAGGTGCACCTAAATTAATTAGAAGTACCTAAATAACACAGGAGATCAAACATGCTGGAAAGTTTTATGATTACATTCAGGGAAGGCCTTGAAGCTCTTTTGATCGTGGGAGTTATTCTGGGTTACCTAGTAAAAACAAACAGAGTTTATGTGAATAAGTATGTATATGCCGGAGTGGGTCTTGGTATCCTCGGTAGTTTGATAGCTGCCACCATATTCAATATTCTCGCAATTGAATTTAAAGGCAGAAATGAGGCCCTTTTTGAAGGACTAGTGATGTTGCTTGCAGCTCTTGTGCTCACTTCAATGATCATATGGATGTTCAAAGAAAGCAGTAACATATCGGCAAATATATGCAGAACTGTAGATTCCAAAACAGAATATGGCTTGATGGGTTTGGCTTTTGTGTCTGTATTCAGGGAAGGTATTGAGACGGTACTCTTTATAGGTGCTGCGGCAATGAACACAGAAACAAGTACCGTTCTTTATGGAGGTTTGCTGGGACTCGCCGCTTCTGCGGTCATAGCGTATCTGGTGTTCAAATTCTCATACCATCTGAATCTGGGTATGTTTTTCAACATTACCAGTATTTTCCTGATTCTCTTTGCTGCAGGACTCACTGCCCATGGTATCCATGAACTTCAGGAAGCTGCTCTCATTCCGGTATTCAATGAACATCTGTGGGACACAAACCATATCTTAAACGAGAATAGTATTGCAGGGTCATTGCTGAAGTCCTTGTTCGGTTACAATGGGAACCCTTCATTGCTGGAAGTAGTTTCGTACGTTGGTTACTATATAGTACTTGGTATTGGCATAAAATGTTTGAATTTAAAGAATGAAACCGGTACTGTGCAAACGTGATCACATCCTTAGTGACGACTAGGTTTTCGAAACTATGCCAATATTAAAGATAGTTCAACCACATTTAATCTATGGTGATGATGTTTTGTATTTTCCCTTCTGTTATACTTGAAATACTATTTATGTAAAGGCATAAAACCATTGGAGAAAAAATTGTAAAGAATATTGAGATTGTAAAATGCATCTGCATGACAGAAGACAAAACAAAATAGTAAATCATATATTTCTGATAGTTGAAAGATGAAATAAGTGATGCTTCGGCTAAGCATCACTTATTCAGTAAATACAACTTCAACTCTCTTGACATCCCAGAGTGAGTCCAGCTTCTCAATTATATCTTCCTTGATAGCAGAGGCGAACTGGTGATCCGAGGGGAGGTCTACCACAACCCTGACAATACCGTCTTCAACGGAAGTTTTCAGGATCAAATCCGTGCGGATAACATCAAGTCCTGTAAGCGGATTCATGACGTGTTTTAGACGCCTTTTGATTACTTCATCAGTAGTAGGCTCCTTTTCAGTAACTAGGCCATGCTTTTCTTCGTAGTCACGGATAGCGGCACGAAGACCCTCGACTGCCAAAACCGAACAATGTGCCTTTACAGGAGGCAGGCCTCCAAGTTCTTCTGCTGCCTGTTTCCAGCTGATGGATTTGGCTTCATCTATGGTCTTGCCTTTAGCCATTTCCGTTATTACGGAGCCCGTAGCAATATTCGAAGCACAGCCATAAGACTCGAATTTGATATCCTCTATTACTTTTGTATCATCGTTAATAGTGAGATATACGGCAACCATATCGCCGCAAGCAGGGCTGCCTTCCATAGATTTCCCGTCGGGATTTTCGATTTTGCCCACATTGCGGGGATGCCTGAAATGTTCGAGTACTTTTTCAGTATAAGGGAATTGCATAATTTATCACCTGATCAATTTTCATTCCTGAGAGGACTAATAACTCTCAATTGTTCGACAACTTCACTGATTGCTTCGACAACAGCATCTGCATCTTTCATTGTATTGTAACGTCCGAATGTAAAACGGACCGATCCATGTGCACGTTCGTGATCCCCACCAATTCCACGAATTACATGGCTGGCTTCCAGAGACTTACTGAAACATGCAGAACCAGTGCTGACCGCAAATCCCCTCATGTCAAGATGAAGTGTAATGGATTCACCTTCAACATAGTGAAAAGTGATATTTGCATTCTGGGGAAGTCTTTCCTTGCGGCTGCCATTAAGTGTTACATCCGGGATTTTTTCAAAAGCGCCGTCAATAACCCTGTCCCGCATTTCTGCAAGTTTTTTATTTTCCTTAGGGGTTACAAGTTCCACAGCTTTTGCAAAACCCACTGCTGCCGGAATGTTCTCAACACCTGCTCTCAAATTAAATTCCTGAAAGCCCCCATCCATCCATTTTCTGATAGGAGTTCCTTCTCGGACATACAAAGCACCAATGCCCCTCGGACCATGAATTGTATGGCCCGAAATTGTTACAAGGTCCACGGGTATTTTCGAAACATCCAGAGGGACGCGGGTAAAACTGTGGGTTGCATCCGTATGAAGGAGTGTATCTTTTTCCTTACAGACAGAAGCAATTGTCTCAAGATCCTGCAATGTTCCGATTTCCTGGTTTGCTTGCTGCACGGAAACAAGGATTGTATCATCACGAATTGTGGTTTCAAGGGATTCAATATCCACTTTGCCTTCGCCATCCACATCAAGATAGTCAACTTCAAATCCCTGTTTTTCAAGGGCTTTTGCAGTGTTTAGAACCGGAAAGTCCTCGATCTTTGAAACTATGATGTGCTTCCCTTTCTTCTTAAGAGCAGAAGCAACGCCTTTCAATGCCATGTTGCTTGATTCGGTGCTTCCCGAAGTAAACACAAGTTCCTCGGGTGATCCTCCCATTTTTGACGCAATAATTCCTCGGGACGCTTCCAACCCTTCCCTCGCATCAATACCCATAGAATATCCGAATTCGGAAGTTGCCACAGCATAAACATCAAAATAATATTGCTTCATGGCTTCAAGCACCCTTTCATCAAGTCGGGTACATGCTGAATTGTCAAGGTAAATCATTTCTTCAAACACACAATTCCTCCATTCAAATAAACAGGCTTATATCTGCATCTTTTGCCTCATAGATATAAGTACCTACGGCACCACATTCATCTATCCAGTCTTCACGAAGCTCTTCACGCTTGATACCCATTATTTCCATGGTCATGTCACAGGCGATAATTTTCCCACCAAGCTCCTTGTAATCATTCATTAATTGTTCAAGGGTAGCAACATTAGCTTTTTTCATCCTTTTTTTGACCATCCACTTGCCAAGACCAAAGAAATTCATTTTTGAAAGGGGGCCTTTCTCAAGCCCGCTTTTCTTAAGCCTTTCCAGACCCCAGAATGTGAAGTATATGGATGCTTCCATGCCCATAGCCAGAGCGCCATTTCCTATTATAAGTGCACTGTAAAGTTTGTCCATATCGCCACTCTGGAAAACTAAAACGGCTTTACCGCCCATAGTAATCATCTTTTAATCCTGATCTTCCACTCATTGTCCTTATCTTCAATTCCCATAACTTCAAGCCCCATTGACTCACATGCCATTGGAATTTCTTTCTTTGAGGCTGCATGCGTGCCTACAATCACGATCTCATCACCCTCTGAAGCTTTTCGAAGAGCCTTCCGACACTCTACGAGTGGTACGGGACATGTTTGCCCTCTTACATCGATTTCTATTTCGACCATTGCTATACTCCTAATGTATAGTATATTTATGATACTATAGATGAAATAAGTTTTGCCCAGTGGAATCCATGAATACTGAGAACCTTACCAGATATATCATCGGACATTTGCCGACAAAACAATGGAAACCGGCTTAATTGCACAATTTACATACTGCCGAAGTTATCTATTCGCCAGTGTACCCTGAAATTTTTGGATCCTCTTTCACGCAAAGAAACAATCAAATCCGTGGGCTCAAAGGCTGGTACGCATAATATTTTCAACATCTTCCGAGATTCCTGAAACATCTACATATCGGGTGAGTATCCAACAATACCTTTGAGACATGATTCTGATGATATGAGGCAGAAGATATTGGATATACCATATTCTGAATGGGAGAAGATGGGATTTTCTAAGGGTACTTTGCATTACATGAAGAAGAATGCTGAAGCTAATAAACCATTTAGTTTGAATGCTCATGTGAGGGAGAGGTTGAAAGCATGGGATCATCTAACATTAGGATAATATTTTATCCATTATTCTTATTGAAACTTGATAATGTAGATATTGAATATATCCATTTGCTGATTCAAATTCAATATTTGAGGAATCATATTTTTTGGAATCTGACATAAGTTCTTCAACCATCGACAATAAGTGATTATTTGTAAACTGTGGAATCGATTCCGAAATAATATTAATATTGCTTAATGCAACTAATCTAAAATCATTCAAGTTAATTTCATTAGATATTATGTCGATAATTTCATCAATTCGACTTTCATTAACAAAAAATTTATTGTATGCTTTATGTAAATCTTTTCGTCTTGAATGATTGCGTTTAGCCTCAATATCCAATCTTTCAAATTTTTGAGAGGAATTATTATATGATAGATTTATTGAAATGGGTGTTTTGTCGATGTGTTTGAAAAGAAGTTTTCTTGTATCTTCATCACCAAGCATAAACATAAAAAAATCTCTCATCTGCAATTTTGGATCAATTGTATTTTGAATCCATTTCTTTAAGACTTTATTTGGTTTTACATCCGGGATGGAGTCGTAAAATTTTTCAAATGACGATTCTCTATTTATTATTTGGTCAATCATTTTACCAGTGTGATTAATTTTTGCCAATAATTTCTCATCATTTCTTTGTAATATAAATTGAAAGATTCCAAGCAAAAGTCCAACCAACGCAGTAATTTGAAAAAACGTAGTTTCATTTGAGATTTCAACTCTATATAGGTTAGTTAGATGGAAAAAACCAATGAAACAAATCCATACAATGTATACCGAAAATAGATCATAAATAGTATTAAAGAAAGTAATTTTTAAGATTATTAAATTATTCTTGAAATTGATAAGCTCTTTAATAACATCTATTGTTTTTTGAAAAAAAACTTTTACCATTTGGATTTTTTATTTGTATTTGGTCTATATTATTTCCCAGTACCAAAATATCATATTTCTCATGAACAAATTCTTTAAATTTCTCATAGATTAAAAGAGTTAAATCGGATTTCAAGAGCATAAACGAAAGTGAAATCAATATTACTGAATAACTTAACGAAAAATCTGTAATATATATTTGAAAAAAAGTATAACATATATATGTAGCAATTATAAAACCAATAACTGATAAAAGTCTAATACTAATTTTTATGTACGATTTCACTATTAAAAATTATTTTATTCGCATATATATTTATCTTTTTCATTAATGCCATATAGAGATAATCAGTTAAATGGTGGATCAGTATTAACGTACAAAATGAGTTAACATTTTTAGAGATTTAATTTACGGTTGTGTTCCCAACATACACATCCCCGTACAAAAAATTCAGGTTAACTATATCCCAGAGAATATGTGCGAGGGGAGGGATTCGAACCCTCGAAAACCTTCGTTACCGGATCTTAAGTCCGGCGCCTTTGACCTGGCTGGGCAACCCTCGCAAAGAGTGCAAATAAATTAGCTGAAGATAATTTGATTATATTTATATACACCGTTCGGTGTAGTAATTAAAGTTAAGTTACTTAAGCCTTATTCTAAAATTATGAAGTTACAGTTCCTTGGTACTGGTGTGGGAATCCTGCAACCTGACAAGGTGCAATCAGGGTTTGTTGTTGAGCCTAATTATGGCAGACCCTTGCTTTTTGATTGTGGAGCAGGGATTCTCCAGCGTTTTTTTGAAAGCGATTATGATCCTCTTGATATAGAAGCCATCGTGCTATCCCATTTGCATCTAGACCATGTTTCTGATGTGCTTGCGCTGCTCAAGAGCCGCTGGCTTTGCGATAAACCGGAATGTCGGATAATAGGACCAGAAGGCACTCAGGACTGGCTTGACAAAATGTTTGATGTTTATCCCTATCTTCAGAGAGGTTTTGATATAACTGTAACAGAAATGAATCCTGATATCGAGCTTGACCTTGGCTGGAACTGCAAACTCAGCTGTGCTCCAGGAATACATAGTGTTCCGTCTCTTGGATACCGGCTTGAAGAGGGAGACAGTGCTTTTGTTTATTCTGCTGATACCGAACCCTGTGACTCAATCATGGAGCTCACAAAAGAAGCAGATGTCCTGATTCATGAATGTTCATTCCCACTTAATTTTGAAGTCACTAATCACACAACCCCTGACATGCTGGCTTCCTATTTGGATAAAATTGGTGCTGACAGACTCTATTTGACACATCTTTATCCACATATGCAGGGTCATGAGGAAGAAACACTGGAATTTCTTCTCAAGGATTTTGAAGGGGATGTGGAGATTGCAACAGATCTTCTTAAAATCGAGATATAAATATTTCAGACCTGAATCATTGTAACGTTTATTTTGTGTGAAGCAGCATCAAGGTCAATCAGTGCAGCCGAACCATCCGATGTCATACCCGTATTAATCACTGTGGTTCCCTGCTTCTCCATAACTCCCCTGTCTTCATGAATATGGCCGCTAACAATAAGATCCACTTTGCCAAGCATCCGGGAGATTGATTTGCATCCTACATTTTTGTTATTTACTCTGTCAAGTGTCCCAAATGGTGGTGCATGGCTCAAAAGGACTATGTAGCCATGGTTCTTTTTTGCATCTGAAAGGAGTTTTTCAAGCGATAAAGCTATGTCCTTCTCCTCAATCTCAAATGGGGTTTTGAAAGGAGTGGGGTTGGAACCACCAATTCCAATAAAAGTAACATCTTGGAATACCTGCACCCTTTTGTGCAAATTAATTGCGTCTGATTTCTCAATAGTATCAATAATGCTGCGAAGATCACAATTGCCGGGGATCGCGAAAACTGGAACCTCAAACATGTTCAGAAGTTCCAGTGCGTGATCATCTGGACCAAAATTGGTGATATCCCCTGCGACAATTACAAGGTCAATATCACCGCTTTTATCAAGAATGTCCGGTATTCTGCTAAAGTTACTGTGAGTATCAGATATTGCAAGAATACGCATTATTGTATCCCCTTGGTTTAGAAGTTGCGATCGCCGCCTAAGATACCTCCAAGTGCACCCTCGCCGATTCCTGAGATACCTCCACGCTCGCCACGCTTCTGGGCGCCAATTCCGGTGGCTGCTACAATCCTGTCAGCCAGTCTTGAGAACGGAAGACTTTGCAGATACACGGTTCCGGGGCCTGAAACTGTCGCAAGTACGACACCTTCTCCTCCAAAAAGTGCGTTCTTAAAACCGCCTACAAACTGGATATCATATTTCACAGATTCCGAGAAGGCTACTAGGCAACCTGTATCTACTCTCAGGGTATCACCGGATGCAAGATCTTTCCGGACAATTGTGCCACCTGCATGGATAAATGCCAGTCCATCTCCTTCAAGTCGCTGGAGAATAAATCCTTCTCCTCCGAACAATCCTGCACCGATGCGTTTGGAGAAAGCAACTTCAACTTCAATACCATTGGCAGCACACAGGAATGCATCTTTCTGACATAGGAAGCTTCCACCATGTTGAGATAAATCAATCGGGATGATTTTTCCAGGATAAGGTGCTCCGAATGCAACACTTTCCTTTCCGCTTCCTTCGTTTGTGAATGAAGTAATGAAAAAACTCTCTCCGGTTACCATTCTCTTTAAACCCTTAAACAACCCTCCCCCTGTGGAGGTATGCATTTTGATGTCAGAAGACATGTACATCATTGCACCCGCTTCTGCTCTTACGCTCTCCCCGGGATCAAGCTCGATTTCCACAAGTTGCATGTCTTTTCCAATTACCTCGTAATCTATCTCATCTGCCATGTTCAATAATCCTCCAAAACAAGCTTATAGAAGTATAAAGTCGGAACAGTAATATATTTTTAGGCATTGTTCATTAAAACATAGCGATTTTTATTTTTATATTTCATCAAGAGCAAAGAGCAAAACAGAATAATTAAGTATTTCAAAACTTTTTATATTATTCTTAAAAAATCTCTTCAGTCTTATTAGAAAGTGTCTAAATATAACTGATATTATGGAGCTCATAGATGGGAGCAAAATTGTAGTTTGTTTGCTTATTGCAGAATCCTTAAAGGAAGGAGTTTTTCTGGTTGAAACATTTATTGGATAGCCTTCAGGAATTCCACGCACCGTTTTCCCTCGTCAAGATCTTTCATTTCGGTTACCATAAACCCGTCAAAATGCTCTAATTTCTCAAAGACATTTTTCCAGTTAATATTCCCGTCTCCCAAGGGTAAATGTTCGTCATGCTTTCCCTTGTTATCGTGAATGTGACAATGCGCAATTATGTCCTTGCATCCGTCCAGAAACTCATCAACAAACCCAGTGGTGTTTGCATGACCTATATCCAAAGTCATTTTCAGGTTTTCAGTCCCTGCTTCATCAATAATTGAAAGTATGTCTTCAGGAGTCTTTCCAAAAACCATGGGGATTTCCGGCATGTTTTCGATGGCAATCAATATACCATGTTCTTCACCGCTTTTTGCAAGTTCCTGCAGGGACTTTACACAAACCATACGTGCTTTTTCGGGAACCTGTGATCCGTAAGGGGAAAGATATCCGGGATGTACAACGGCAAGTTCGACAATGTTGGCAGCATTGCTTAATGCCTGTTTCATCTGTCTCATTACTTCCTGATGGAGATTTTTGTTGAGCCCTGCGAGGTTCATATCAGAAAATGGCAGATGCAGTGTTATTCCAAGATCTGTCGTTTCAGCAATGTCTTTTACTAGCAGGATATTTTCATGAGTAAGTTCCTGTTCTCCCTCATGAACTATTTCCCATCCCTCATAACCGATGTCCTCCAGAAGGTATGCCCAATCGAACACCTCTCTGCATGAAGCCCTGCTTGAAAAACTCAATCGCATATTTACACCTTTTAATCATCAGGCATCGGATTTTCAAAAATAGGTTTTCCTTCTTCTGTAGGTGGTGCAAGCCAGTCTATTACTTCTTCAAGCTTTGCTTTTGAATCATCAAGAATGCGAACATTGATATTTCCCAGTACCCCTTCATCTGCTGGGAAGCTGGCTTTTCCTGCATAAGCAGCCTGTTTGTTTAGCTTGAACGTGAATGAAGTCTTGTTAGCTTCAAGGTTTTCCATCATTGGCATTCTGGCACTGTCAAGTATTTTCTCTTTTCTGAGCATTTTGTGCAACTTTAGAAGGGAATCGAGTTTTCCATATCCCTGGATTTTGTCATCAAAAACTTCCAGTTTTACTGTAAGGACATTCTCTATGGCTTTGCGTACTTTCTCCACATCTTCAGTGGGAAAAAGTTCAGCCCATACTTCAACAGTTACCATTAAAGGTTCTCCAGTGTATTTCGGATCTTGTCTCTTAAATCAGAAAGTGTAGATGTATTTTCAATTGTAATATCGGCGGCTTCAATGGCCTTGGCAAGACCCCACTTCATTTCTCTTTCGTCTCTGCGTTTGAGGTCTTCAAGGCTTACCATATCATCATCGCTGCGCTTTCTTTGCAGGACACGCTCAAAACGCATCTTAAGAGGTGTATCGAGGAAAATAAGGAAAAAATCATCACCAAACTCTTCCTTGAATAATTTGACTTCGGCGATTCCCCTGATTCCGTCAACAACTACAATCCTGTCATCGGCTTTTCTGATTTTCGGAATGCAACGAATTGCAACTGCATCCATTCCCTCCTTCGCACGAAGATCATTCGCCACTGCCCCAGTGTTTGCATCTGTGGGTTCAAGTCCACGGCGTTTAACTTCTTCGCGGATGACATCACCCATGTTGATGACCTCGATTCCCATTTCACGTATAACTTTTGATGCTTCTGATTTACCGGAAGCCGGCATGCCGACAAATGCGATAATTTTCATAATAAAACTCCTGTTATTAACTCAGTGAATTTTTGATTTTACCAGTATCCCGGATACAAGCTCAAGAAGTTCTATCAGTATTGATTTTGCTTCTTCTACATCATCAACTCTTCTAATAATTACCTAACCGCTGCTGAAAAACTTCATCTCAACGTTTTTGAGGCTGATTATCAACATATCAAGCTTTTTTGAATAAGAACACACAAATCCATCTTTGTCCTTCAGCTTTTCATACAGAAGAGCAAATTCCGGTTTTTCGTCAAGGTACGCAATGACCCTGAATTTATTCGGGTCAGACGGGCAGGGAAGCACCTTTTCTATCCTGTTGATTTTCATGTTTGTACCTTTAAACTATATTATTTCATTTTTAAGGCGAATAAAAATCCTTTCTTGAAAAATGACTTTATGTGGTATATCGTAGTTAATAGCATTTCACTTTTAAATAAATAGTACATACAGGTTTTCATCCTTGTAAGTTTTGGATTATAAATATATTTATAATATACTGAGCTGAAATGCCTGCGATAATGAAAGTGCAAAGGACCGGCAGTCCTCAAAAAACAAATAAATAATACCAGCAACCACCCATGAGAAAAATAAGAGCGCATCACCTGCTTTGTATGCAGGGATTCCAGGGATATGGATACAGTCCTGATTTTGTTGAAAGGATGAAACATATCATTGAAGTCATGTATTCCGATTCCTCGGATGACGTAGAAATCGTAAGCTGCTGCGATGACATATGTGACTGTTGTCCGCACAACGTCGAAAACGTCTGCCAGAAAACAGGTGACAACGGGAAAAATATTCGGGAAACGGATGCGCTGATTCTCAGGAAACTCGGATTCAGGGAAGGCTATTGTGCAAACTTCATGGATCTGATCCGGTATGTGAATCGGCAGCTTGACAAAGATGACGTGTTGGAAATATGCGGAGAATGTGCATGGAAAGAAAAATGCCTCTGGTATATGAAAAACGTGGGCTTGAAATATTGAAACGGCCCGGTCTTAATTTACCAACCGGTCACATGACATGGAATTTTTCAATGAGGAAGTTATGAAAGCGGGAAAAACATTTTTTCAGGGGAATTTAATTCTCGCCCCAATGGCTGATGTTACAAACAGGGCGTACAGGGTACTTTGTAAAAAGTATGGCGCCAGCTATTGCATTACTGAAATGGTGAATGCAGATGCAATAGTGCACGACAATTCGGGAGCATTTAGGAGAGCTGAAAAAGCTGATAACGAAGGTCCTTACGGGATACAGCTTTTTGGCAGTGAACCGGAAACAATGAGAAAAGCTGCTGTAATTCTTGTGGATAAGTTTAGACCTTCAAGCATTGATATTAATCTGGGATGCCCTTCACCGGCAATCAGAGGCTGCGGAGCAGGATCGGCTCTACTGTCATTTCCAGATAAAGTACATTCCATCATAAGTTCAGTTTCTGATGTTATCGACATCCCGGTTACTTCAAAAATTCGTATTCTTGACAGCATTGATGCGACACTGGAAATTGCCCGCGAAATTGAATCCGCAGGTGCCAGTGCTCTGGCTGTTCATGCCCGCACTGCCAGTATGGGATATTCAGGGATTGCAAATCACGAATTCACACGTCGGATCTGTGAGGAGGTTTCAATTCCTGTTATTGCAAACGGAGACATCGTAAATGGCCAGACAGCAGCAGATGTGCTTGAATATACCGGTTGCCATGCTTTGATGATAGGGAGGGCTGCACTGGGTGACCCTGAAATATTCCATCGAATAAAATGTTATCTCAAAAATGGTGAAATTGTTCAGACGCCGTCCTTTGAAGAGAA
This sequence comes from Methanohalophilus sp., assembly GCF_030156785.1. Taxonomy (GTDB): domain Archaea; phylum Halobacteriota; class Methanosarcinia; order Methanosarcinales; family Methanosarcinaceae; genus Methanohalophilus. The sequence goes on from NZ_JASGLW010000004.1 coordinate 79,932, forward strand.
ACTGCTCTGCCTTTCAGAATATTTCCAGTTGCTTGAGGAGTTTGATCTTATGTCCCATGTGAATTTACAGGCACATACGGCATGGTTTTTGAAGGGCTTTAGGGGTTCAAGAAAAATACGTTCATCGTTGCAAGGTGTAAGGGATCCTCAGGTAATTCTGGACAATCTTCGAAGGCTATGCAACAATATACCTTAAACGATGAGTGCAGTCTAAAAATCTCTTTTAAGGATATTTGTAATTCGCATATTCACCGAAAGACTAAATAGTAATAATGATTGTACACAATTAAACATTGAGGATATGAGTCCCTAACATTTTTTGATGTGTGTTGTGGCTCTGATTTATATTCAATCTAATTCCCGTTATTATTGTGGAGAGTTAACATGAAAGAAATTCGGATACACGGAAGAGGAGGACAGGGTTCAGTAACTGCTGCTGAGTTGTTAGCGGTTGCTGCTTTTGAAGATGGCCAGTTTAGTCAGGCTTTCCCAGCATTCGGTGTGGAAAGGCGTGGTGCTCCTGTTCAGGCATTCACTCGCATAAGTGATGTTCCTATAAGACTCAGAAGCCAGGTTTACGAACCCGATTACGTAATTGTTCAGGATCCCACTCTGCTTGAAGTTGTGGATGTTGTAAAAGGTGCCAAGGACACGGGTGTCATTATTATTAACAGTGAGTTTGACCCTGAAGAATTTGACCTTAAGACAAATGCAAAAGTTATGACTGTAAACGCCACGAAAGTTGCTCTTGATATTATTGGCAGGCCTATTGTTAACACTGTTTTACTGGGCGCATTTGCAGGGGCTACCGGCGAAATAAAACCAGACTCCATTGTGCGTGCAGTTAAGGAAAGGTTCCCTGGCAAGATTGGGGACAAAAACGCAGAGGCTTTGATTGAAGCTTACAACCAGATAAGAGGTGATGCATGATGAGCATAAGGGTTGGCGGAGTTTGTGATCCGGGCTCTACCCGCATAAACAAAACTGGCGGATGGAGGACATTCAGGCCGGTGTACGATTATGACAAATGCGTCAAATGCAAATTGTGTGAACTATTATGCCCCGACATGTCAGTACTTGAGAGAGAAGATGGATACTTCCAGTTTGACTATGATTTCTGCAAGGGGTGTGGGATTTGCGCCAATGAATGTCCAAAGGGAGCAATATCCATGGTACTGGAGGAGAAATAATGGCAGTTATTCGTGATCTTAACAAAGACAAGATGGATGTTGTGGAAGGCTCATATGCGGTTGCTCATTCCGTAAAAGTGTGCAAACCGAATGTCATCTCAGCATACCCGATTACTCCACAGACACACATTGTGGAAGATCTGTCACAATTCATTGCAGATGGCGAGATTCCAAACTGTGAATATATCAATGTGGAATCCGAGTTCTCTGCTCTTTCCGCACTTGTAGGCTCTTCCGCAGTAGGTGCAAGATGTTACTCTGCTACCACATCACAGGGTCTGGAACTTATGCATGAGGTACTTTTCAATGTATCCGGGATGAGGCTTCCCATCGTCATGACAATTGCCAACAGGGCTGTCAGTGCTCCCATTAACATCTGGAACGATCAGCAGGACTCAATTTCCCAGAGAGACACAGGCTGGATACAGCTTTATGCAGAAGATCTCCAGGAAGCATCTGACATGCACGCACAGGCATACAAGATAGCAGAGGATAAGGATGTCATGCTTCCTGTTATGGCATGTATGGATGGTTTTATTCTCTCCCATGTGTATGAACCCCTGGTGCTTCTTGAACAGGATCTCGTGGATGAATATCTTCCTCCGTATGAGCCAGAGTACAAACTCGATCCGAAAAACCCGATGACTTTTGGTTCTTTTGCTGATCCGGAATGCTACACCGAGTTTAGATATCTCCAGCAGAAAGCAATGGACAATGCACTTGGTAAGGTTGAGGAAGCTGCAAATGACTTCTATAAGACATTTGGTCGTTACTATGGCGGTCTTATTGATGAATATGAAACCGAAGATGCCGAAATTATCCTGATGGCAATGGGTTCTGTCATTGGAACAATCAAAGAAACAATTGATAAGCTCAGGGCAAAGGGTGTTAAGGTCGGTCTGCTTAAGGTCAGAGCCTTCCGTCCCTTCCCGGTGGAAGCTATCCGCAACGCCATCAAGAATGCAAAAGTCGTTGTTGCAATTGACAAGAATATCTCACTCGGTCTTAATGAGGGTGCTTTGTTCACTGAGACAAAGGCAAGCCTTTACAACACCAGCATTGATGTGCCGGTTATCGGACGTATGATTGGTCATGGCGGTCGTGACATTCCGTTAAGTACTATTGAGAAGATCATTGATGATGCCGTAAATGTTATGAAATCAGGCATATCGGTTGAGAGCCAGTATGCTGACTTGAAGGAGGAATTGCTATGAATTTCCTGTTTAAATCGGGACACCGGGGATGTGCAGGCTGCTGTGACGCAATGGTGGCCAAGTTCACCCTGATGGCCGCAGGTGAGAATTGTATTGTCGTTTCCCCGACTGGATGTCTTGAGGTTATGACCACTCCTTACCCTGAATCTGCATGGGGTGTTCCGTGGATTCATTCATTGTTTGAGAATGCCGCTTCTGTGGCTTCGGGTATTGAAGCTGCACTTAAGGCAATGGGCAAAGATGACACTAAGGTTGTCGCAATCGGCGGTGATGGGGGTACCATTGACATCGGTATGCGTGCAATTTCCGGTGCATTTGAGAGAGGTCATGACATAACCTACGTATGTATTGATAACGAGGCATACATGAACACTGGTGTCCAGAGGAGTGGTGCAACACCCTATGATGCATCCACAACCACCAGTCCTGCAGGTGCTATCTCTTTTGGTAACAAACGTCCAAAGAAGGATATGCCTGCAATAATGGCTGCACATGGTGCACCATACATAGCAACAACTTCACTCGGTTACCCAAAGGACATGATCAAAAAGATCAAAAAAGCCATTGATGTGGAAGGGCCTACCTATATTCACGCACATGCACCGTGTACAACAGGATGGGGATTCGACAGTTCCAAGACTGTGGAAGTTGCCAAGCTTGCAGTCCAAACCGGTCTCTGGCCATTATACGAAATGGAAAATGGTGAGATCACCTCTGTAAAGAAAATCGGCAAGCAGAAAAAACCTGTTGAGGATTACCTCAAAATGCAGCGCAGGTTCAAACACCTGTTTACCAAGGAAGGTGGCGACGAGGAACTCAAGAAGATCCAGGCAATTGCTGACGAAAATATTGTTAAGTTCGGGTTGGAATAAACCCGAAATCTTTTCTTTTTAAACATCTCCAGATGATCTATAAGAGATTCTGCATTCTTGAAATTAAAAGAGAGTAGAAGGATTTTAAAACTCATTTCCTGTTCAAATTATTTATTCTACTTCTATTTTCAGGTCCACCTAATTTTCTATATGTGACACTTTTTCCAATACATGTATCGGGAAACGCCACCCCATATCTTTATAGTCGCAAAACACGTATGTTAGCAGCATGATCCCCGATAACCGCTCCAATTTTCCCGCCATTTGGGAGATTCTGAAAAAAGAATATCCCAACCCGCAAGCCGCCCTTCATTTCAGTAACCCGCTTGAATTGCTCATAGCAACTATTCTTTCTGCCCAGTGTACTGACGCACAGGTGAACATGGTTACCGAGAAGCTTTTCAAAAAGTACAGGACTGTGGAAGATTTTGCCAACGCCGATCAAGAAGCTCTTGAGAAGGAAATCTATTCAACGGGATTCTACCGCAACAAAGCAAAGCACATCAGGGAGAGTGCACAAATAATAATCACTGAATTTGGGGGTGAAGTTCCAGACAACATGGAAGACCTGCTAACGCTTCCGGGAGTTGCCCGTAAGACTGCTAACATTGTACTTGCAAGGGGTTTTGGGATCATCGATGGTGTGGCAGTTGATACTCATGTCAAACGCCTCTCGGGAAGACTGGGCCTGAGCAAAAACAAGGACCCTGTAAAAATTGAGAAAGACCTCATGCAACTCACCGACAGGGAAGAATGGGATGATCTTTCCATGACCTTCATCCTACACGGACGCAATGTTTGCGATGCCCGCAAGCCAAAATGTGGGATTTGTAAGATTAGCGAGCTTTGCCCTTCAAGTCTGGTTTGAAGAATATTTTTGTATGTTCCCTCCAACCAATCCGACAAGTTCACAAAAAAACAATAAAAATAAGTTCATTAAAATTGATATGAAAAGTATAAAAAACAAATTGTACCAGATGTTATGAACAAAAACAGAGGATAAAAATAAAAAGAGGAGAGGTCAGGAACATATATACTGACACATGAATCATCATCAATCCTCTGAGAAAAACTCAATGGCTTCTGCCAGTTCCTTGTGGTCTTTAGCATATTCATGGATATCAATGCCCTTAAGATATGCCTCACATGCCTGGACCAGTGCTCTTGCACCTGACTGGGTACCGCCGGGATGTGCATGAACTCCTGAACCCATTGTTGTGATGAAATCTACGTTGCCCATTAAGTCAATGAAGGGTTTGAGCCTTACTGGGTTGAGACCTCCGGATACGATGGGACAGCATTTCTTCATGCCTCTCCAACTATCGTCTTTGAGGATTACATGATGCGCCATGTCTTCGTTTACGAGATTGATGGCATCTTTGTCTGATTCCATGATCTTCGACCATGCCTGCTCAAAGAAATGGCCTTCTGATCTGAGATACTGGATCCCATGTGCTGCAACAACATCTTCCTCAGGAGTGCCTTTCATTTTTCCAACACCGGCGGTTCCGGTGTGGATTCCTGAGGCACCCGCTAATCGTGCGAATTTGGAGAGGACAAGTACTGAGAATCCCAGTGGGTTTTCGGGTCTGGTGAAGGCACCGTGCGCCGCTCTATGGAAGTGCAGGAATACGTTAGGATACCTGCGCCTGAGGGTCTGAACCGCCATCCAGCCGGCAGTAATGCCGTCAATGAGGAAAGCATAGCTTCCGGGTTCAAAGCCGGCATTGATAATCATTTCACACCGCTCGATCATGGTGTCAAAGTCGGCTGATGATACATTGAATGAGTGGACTTTCTTCTTTCCGGTTTCCTTAACGGCTTTGTCCATGGCTTCCTTGACATGGGCTACCATCTTATCGTATGGACAAAAGTCCTGATTTGCCTGGGGCTCGTCGTTCTTGACGAAATCCCCGCCACCTACCCAAAAGTCGTAGCAGACTTCAGCGTATTCTGCTGAGGTAAGTCCCATCTTTGGTTTGACAATGGTACCTAGAATCGGTCTGTCATAGATATCAAGGTATTTGCGCATGTCGTCCACTGTGTAGCTGGGACCGTCATACTGCTCAAGCATGGATGGTGGGAACCAAACGTCCAGCAGTTTTAATGCGGATACCTCTTTCATGCCGAGAATGTTTCCTACTATGTAAGTAAGGATGTTCTGGACATTTCCCCCCCTGTCAAAAAGTCTCCAAGGGTAGGCAATCCAGACCAGATTCTTCTCAAGATCAAGCTGATAAACCAGCGCATTCATGGTTCTGGAAAAAGGAGTTTCAGTGTTTACTTTGAAGTTTGTACCTGTGGATGATTCTGCTGCAATCTCGGCTGCCGCCTGAAGTATGTTCAGTTTTCCTCCGGGCACAAGATGAAAAACCCCGAGAAGATATTCTCCATTTGTTGGTTCAGGAAGGTCAAGGTTTACGTAAGCTGCCTGTTTTGAATCGAGCGATTTAACAAGTTCTTCAATGATCAAACTCATAATTAGAAATACGGCGTGAGACATATTTTAGGTTTTGGAATGTTTTTGAGGTAGAGACTACCAAGTCATCTAATTTTTCCTTCCCATTCAGTTTTTTGAATCTTGTTTAACTTTCCACGTAGAATCCAGATCCACAAGGTAGAGTTGAGTGTATCTCCAAGGAAGCGAATAATGTTGAGATGCTCGCATATTATGCAAACTATATATAGTTGCAGTAACTAATTACCGTTTGGTTCACCAATACCTAACGCAGTTGATAGCGTTTTTAACTAAATTATAAAATCTAATCAAAAAACAGGTAATTTCAATGGATAAAAAGAATCAGACCTTACTTGTGGTTACTACAGCAATCATTATTGTCATAGCTCTTCTGGCTTTCTTAACTAATTCAGATTATGACGAACAGGAAACCTATCACCATCAGAATATCTGTGTCTGCGGTATTGGTTGAAGCTTTCACAGATATAGAAAAAGAGTTTGAAGCTGAGAATCCAGATATTGACCTCATCATGAATTTTGCAAATGCTGGTTCTTTAAGAATGCAAATAGAAGGAAGACCCATCGATGTGTACGCTCCAGCAGACCGAGAACAAATGGACATTCTGGCTTCGAATGGTTTCGTTTATAACGATACCCGGAAAGACTTTGCAGGGAGCTACCTTGTGTTAATAGTTCCAAAGGGCAATGTTCTTAACCTAAGGACCATAGAAGATCTTTCAAATCCTGAAGTACAAAAAATAGCATATACAGATCCCGAAGCTTCAACTGTGGGCAAGTATGCAAAACAATCGCTGATTGAAAAAGCTTATGGGACAGCGTGCAACATAAATTGATAATAGGTGACACGGTAAAACAATCACTGGTTTATGTAGAGAGGGGAGAAGTTGATGCCGGATTTGTTTTCATAACAGATGTCAATACTGCAACACCGGACACTATAGAAATAGTAAGTTCTGTACCAGTGAGCGAAACTATTTACTATCCCATAGCTGTAGTTACATCAACCCAGCACCCGATAGAATCTCAGATATTTGTAGATTTGTCACGGGAGAAAAAGGTCGCTCAATATTGGAGCAGTATGGGTTCACAATTCCAAAACATGATTTTGAAGATGTTTAATCCGCCTTCGACAAAGTAGGAAAAATGCCTCTACACTTCATTTTCTATAGTAATGTACATATTAGAATGGACGCAATTCAGATAATAAAAACACGACATCTTCTGAACTATCAAAACTTTTTAGTGGACTTGGCGGGATTCGAACCCGCGGCCTTTACGTTGCGAACGTAACGATCTTCCCCTGATCTACAAGCCCTAAAAAATAAAAAAACGTTGGAAAAGCCTCAGACAGGCCTTCCGAGTTCAACTACCTGTAAACTCTCAACACCATCAATGTTGTTGATGGCTTCCTCAACTGATTCGGTACCTCCTTCAAGGTCACCAACTAGAATTACTACTTTGAGAGCTTTAAGACCAAAGGCAACAGGCTCTATTTCAGAGCCATAGAGTTCTGCACCTTCAGGTAAAACTTCTACTATCTTTTCCTTGATAGCGTCGAGGTCAGTGTCAACGCTTTCCGGCATTATCTTTATTGTTGCTGCAACATCTCCCATAATTAATACCTCAGGGTCCAACAAATCCACATTTTGGACAAGTATAAGGGTTACTCTGTTTTCTACACTTTACGCATCTCCCGAGTTCGGTTCCACATGTTGGGCAGGGGAATCTTGCGAATCCTTTCTCTTTCAACTGGATGCCACAGGAGGTACATTTTTCTACTACTTTCATCCTCTGTCTCCTTTTATTAATAATGTTAACAAAATGGTAAGTATGACGGTTTGAGTACATAATCAATATTACATTTAAATATTCCCCTTGATGAGGGTTCCAACCGTTTTTTTTCCCTGCAGGTAATCAAGCAGCCGATCAGGGTATTTTCCGTTTGTGACAAAACAATCCATTCTTTTCTCATTGAGATAATCTGGAAATGAGATGTCAACGCATGTTTTTTCCATACTGGAGAGTTTTTTCGCATATATCTCGTCTACAAGTTTCTGATCCACTAAAATCCCGTCGACATCAGTTACCTTGACAAAATCCGCATTTGTCTGTGCTGCGAAAAAAGCTGCAATCGTATCAGACGTAACATCCCATGAATGTGGAAGAGGATCATGTTCTTTCAGGAAAGAATATGGAAGGAATATTGAGAGTGGATGGTTATTGTTTTCAAGAGACGCTACCACAGGAACATCTGCTTTTTCAGCAAGGTAATACCCATACTGCTCCATTGCGAGAATTGCCATCCAATGACTTGAATCAGAACTCAGTTTAAGCTTGTCGTCTGCTTCCCGGATGAAGTTGGCAAACATTCCTCCGCCCGGGATAATTAGTATCTTTTTTTCAAACAACTTCCTTTTGTCAGCAATATGTTTCATGAGCTGTGGGGCTTCTTCAATTAAGCTTCCGCCGATTTTGATTACAGTTTTTTCCATCATTAAGCTTCCAGCTCCATCTCAAGTAGCTTTGCCACCGCATAAGCAGGAAAAACCTTTGAAATATTATTTTCCCATCGCTGTGCAATGGAAAAATATTCCATATCCATATTATCACAAGCTTCTGCTATCAGGAATTCCCCCAATCCTGCACACACAACAGTATCAATGTGATGTTTCCTTGCAACTTCACGGATTCCGTCCTGAATTTCCTTGATCTGCTTTTCCTTTATAGCAAGAGCGATTTGTTTAACATCTTCTGAAGAGATGTCTTTCAGGTCTGCGCATACAACACGCGCAAGTCTTCGGGAAGCGTCCTCAACAGTTTTTCCTCCTCCATCAGCCGTTTCACATGTATAGGACTCTTCATCAATATTCCCCAGTAAAAGATATGCATCAGCGGTCGTTGCAAAAAGCTCCGAAGAAATCCTGCAATTGCCTATCTCAATATTTATCCTGTCCAGAACAGCTGCTATGTTAGTTCGCAATATTCCCTCATATAGGAGTTCCCCATTTGCCAGCCTCTCGGTATCCGTTGTATGGGCAACGGGTTTTCCATTCTTGATGGGGATTATGTCGCAGGTTGTACTTCCCATATCCACAAAAATAGCATTTCCCACTTCCATTCCAATTAACCGCGCAGAAGCAACCCAATTGGCAGCAGCCAGCCTGCGGGGTTCTGAAATCTCAGTGGTAAAATCTCCGGAAACAGTCATGTAGTATGTGTCGCCTTCAAAGTTTTCTTCCACAGAATTTACGATTTCCTCTACGCCGGCATCTTTATTTTCATAGCAGTCTGCCAATTCACCTGTCATGACAACCGCAAGCTTATCGGGGTTATGCTTTTTGACGACATCTCTAAGGACTTGGGGTAGAGATGTTTCTTTCCAGAGAGGTACATAATAAAGTTCGGCAGTTATTCCGTCCGACGACGCAATTTTTGTGTTTGCCCCTCCAATATCGATTCCAATTATGTTCATTTCAGATCCTCTTTAGTGAAAGTAACAGTTCCTTCCACTACTACTGATTCAGGTAAATTATTGTCCTTTGCAAGTAGCAGGAGTTCTGCAATTTCCGTTTTCAATATTTGCTTAATTCCGACCAGAGAAGTCGTAGGTCTGGGATTAATATCTATAACATAAGGTTTTTCCGCAAGCACTATATCAATTCCTGTATATCCCCGGCAACCAAGTACTCGAGCAGCTTCTATTGCTGTGTTGATAACTTCTTCCCTGCGTGATGTTACATATGGAGTTACGCTTCCTCTATAATTAATACACGCATTTTTTTTATTTTCAACGATTTCGATTATCTGTTTGTTAATTGTCAATGGGAGTATTGAGTCAGAACAAACAAGGCTTACGCTGAGTTGCTCTCCCTCCATATATTCAGTTGCAATATATCCATCCTTGAGATTTTCTGTGCCATTGACAATTGAAACATTTTCGGAGGCACATCCAAATCTTGGTTTTACAACGTATCTTATTTCAGCGTTCATTCCCTTCTGCTGGGCAACAGTTTTTGGTGAAGGTATGCCGTTCTCTTCAAGTATACGGCTACATTCAAGTTTGTCTGCACACTTGTTGATTACTTCAGGTCTGCAACCAAGATTGATTGTGTTCTTTTCCACAACTTCAGTAAGTTCCGCTAAATAGTCATCCGGTGCAATGACAAGTGCAGCATCACATTTCATGGATAAATCTTCAAGTGATCCCATGAGATTTTCTTCATTGCATAGCTTCATTACTCCGCACTCAATGGGAATGTTTGCGGAGGTATAAATCACTTCATGTCCCGCATTTTCAAAGGATGCCGTAAGACATTGAAGCATGGCTTTTCCCTCTATGAGGTATGTGCCATCCATACCGATGCTAGTTGCGTATTCGGAGATGAGAATTTTCATGTTTGCTTAACTTCCGTTATTGGATATATGGCTTATTCGTTCTTGATTAAGAATATATACTATCAATACAAATTTTATCCCGAGAGGGATGGATATGGAACTATCAAATAACCCATTCTTTCAGGCAATAGGTTTATCCTTTGCCATGGCAATTTTTATGATCGGTATGGCAATGGGAATTATGCAAATGGTTTCTACTAAAGTCAGTCCGATTCCATTAGCATTGGTGCTGCTTATTTTTGCGGTAATTTTCATTATTGGATCTGTATTCTTTGAGAAAAGAGGTGCCGATCAAATTGGCTCCCTGGCTGGAGGGGCTTTTATTTCTGTAATTGCAACTTTTGCATTGCTATCCTTTTTTGGGGGGATAAGCTTTGCTTTTACAGATGCTTTTCTTGCACTTGGTTGGGAAAATCTGGTGTCTGCTCTTGCGGTTTGTATGATTGCAAGCATGTTGATTCTCAAATTTTTGTCTTACAGGCTTGATTCTAACTATCAGTAAAGCACACGATACCGCAAACTATTTATAGAAGTACATTCAATCAAAACCATTGTATTACACTTTAAGCTTACGGAGATATTCGTAATGGCATGCAAATCCAAAAGAAAGAAACAAACCGATAAAACAAGCGATACACCAGAGACGCCAGACTCTTCCGTAGCAGATGAAGATGAAATTGAGACTGTCAAAGCTCTTCTTGAAGAGAAAAAGGGGGAAGTTTCGGAATTAAAGGAACAACTGTTGCGCCAGAAAGCTGAATTTGACAACTTCAGGAAGCGAAGCAAACGTGAAATGGATGATTTCAGGAAGTATGCGCTTGAAAACATAATTCTTGATCTTCTGGAAGTATGCGACAATTTTGAGAGAGCCTTAACCTCTTTCAGGGATGCTGAAGACGTTAAATCCGTGATCAATGGAGTGGAAATGATATTCAAACAACTTATCTCCATTCTTGAGAAAGAAGGCTTGAAGAAAATCGAATGTGAAGGGAAAGAATTTGATCCACATTTACATGAGGCATTGCATCACGTGAAAAGTGATCAGTACCCTGACAATACCATTGTAGAAATCTGCCGACCCGGCTACGAGTTTAACTCCAAGGTAATTCGTCCGGCCATGGTTACGGTTTGCCAGAACCCTTCAGATCAAGATCAAGATCAGGATAACTCCAAAGATTGATTATCCTGATAAGATAAATCGAAATGTATAACAATAGTAATAATCATATTAACAATTTTCAAAGAGGTAATTAACATGGGTAAAATACTTGGAATTGATTTGGGAACTACAAATTCATGCATGGCAGTGATAGAAGGTGGGGAACCTACTGTTATTCCAAATGCAGAAGGTGGAAGAACAACTCCTTCAGTCGTAGGATTTTCCAAAAAAGGGGAGTTACTTGTGGGGCAGCTTGCCAAAAGGCAACTGATAGCAAACCCTGATAACACCGTAAGTTCCATCAAACGTCATATTGGTGAAGCTGATTACAAGGTAAGGCTAAATGGAAAAGATTATACTCCCCAGGAAATTTCTGCAATGATCCTCAGGAAACTGAAAGAGGATGCAGAGAGTTATCTGGGTGAAAAAATAACCCAGGCAGTAATAACTGTTCCTGCATACTTTAATGATTCTCAGAGGCAGGCTACAAAGGATGCTGGAAAAATCGCCGGTCTTGAAGTTCTCCGGATCATTAATGAACCAACTGCAGCAGCCCTTGCCTATGGTCTTGACAAGGAACACGGAGATCACAAGATACTTGTTTATGATCTGGGTGGCGGAACCTTTGATGTCTCAATTCTTGAGCTTGGAGACGGAGTATTTGAAGTTCTTTCAACAAGTGGAGACACGCATCTTGGTGGAGATGATTTTGACAACAGGATTGTTGAATACATCGTAAGCGAATTCAAAAAGGAAGAAGGTATTGATCTTTCGGCAGACAGAGCCGCGATGCAGCGTCTGAAAGATGCCGCAGAGAAAGCAAAGATTGAGCTATCCGGAGTGTTAACAACCAATATAAACCTTCCCTTTATAACCGCAGATGCCAATGGGCAGCCCAAACACATTGATCTTGACATCACAAGGGCTCAGTTCGAGAAGATGACTTCAGATCTCATCGATAAGACAATTGACTGTATGAAACAGGCTCTTAGCGATGCAAAATTGAGCCCTGCTGATATTGACAAAGTGCTTCTTATCGGCGGTTCCACAAGAATGCCCATTGTCGTAAAGACTGTGAAAGAAGTTGTTGGAAAAGATCCTTATAAGAATATCAATCCAGATGAAGCAGTTGCTCTCGGAGCTGCCATTCAGGCAGGTGTCCTTGCAGGAGAAGTCAATGACGTCTTGCTTCTGGATGTAACCCCTCTAACCCTTGGTATCGAGACGCTTGGAGGTGTTGCAACTCCGCTAATTGAACGTAACACTACTATTCCAACAAAGAAGAGCCAGATATTTTCAACAGCTGCTGATAACCAGACATCCGTAGAAATTCATGTACTTCAGGGAGAACGTGGCATTGCGTCTGCAAACAAGACTCTAGGACGGTTTATTCTCGATGGAATTCCTCCTGCGCCACGTGGTGTGCCACAGATTGAAGTTACATTTGATATTGATTCCAATGGTATCCTCAATGTAAGTGCAAAAGACCTTGGAACAGGTAAGGAACAATCCATTACCATCCAGAAACCAGGTGGTCTTTCAGAAGAAGAAATTGAAAGAATGATCAAGGATGCGGAGGCTCATGCTGAAGAGGACAAGGCTAAAAAGGAAGAAATTGAGATTCGCAACAATGCTGAATCCCTTATAAGTTCTTCTGAGAAAGTTCTCAAGGAGGCAGGGGATGTTGCAACCGAAGAGCAGAAGTCCAAAGTTGAATCTGCTTCAGCCGAACTAAAAACTGCTCTTGAAGGTTCCAATCTGGAGGACATAAAAGCCAAGACTGAAGCCCTTCAGGAAGCATTGTATCCAGTTTCAGCTGCTATGTACCAGAAAGCTCAGCAGGAAGCTGAAGCAACACAAGCAGAAGGATCAGCATCATCTGAATCTGCTGCCAAAGGATCTACCGGATCCGATGAAACTGTAGTTGACGCAGACTTTGAAGAAGTAGACGATGAGAAGTAATTTTACAGGGAACTTTTTATCCCTGTAATTCTTTATTTTTATCCCTGTTTGAGGTAATCCACCATGTCTACGCAAAGGGACTATTATGAAATCCTTGGTGTTCCAAAAGACGCTTCGGAATCCGAGATCAAGAAAGCTTATCGTAAGCTTGCTATGAAGCATCATCCTGATAAAAGCAAAGAGCCAGATGCCGAGGAGAAATTCAAAGAAATATCGGAAGCTTATGCTGTCCTTTCCGATAAGGAAAAAAGAGCACAGTATGATCAGTTTGGGCATGCTGGCATTGATAGCCGGTATTCAACTGAGGACATTTTCAGGACTGCTGATTTCGGAGGATTTGAGGATATTCTTGAGCATATCTTTGGAGGTGGCTTTGGAGGATTCGGCGGTTTTGGTGGATTTGGAGATCAGAGGAGTACACACCGCAGGCCAACAAGGGGTTCCGATCTTCGCTACGATCTTGAAATAACTCTAGAACAGGCAGCTTTTGGTGACAGTGTCCAAATTCAAGTCCCTCGTACTATAAATTGTGAAGCATGTAATGGTACCGGGGCAAAGGCAGGGACTTCTCCGATCAACTGTTCCAAATGCAATGGAACCGGGCAGGTGACCCATTCCCGGAATACACCCTTTGGTCGCTTTATGACTACCACTACCTGCGACCAGTGTCATGGTACTGGAAAAGTTATCGCATCTCCCTGTCCGGAATGTCATGGCTCAGGAAAAGTTAGGAAAACTAAGAAAATTGCAGTCAAAATCCCAAAGGGTGCCGATACCGGTCTGAGATTAAAAGTTGCTGGAGAAGGTGAAGAAGGCTCACCTGGTGCTCCTTCAGGTGATCTCTATGTTGTATTGCATGTGAAACCCCACGATATGTTTGAGAGAATTGGTGATGATATTCTCTTCGAACAACCTATTAGCTTCGCACAGGCTGCGCTTGGCGGAAGTGTGGAAGTTCCTACACTTTATGGTAAAGTAAGAATGAATATTAAACCAGGAACTCAAACACACTCCATCATGAGGTTAAAAGGAAAGGGTATGCCCCATCTTCATGGTCACGGACAGGGAGATCAGCTTGTGAAGGTTGTTGTTAAAACCCCCACAAACCTGACAAAAGAACAGAAAAAAGCCCTTATGGAATTTGACAGGTTGTGTAGGGGAAACGAAGACAGCAACAAAGGTGGAAGCGTTTTTGACAAGTTTAAGGGTACCTTTGAATCCCTTTTTCTAGATGATAAAGCTTCAAAATCAAATCCATTGGCAGAATGAATAATTTGTGGGATCTCGTGGAGATCCCTCCTATTATAGTTTTCTGAAATATGTAAGCATCCGTAAGTTTCGATTCCATTATGGATTCTAAAGAAACTATATAGTTATCCTCAGATAACAACTGTGTTTTTGTTATTTCAATTTACCACAAAGCCTGATGTAATGTAATAGTGATTACTTCAGGATAACTGCGTTTCTCTATATCCATGATGAATGGAATTTGCATACGAGAACGTCTTTTAAAGACTATTTTTAAAGGTTCTCCATGGCCCACTTTGCTCCGGCTTTGAGCATATTTTGGTTGAAAGATATGAGCTTTTCTTTTTCTTTAAAAGTTTCCTCAATGGCTGCCACATAATTCTCCATACTAAGCCTTGTAACCCCGAGATGCATCAGTACCCCAAGCATTACGGTATTTGCTGCCTTCTCAGAGCCACCTTCTTTTGCGATCTGTGTGGCAGGCACATTTATAGCTCTTACATCAGTGGGTGCTTCAAAATTCCCGACAGTGGAATCATAAAGAATTAATCCTCCTTTTTTGACATCTGAGGCAAATTTTTCCAGTGATGGAAGATTCATAGAAATCAAAATATCGGATTCATAAACAACCGGTGATCCGATAGCTTCCCCCGAAATAACCACTGAACAGTTAGATGTCCCTCCCCGCTGTTCAGGACCATATGAAGGATACCATGAAGTAAAACGCTTCGCATGACAACCGGCTCGGGCCAGAATTAATCCCATGCTCAGTACACCCTGTCCTCCGAAACCTGCTATTTTTGTAAGTACGGGTGTAAATTCAGGATCTTCCACCGCATCCGGAGAGGCAGAACTATCAATCTTATAGAGATTATCGATACTTTCCTTTGAATAATCACTAATCAGGTGTGGTAGAGGCTCCCTTTCATTTGTGAGGTCTCTAAAGTTGCCTAAAGGAAATTCCTTTTCCATTTCCTCGTTAACAAATTTAGCACTCTGTTCTGCATTTTGCTTCAGATTAGTTGGACAAGGCGCAAGCACCTCTACAAATGCATAACCTTTACCATCCCTCTGGATTTCCAGAGCTTTTCGGATTGCTTTTCTCGCCTTACGGATATGAGATATATCAGAAACTGATACTCTCTCAATAAATACAGGACCTTCCAGAGTATTCAGAAGTTCACAAATATGAAGTGGATATCCAGCAAATCTGGGATCCCTACCTGTTGGACATGTTACTGTTTTTTCACCGATAAGTGTAGTAGGTGCCATCTGACCGCCAGTCATTCCATAAAGTGTATTGTTCACGAAAATAACAGCCATTTTTTCTCCGCGATTTGCAGTTTGGATTGTCTCATTCAGACCTATGGATGCTAGATCACCATCACCCTGATAGGATATAACAACTGCATTCCCTTCGGCTCTGGAAAGGCCGGTACCTACTGCCGGAGCTCTCCCGTGGGCTACCTGCAGATTGCCACAATCAAAATAGTAATAAGCAAAAACGGCACATCCCACAGGGCTTATAACCACAGAACGCTTTTGTATATCAAGTTCGTCAATTGCCTCTGCAATAAGTTTATGGATGATTCCATGACCACACCCAGGACAATAATGCGTAGCTTTCGGTGCTGCACCTCCCTTCCGTGTAAATTCATCATACATCGAATTTGGCTTCTTGATAACCTTTTCTTCCATTTTTATTCTCCTCTGCCTGCAAGTTTCCTTATTCTATTTAGGATCTGGTCCATTGTTATGAGATTGCCTCCCATACGGTTTACAAGTTCCACAGGTCTCTTGGAACCTATGGCAAGTTTTACATTTTCCTGCAATTGGCCATTGCTCATTTCCACCGCAATAAACTTAACATCCTTTTCTGCCAGTTCAACAAGCTTTTTTTCTGGGAATGGAAACAGTGTTATTGGTCTGAAAAGACCTGCTTTGATTCCTTCATTGCGAGCAAGTTCAACTGCAGAGCGACAGATGCGGCTGCTTATACCATAAGCCACAAGTACGATTTCAGCATCCGATAGCAGATATCCCTCAAAATCAACTTCATTCTTCCTGATAATTTCATATTTTTTCTGAAGCCTGTAATTGAAATCCTCAAGCTCATTGAAGTCAAGGAAAATAGAAGTTACAAGGTTTTTGTAGGTTTCTTCATTACCACATACAGCCCATGAAGTATCAATCACCGGTTCAACAGCAGATTCAGGGAATTTCAGGGGTTCAACCATTTGTCCCAATACACCATCAGCCAACACAACTACAGGGTTGCGATATTTTTCTGCAAGTTCAAAAGCTTTCATTGTAAAATCACACATTTCTTGTACTGAATTGGGTGCAAGAACTATATTCTGATAGTTTCCATGTCCTCCGCCTTTGACCACTTGGTTATAATCTCCCTGTTCCGGTCCAATATTACCCAACCCCGGACCTGCTCTCATAATGTCAACAATAACACAGGGAAGCTCTGCACCTGCAAGATAGGATATTCCTTCCTGTTTCAGGCTTATACCCGGTCCGGAAGATGCAGTCATTACCCGGTGACCTGCTGCTGCTGCTCCATATACCATATTTATTGCAGCCTCTTCGGATTCTGCCTGTACAAATTTACGTCCCAGTTTTGGGAAAGTACGGGAGGCTTCATGAAGAATTTCACTTGCCGGTGTTATAGGATAACCAAAATAGCAGTCACATCCTCCGTATAATGCACCTATTATCACTGCAGCATTGCCTTTTGTCAACTGTGTTGCCATTTTTTAGCACCTCTTTTTGATGGGGATGTGTACCTCTATTGCAAGAGGTTCCGGGCATGTGTAATAACAATTGGCACATCCGGTACAACCCTCTCCCTTATATTGAGCATAATGGTAGCCTCTTCTGTTTAGCTCTTCACTCATGATTAGCACATTTTTCGGGCAGGCAGCAATGCATCTGCCACAGCCTTTGCATTCAAGAACATTAATTAAAGGATAAGGTTCCGCTTTTTGTTCCTTCATGAAATCAACTCATAATTTATGATGCTTTTTCATTGACGAAAAAGGAAAGTACCTATAAATCAGTTTTCTTCCCCTTTACTATCATGCTCTCTAATTTCCACTCTGCGTATTTTTCCGCTTATAGTTTTAGGAAGTTCTGGAACAAATTCTATAATTCGTGGATATTTATATGGAGCTGTAATCTTCTTTACATGATCCTGCAATTCTTTCTTGAGTTTTTCGCTTGCTTTATATTCCTTCGTAAGGACAATAGTTGCCTTTACGACCTGACCTCTCACAGGATGAGGGGCTCCGGTGATGGCACATTCTAAAACCGCTGGATGCTGCATTAATGCACTTTCAACTTCAAATGGGCCGATTTTGTATCCGGAACTTTTGATAATGTCATCTCCCCTTCCTACAAACCAGAAATATCCATCTTCATCTTTCCACGCTAGATCTCCGGTGTGGTAATAACCATCGTGCCAGACCTTTTTGGTTCTTTCAGGATCACCCCGGTACCCAGTAAATAAACCAAGGGGCTTACCTTTGGATATGTCAATTACTATTTCTCCTTCTTCCCCGACATCCGCAATTTTTCCGTCAGAACGCATCAATTCAATTTTGTATATTGGGGAGGGTTTTCCCATAGAGCCGGGTTTTGGTTTCATCCATGGATAGGTTGCAATCGCCACTACGGTTTCTGTCTGACCATATCCTTCCATCAGTTTAAGTCCGGTATATTCCAGGAATCTTTCATATACTTCAGGGTTTAGTGGTTCGCCGGCAACCACAGAGTAATTTAGATTGCTGAAATTATACTGGCTCATGTCTTCTTTGATAAGGAAACGATAGACGGTGGGTGGTGCACAAAAACTGTTTACTTTATAGTGGCTTGCTTTTTCCAGCATGTTTTTAGCATCAAAACGTTCATAATCATAAGCAAAAACTGCCGATCCGCAAATCCACTGACCGTAGATTTTTCCCCACGCACATTTTGCCCAGCCGGAATCAGCAACAGTGAGATGCAAACCGTTATCCATTACGTTTTGCCAATATCCAGCTGTGACTATATGCGCCAATGGATAGGTAAAATCGTGTTGAACCATTTTTGGGAAACCGGTAGTGCCGGAAGAAAAATACATGAGAGATATATCTTCATTTTGTGTCATCTCATCTCCTTCCGGACGTACAAAGCCATCAGGAGATTTTGCAAGTTCCTCGGTAAAGTTTATCCAGCCCGGGCGATCATGATCGATTACAAACTTAGTTTTGAGTATATCTTTGAAGTCTTCATGTGCTTCATCGATGTAGTCCAGCAAACCTTCGTCAGAAGCACTGACTATCATTTTTACTTTTGCTTTTTCAATACGGTATCTAAGATCCCGCGTTGTTAACATATGTGATCCCGGAAGGGCAATGGCTCCAATCCTGTGTAACCCCAGTATGCTTATCCAAAACTCATACCGACCTTTAAGGATTAGTTTTACCACATCACCTTTTTTGATACCATATTTGCTGAAAAGATTAGCAGCTTTTTCACTGTAATATTTCAGGTCAGCAAATGTGAAAATCTTCTCTTCACCATTGTCATTGCACCAGACAAGAGCCTTCTTATTTGGTTGCTTTTTAGCATAGATGTCTACGACATCATAAGCAAAATTAAAGTTTTCAGGGATATGGATCTTGAAATTTTGGTAAAAATCATCGTATGATTCAAATTCAGTTTTTGGTACAAAATTACTAATAAGCGATGTCATTTTTAAACCCTTTCTCTTTTGTTTTTCAAAATTTTAGAAGATTATGGCAAGGAATCTGACAGGTTTATTACCAATAACCTGCATTGAATGACTGTAACTAGAATCGAAATATATAGAATCTCCCTCGTGGAGAATAATCTCATTATCATGAATGATAACCTTTAAGGTTCCTTCAAGAACATAATCAAATTCTTGACCTGGGTGGGAATTGGGAGTGGTTTGTTCGCCTGATTGAGGTTCAACTGTAACCAGAAAAGGTTCTGCTTTTTTATGAATAAAATTTGGTGCAAGTGCTTCATATTTATATTGTCTCCTTCGTTCCACATTTACTCCTTCTCCCTTACGTGTGATAGCAAAAATATCCATCCTCGGATCTTCGCCGGTAAGAAGCACTGTCATATCAACTTTAAGTTGATGTGCAATTTCAAAAAGTATGCTTACAGGGAGATCAAGTTCCCCTGATTCATATTTGCGATAATCTTCTACAGATATATCGAGAAACGAAGCCATCTCTTCTTGACTAGTTCCAGATAATTCACGTAATTCTTTAATACGTAAAGCAATTTCTTTTATTTTTTCCTGCATTTTCAGCCCTGCCTCATTGAATTTCAAGCTCTTGTCATTTTTAGTAATTTTATTACCTATATTAAGTATGTGAGATACATGTCAGTCCGCTTCATGGTAACTTATAACATAAATGAATTCATACTTCATAAATTTAACAAAAATGTATGTTTAAGATTTATGAAAAGATCAGGCTTCCTGTATCTCTAATCAGCAGATAGATCCTTGTTGGTAGTTAGATTACCTTCCATTTTAATTTGTTTTGTATTTAATAAATGCAAAAAATATAATAATAATCTTAAAATGTGGTTTGATTTTAAATCGGAAAGCTTTTTTAATATTAATTAAAAGCAAGTTTGACAATGTCAACAAGAGGATAAGATATGGTAGAAAAAAACATGTTGGGGAACAAGATACGCCAGCTACGTGAGATGCACCAAATGTCTGTGGAAGAACTGGCAAATAATAGCAATACAAACCCTGAATTGATAAAGCAGTTAGAGGATGGAGCTCTTGTACCTTCACTTGCACCATTAATGCAGATAGCAAGGGCATTGGGTGTACGTCTGGGAACATTCCTTGATGATATACCACATGCAGATCCTGTGATTGTAAGAGATGGAAGTTCAAACAAAATAGTACGTTTCTCTGGAAACTGTGACACGTCTGAGAAAAGTGTCCTTGAATTCTTCTCGCTTGCTGCTAACAAAGCCGATCGGCACATGGAGCCCTTCATAATAGATGTACATTCTCAGAAATCATGCAAATCAAAACCATCATCTCATGAAGGTGAAGAGTTCATTTATGTGCTCAGTGGCAGCATAGAGGTTCTTTATGGAAAGGACAGCTTCGAATTATCAACTAACGACAGCATATATTACAACTCCATAGTTCCGCATCATGTACATGCATGTGGTTGTGAGGATGCAAGGATTTTGGCAGTTGTATATACACCTTACTGAAAAAAGAAGATCAACATGTTCAAAACAACTGTTACTCCCAGATTTGGCGATATTGACGGACTAAAACATGCTAACAATATTGCCATTGCGATATGGTTTGAACAGTCACGGAATCCCATATTCAGATTGTTTACTCCTGACCTTGATTTAAGCTATGAAAAATGGAAACTAATCATGGCAAGGACCCAGTATGATTATTTGTGTGAAATGATCTATGGATCGGATGTCACAATTATAAGTTATGTATCTAAAATAGGAAAATCTTCCTTCACAGTTACGCAGGAAGCATGGCAAGACGATAAAATCTGTGCAATCGGCAGGTCCGTGCTAGTTCATTATGATTTTATCAACAAGAGGTCTATGCCAATACCCGATGATATAAGGAAAGCATTAGAAGAGCATTTTCAGGAAGATACTCAAATTTACAAATGATGTTGTTGGGAGATAATCTATTATGCCATTTACAAATGATACTATTGGCGATTTTTTTGAGAAACAGGTAATGAAAGATCCTGAGCGGGATTTCATTATCTATCCAGATAGGGACCTCAGGTTTACATATAAAGAATTCAATGAACGTGTCAATTTACTGGCAAAGGGTCTACTTGAGATCGGTATTCAAAAAGGCGACCATCTGGGTATCTGGGCAACTAACGTGCCTGACTGGCTAACTTTCATGTTTGCTACCTCAAAGATAGGTGTAGTTTTGGTTACTATCAATACAGCATACAAAATACATGAAGTAGAATATTTGATGAAGCATGCAGATCTGAAATCAATTGCCATAATTGACGGTTTCCGTGATGTAAACTATATTGAAACACTCTATGAACTTGTTCCGGAATTGAAGACTCAGAAACGTGGACACATCAAAAATGACAAATTCCCTCACTTAAAAAGTGTAATTTTTATCGGGCAGGAAAAACACAGGGGCATGTACAATACCAGTGAACTCTTACTACTGGGAAAACATGGAAATGATGAGAATTTAAGAAAAATAATGAAAAGACTTGATGCCCATGATGTGATAA
Organism: Methanohalophilus sp.; assembly: GCF_030156785.1. Lineage (GTDB taxonomy): Archaea > Halobacteriota > Methanosarcinia > Methanosarcinales > Methanosarcinaceae > Methanohalophilus. The sequence continues at coordinate 101,749 of NZ_JASGLW010000004.1, forward strand.
ACATGCAATACACATCCGGAACCACAGGGTTTCCTAAAGGTGTAATGCTCACTCACTACAATATTCTTAACAACGCTTACTACATCGGGGAAAGACAGAAATTTACCAAAGAAGACAGGCTTTGTCTTCCTGTACCGCTTTTCCATTGTTTTGGGATAGTTTTGGGTGTTCTTGCAATTCTTACCCATGGTGGGACCTTGGTTATGATTGAACGTTTCGATCCCTTGATGGTGCTTGCTGCGGTACAGAAAGAGAAGTGTACAGCATTATATGGCGTTCCTACAATGTTTATTGCAGAGTTCAATCATCCGATGTTTAATATGTTTGATCTTTCTTCATTGAGGACCGGTATTATGGCAGGATCGCCTTGTCCAATTGAGGCGATGAAACGTATTATAAATGAAATGCATTGTAAAGACATTACTATTGCTTATGGACTTACTGAAGCATCTCCGGTTATAACCCAAACAAGTATCGATGACACAATTGAACGTCGCGTGAGTACGGTGGGTACAGCTATGCCTGAAATAGAAGTAAAGATCGTTGATCCCGATACTGGAAATACCGTTGGTCCTAATGAATCCGGAGAGATTTGCTGCCGTGGCTACAATGTAATGAAAGGTTATTACAAAATGCCTGAAATGACGGCACTGGCAATTGATGAAGAGGGGTGGTTGCATAGCGGAGATCTCGCATCAGTTGATGAGGATGGCTATTACACTATAACCGGACGCATAAAGGACATGATTATCCGTGGCGGTGAGAACATCTATCCAAAGGAGATAGAGGATTTTCTTTTCACCATGCCTGAAGTCAAGAATGTACAGGTTGTGGGTATTCCTGATGAAAAATATGGTGAAATAGTCGGAGCTTTTATAATACCTAACGAAGGTTGCGATATTACCGAAGAGGATGTAAGAGACTATTGTCTATCACGGATTGCACGTTACAAAGTGCCAAAGCATGTATTCTTCCTAGATGAGTTTCCCCTTACTGCCAGCGGGAAAGTGCAGAAGTTCAAACTGAGGGATCTTGCCATTGAGATCTTGGAAAAAAGATCAAAGGAAAAAGACAAGTTGGTTTAAGAACGTCTGAATTTCACTCAGAGTGAGCATGGAATAGATTAATTCCAATGCTCACTAATATTCTTATATCTTACTTATTTTAGTAGTCATGTCAAGAGGCATAGCATAATAAGGTGCCGTAGTCACAATTACATCTACATGAGGAGCATATGCTGCCACATCTTTTGCCTTGATTCCTCCAACTGCAATTTCAAGATATGGGTTAATTTCTTTGAGGCTGGGAACAATCTTCTTTAAACCTTCTGGAGAATAATGATCCAAAAGAAGCAGATCGGCAATTTTTGCATACTTGAAAGCTTCTTCTTCATTTCTTGGTTCAATCTCCACTTTTTTGAGTGCACCGAGTTTATCAAAACACTACATCAAAATGGTTTTGTGTTACCAGTATGGAATCGCTCAGTGAATTACGATGATGTGTTCCTCCTCCGGCTTTCACTGCCTTTAATTCATATTTTCTAAAACCTGGATGTGTTTTTCTGCTTGTTGCAACAAGCACATCAGGATTGGCTGCTTTCGCAGCTTCAACCATTTCCCGAGTCTTCCCTGCAATTGCACAGACCATTGAAAGAAATGTTTGGGATATGCGCCAGAGTTTAAAAAGTGTTTTGAGATCACCAGATGCTGAAAATACTGTGGTGTCCGGTTCAAAGGGAACCCCATTTTCTATGTACGATTTTATCTCAATACCATGGGTTTTGTAAAATTCAGCAAGATCGTCGTTACAGGCAGCTACACCATTTTCTCTCGAGATGATACTGAGTGTTCCTTGACCGTTGATTCCAAGCAGTTCAGTTGTTTAATCACCATAAGGACAATCTTCCATAAGATAATACTCAAAATGATTAATCATCAAATCACCTTTTTAGAAATTCCTTTTCGTTTATATTTACAAATCCAATGTTTGCATGCTGCATCCTTTGAAGGGTAGTTGGTAAATAGCATCTTATGACGTAATCGTCCAGTTCTATTTTTCGATGTTAAGTCACAAATTCCAATCATCAATGATTATATAAGTATCATTAAATATTTTGTTGAGAGATATCAAATGCACCTCTAATAATCTTCAAAGTAATCCAGCATGCCGCTTCTTGGACATTCATGTTACGCATGATTATGCATAATACTTATGGTTTTTTTATTGATAAATAGTGGAAATATTCTTTTCCCTTAGTTCAAGTTAACCGTCTATTATTTTTATAATAAAAAAATCTCATGTGTACGTTCCATAAACACGAAAGGATGATTGTGTTTTGTTCCAGATTAAAACTCTAAAACTCCTTTAAATCTCTTATTTAATGACAAAAATAGTATGGAAAAACTCTCTGTGCAAGAAGATATTGATATCAATAAAGAAGTAAAATTAAAAGTATGGATACACGCAATCCTGACAGATCTATCAAGATTCCATGCTTAGCTTGGGTGAGGATTTATACAAAGCCATAACTTATAACCAGACAAATTTCGACAAATATATATTAAATAATATCATGGGTTATCCCCCTAATAAAGACTTGTTATTTTTCAGGTGAGTGGCTAATGAGCAAACAGAATACGGACAATATCTTTTTACAGGGGAAACCCACCCTTGCAATACTGGCAATCTGGTCTCACAAGAGAACATATGCATCAATAGTTGCCAAGGAGATTAACTCTACTTTTGCCCATACAACAAAGATATTATCCAAGATGGAGGAACTTGGACTTGTCCGATTTACGGTAGATGGAAGAATAAAATACGTTGAGCTTACAAAGTATGGTTTGGAAGTGGTTGATGCATTAAAACAACTGATTATTTCCCTTAAGGACACCCTTCCACAGGAATACCTTACAGCTATTCAAGCAGAAGAAAATACTGCAAAATATAGTCTCAATGAGGAATCAAAAAGAATTCTTGGAAAAATCCGGGAACTTCGTACAAAGATAGATAGGAACTACGCTGAGCTTGTCAGGACAAATGCTGATGATGAAAAAATAAAAAGGAAACTTGGTCCTTTCAGCAGGGAAGTGGCACTCGTTGGGAACATGATAGAAAATTCAGAAGAACCTATTCATGACGAAGTATTGATAGCTTATAGCGATACTGCAAATGTTTTCAATTCTATAATCAAGAGAGATTGATGAGGCTGCTAATATGGAAAAAGCCTGTCTTAGTATTTTTGTTTATACAAATTTTCAACAATCACTGATTTCTGCTAAAAGGTTTTTATCAGCAGAGCTTGAAGATCTGGAAGCAAGTTTGGAGGTAGATGTTGATAAAAGCGGATGGTTAGAAGTTCGGATTGACGGGGAAGATGCAAAATTTGCACTTAATTTCCTGAAAACAAAATATGGTTCTCCTGCAAAAAAAGCTGAAGCCGGAATTGTTTATAATGGATACATAAAGTCCGTTGAAGAAGACAAAATTCTTGTAGATATCGGAAAGATAATGAGTATCCCTAGAAAGAATCTCAAAAATTTAGGGACAGGAAATGCAAAACAGGTCGCAACTCGATTCGGCCTTATACCATATTTTCCTGTAAAAGTCCAGCTCGCAAAAGAAGGCAATATTCTGGAATTTGCAGCTGAAACCGTTGATATGTTGTGGAAATGGAAAAAGTCACCAATGGATAGGGTAGTAATCAATTCTTCCACCCGTTCAAAAATTAAGGCTGCAATCAAGAAAACAGGTCATGGAAGAGATATCCTGGGTGTTGAGAAACTTGGGCTTTTTGAAAATGTTGTTGTTTGCAAAGAAGGAACAGACGGACCCGGAATTGTTGCTGAAATCGGCCCGCTCCTGAATTCAGATATGGGTGTAATAAGAGGGACTTAAGCGGATCCCTTGAGCAGGCAATGTATTTAGTATATTTGGCTTTTCAATAGAATTTCATCAAATGGTCTGGATTTTGCCTGCAAAAATTCAAGTATTTGATGTTTTACTTCTCCATTTATAGCGATTCATGCACGATTCGTGGCAAAAAAGGGTAGTATGGTTGTATGGTTGCTTGACTTCATGCAGAAAAATAATTGGATAGCAAATCTACAAACCTTTGTCAAGATTTTAATAAATTGCAGGAAAAACCCATGATTCAGATAAAAAATAACAAGGCAATACTTGTCCGCCGTGAAAAAGCAGAAGAAGTACGCATGCATCTGATCCAGAATAATCTGCTCGATAGAAGTCGGAAAATGCGGATTTCTTCGAATCTGAATTTTGTTGAAGTGCCTGTTTTGAGAGAAGTGGATGGCTACGATCTCATTCACCAGAAAAACCCTGAATATTATTTTAAATTCAGAAATCTAAAAGAAAGACTGGAGGAAATAGTAGCTCCGGACCAGCTCAAATATGTGCCTTCCGGATGGCAGGTGATAGGCAAAGTTATTGTCATTACGATTCCTGAGAATATAGCATCCCTTAAACCTGTTATTGGAGAAGAGCTCTTGAAGATGTATCCCTCATGTAGTTGCGTGGTTAACGACAAGGGAATTAAAGGAAAACTACGCCAACCGGCAAGGGAAATTATTGCCGGAGATGTTACAGAGACTGTCCACAGGGAGAATGGTTGTGTCTTTAAACTCGATGTGACAAAGGTCATGTATTCAAAAGGAAATCTTTATGAAAAAAAATACATGCGCAAACTTGGAACAGGTGAAACTATTGTGGACATGTTTGCAGGAATTGGGTATTTTACAATACCCATCGCCGTACATGCAAGACCTGAAAAAATTTATGCAATAGAATTGAATTCTGAATCGTACTCATATCTTCTGGAAAACATCAGGTTAAACAGAGTGGAAGACATTGTAGAACCTATATTGGGTGATTGCATGGAAAAAACACCTAAAGCTGTGGCTGACAGAGTACTGATGGGATATATTGGGAACACACATGAATATTTGGAAACCGCTATTTCTGCGTTAAAAAGAGAAGGCGGAATAATACATTATCATGAATCAGTGCCTGAAAAGATATTTCCTGAAAGACCCATATCCAGAATTATGGAAGCTGCATCAAATAAAGGGAAAATGGTGAAAATTCTTGAATACCGCCGTATAAAGAAATATTCCCCTGGTGTCTGGCATGCAGTCATAGACGCCAGAATAGAATGAATTATTTTTCTTTAAGAGATGCAGATATATTCGCATCAAAAAGATAATCAAATTCAAGTTTTTCTGTCCATTTGCAAACTTCAAACATCGATTGGAAGCAGATCCCGATTAGCAATTTTCTGTCAGAACCTTCAAATATTTTATAGCTTTTTGACATTCCCGACTTCAATTCCGATTTTTGGTATTGAAAGACCGCCTAAAAGTACGACGGTATCAGCATGATAGTCAATAGGCTCACCTATTTGCATTCCGTAATCTGTCGGAATTATGGCTCTTATTCCATCAATATTGTCATTTACGACAAAACCAATTTCTGAAGGGTTATTGCGCATAGCATAAGCTGCAAGCTCAGCAAATGGGGGTGCAAAAACCTGCAGTGCCAACAAAAATTACTTTTTTGGAATCCCGGGTAACACGGGCAATTCCACGAAGCATTCCCCCGATGCCTTCAGAGGTTTCAATAACGTTTATTGCAATCACCTCAAATAAAAGAAAAAGAAGGAGGTCATACCTCCTTAATTCCAAAAGATTCGAGAAGAATTGGTGGATTGATGCGTCCCGAAGTGTATGATTTCTGGGTGGCAACATCGTTAATTGTGATTTTTGCAGGTGCAAACATTCCCGCGTCAACTTTGAAGAAATCAAAGTTAGCTTCCTTAAAGGTTGTAAAGAATGGTTTGCCAAAGTCTTTTGATGTAGTTGAAGGTGCTTTCCTGACAAAATCTTCAAGATCATCCTGTCCATAATCTACGGTATAATAGGTTTCGCCACAGTAGATGACACAGTCATTTGTTGAACCCATGCATTTAGTGTCGTCTCCAACAACAGGTGCTATTGGGGCTACACCAAAACCACTCTTGATGGAATTAATATCAAATCCAATGGATTCAAGCTTGTGAATACCGGTTTCCACTATACGGGCAGAAATCTGCACAGAACCTGCGATTGAGGCTGTTGGCGCAACAGCAATGTAAACATTTTCAGGATCAACGCTGCAGTGTTTTGCAATATATTCAACAACATCCTCATCAGGAAGTGCACTTGATTCCATTACAAGAACAGCGGCTTCGGAATCGTCTTTGTAGCCGATTTCCTCGTAGAGTTCCTTTGGCTTAAGACCAAGAGCACGGGCGGGACCGGAGCCCATTCCGAAATACTTATCTACCGAAATTCTCCACCCGGCATACTGGGAAGCCATACATGCAACAATCGGATGATCGGTTACAACCTGAATAGCAGGAACAGGGAGACCCTCTAGATCAAATTTGGTGTAGGTAATTTCTGCCAGATCTGCAAGACAGAGGCGGGAAAGATACATACCGGCATCATAGCCACCTTCCACATTGACACCACAATCAATTACAGTAGCTCCATTATCAAGCTGCATTGATTCAATCTTAATCTCTTCTTCCCAGTCAAGCATTTCTTCGATTATAGCAAGTCCCTTTTCGTTGACACTGATCATGTAATCACCTTTTTAAAAGATAAAGCAAAAAAGCTATCAGAATATAAATATTTGCCGATATGCTCAATCGATTATAAGTTGCAATAAGAAAAATCCAAATAAGATAGAAATGAACATCCACTTTTCTGGATTATCAAAAGTAATTTACTTATTTATCACAACGCTGCTGAAAAATAAATTCCAGCCCGATAACAGCTGCAATCGACAGAGCAACAGTTGGAAATTCAGGCTTTTCCTCATTACGATAGCTAGATCTAGTGCAGTGTTACGCACGTTCTATGTGGCCTTGTTCTCCTTTTACCTAATAAAGGATTCCTTTTATGTCAATTTTCGAATTAGGATAAATTGTTATTTTCAAAATATCAATACGGAAAAGGTTAAATAACAAAATTAACAATCACATATTGCATTTCTGTGCTAGGCATGGTTTACAGATATCAATTTTTTCGTTTTTTGTCATGAGGAATACTGATGGATAATGATAAACATTTAAAAGGTACAACTACAGTAGGAATTGTTTGCACTGACGGCGTGGTTTTGGCTACTGAAAAAAGAGCAACTATGGGAAATTTCATCGCAAGCAAAACTGCTAAGAAGATCTATCAGATTGATGATCTTATAGGAATGACAACAGCAGGATCAGTGGGTGATGCTCAGCAGCTTGTTCGTCTGATAAGTGTGGAAGCACAATTATACAAAATGAGGCGTCAGGAACCAATGACTATCAAAGGAATTACCACTTTGCTATCCAATATCCTCAGCGGCCAGAGATATTACCCCTTCATGGTACAACTTTTGATTGGAGGAATTGACAAAAACGGACCTGCTATTTATTCTCTTGATGCACTGGGAGGAAATATTGAAGAAACTCAGGCTGTAGCAACAGGTTCCGGTTCACCTATAGCATATGGAGTTCTTGAAGACCGCTATCATGATAATATGACTGTAGATGAAGGAGTGGATCTGGCAATACGTGCCCTTCACAACGCCATGAAAAGAGATTCTGCATCTGGAAACGATATTGATGTTGTAAAAATTACACGTCAGGGATACGAAAAAATCAGTTCTGAAGATGTGAACAAAAAACGTGAGGCATTAAACTAACTTCCTCACATATTTTATTAAGACTTTTTATCGTCAATATTTTTTATCCTGCCATAATAAAGGAAGGCTGTTTTAATGGTTATCGAAGACTTAATCGAGCAATTAAAAACAAAAATCGAAACAAACCTGCCACAGGGCGTTAGTATTTCGGAAGTTGAGTTCGAAGGTCCACAACTCGTTATTTATACGGAAGAACCTCGTAAATTTGCAGATGACGGAAATATAGTAAGAAATCTTGCAAAAATACTGAGAACACGCATTGTTGTAAGACCTGATCCTAAAGTATTGATTCCTCCTGAGGAATCAATTGATCTAATTAAGAAAAATGTCCCTGAAGAATCTGCGATCACCGATTTCCATTTTGATCCGGACGTTGGAGAAGTAATCATTGAAGCAGAAAAACCCGGTCTTGTGATTGGAAAACATGGAGAAACACTTCGGGAAATTACAAAACAGGTTGGTTGGACACCAAAAGTTGTCCGTACACCCCCCATTAAATCCAGAACTGTAAACAATATCCGGGAGTTTATGAAGAAAAACCACAAAGAAAGAAAGGAAATCCTGAAAACCATTGGAAGAAATATCCATAGGGAGTCAACTTCCAAAGACCAGTGGGTAAGGCTTACTTCATTGGGAGGGTGCAGAGAAGTAGGAAGAAGTTGTTTTGTTCTCTCAACGCCGGAGTCTAAAGTAATGATCGATTGTGGTGTCAATGTGGGTTCTGACGAGAATATGACTCCGTATCTATATGTTCCTGAATTACAGCCTTTCAAACAGCTTGATGCTATTATAGTTACCCATGCACATCTTGATCATCAAGGTCTTGTACCACTTCTTTACAAATATGGTTATGAAGGACCCATTTACTGCACACCACCAACCAGAGACATGATGGTGCTGCTCCAGCTTGATTATATTGATGTTGCAGCAAAGGATGGAAAACGCATTCCTTATGATTCCGCAGATGTAAGGAACGCCCTTAAACATACCATTGTAATGGACTATGAAGAAGTTACTGACATAGCTCCTGACATCAAATTGACTTTCCATAATGCAGGACACATCATTGGATCTTCAATTTCACATTTTCACATTGGTGACGGATTGCATAATGTGGTCATAACCGGTGATTTCAAGTACGGTCCGACACGACTTTTCAATCCAGCAGTGAATAAATTCCCAAGGGTTGAAACTGTAATCACCGAATCAACTTACGGAGCTTCAAATGCTCTTCAGCCTCCTCTCAAAGATGCTGAAAGACACTTACAACAAGTGATTAGGGACACCATTCAGCAGGAAGGAGTAGTCGTTATTCCTGCTTTTGCAGTTGGAAGAAGTCAGGAAGTAATGATTGTTATTGAAGAAGCCATACGCAAGGGTATTATTGATGAAATCCCCGTATACCTTGATGGAATGATCTGGGAAGCGACAGCAATTCATGCTACATATCCAGAATACCTGAACAATGACTTAAGGAAACTTATTTTCCAGAAAGGACAAAACCCGTTCCTTGCTGAATGTTTCAAACCCGTAGATTCTAATGAACTGCGGCAAAAAATCATTAATGAACCTCATCCATGTGTTATTCTTGCTACCTCAGGTATGATGAATGGAGGACCAGTAATTGAATACTTCAAGGCATTTGCGCCAAGTGAAAAAAATACACTGATTTTTGTGGGATATCAAGCAGACGGGACTCTTGGAAGACGTATCCAGAAAGGCTGGAAAGAAATTCCTCTTTCTTCTGGAAGAGGTGGAACCGAAACAATTGAAATGAACATGAATGTCGAAGTAATAGATGGATTCTCAGGTCACTCAGACAGAAGACAGCTCATGGAATATTTCAAGAAAATGCGTCCTCAGCCAGAACGTATTTTCACAGAGCATGGAGATGAAAGATCATGTGTTGATCTTGCAAGTTCCCTCTACAGAAAAAGAAAAGTTGAAACCCGTGCATTAACAAATCTTGAAACAGTCAGATTAGTTTGATTCATTAAAGCAGGCTATAGAGATATTGAAGTAATTCCCTGTGGTCTGCAACAATGATATCCGCATTTTTCAGCTTATTTGAATCTACATATGTTGGGACTGCAATACAGAATAATCCGGCATTTTTTGCAGCTTCGACACCTAATGGTGCGTTTTCAACAACTACACATTTGTCCGGTGATATGTCCAGCATTTCCATTGCTTTTAAGTATGGATCCGGGGCGGGTTTACCACTCAATATATCTGAGCCGGAAACAATCGCATCAAATATCCCCTGATAAAACTTAGAAACTAGTTCATCCACAATTTGCCTGTTAGATCCTGAAACTAAAGCAAGATTGTATTTAGAATGAAGTGACTTTAAACATTCCTGCATACCATCAAATGCTTTCGATCTGCCAAGTTCAAAAAAAAGTTCACGCTTCCTGTCCGCAATTGAATTAATTAGAGTTTCAGATGGTTTTTTTCCATTTATTTCAAAAATCCTATTGACTATCCCAATATGGTTTGAACCTTCTATCCCGTAAATTTGGTCAGCAGTTATGTTGACATCAACTTCTGCAAATGCCCTGATCCAAGCTTCTGCATGATAGGGCATAGAGTCCACTAATACTCCATCAAAATCGAAGATTATGGATTCAATATTTTGAGGTAACAAATCACGTAAGGACATGGCAGAGATGATGCAGTCCTTGTTATTAAACGTTTCTCGAAAGGATTATAATCCTACAGAATCAATATTGATGTGGTGATTTTGTATGTCAAAATTCAACAAAAGAGATACTGAGAGAAAAGGTATGAAGAAGACAGAGGGACTGGAAGAAAAACTGATTCAGGAAAATCTTGATGATCTGGCATCCGAAAGCACCGAACTTCTAGAATGAATATGAAAATTAAAATTGAGGAATTACCTGGAAACAAAATTAGTGAACTTGAGATTTCTGAAGGGAGTACCTATGAAGAGGTACTCCTAAATCTAAGAATTAACTCGGAAACTGTGCTAGTATTAAAGGACGGTCAATGCGTTCCTCTTGACGGAGTTGTTCTGCCAGGCAAAATAAAAATTTTGCATGTGGCCTTGGGGGGATAACTTCTCCTTTGAAAGGGATTTTGATTTTTCAATAATTCTCACTAGTGCTTCGCTTTTCTCACGAACACACTGTTCAAAATGAGCAACAATCTCAATGACAGGAGTTGAAAGGCTTCTACATCTTAGTAGGTCTGCATTTTTATTACTTATCTTGTTGTGTATTCAATCAAGTGATTTTTGCTCAATGCATGCATGTCACTGACTTCTGGCTGCCTTAATCCTGTATTCCCCTTATTAATATAAAGAAAAGATGCTTCATACACGTGTTTTATTAACTAAGCAAATTAGAAATAGATCGTGTATTCCATTAAATTTCCTGCCATATCAAGAATTTGCCTCTCAAGAAAGGTAAGTGACGGAAAGTTTCCGATTTCTTTTTTTCCAAATATATTTGTAAAAATAAGCTTTCCAAAACGATCATCATTTCCACTTTTTAAGCGAAAAATTGTAGATCTGCAAGGTATTCGACAAAATGCCATAACATCATCACGATCCCCATCGGTTATTCCGATTACAGGAATGCCAAATCCGGAAAGAATTTCTGAAGCAACAAATGTTGTATCATCTCCCACAGTAATAACTGCATCATAGCCTTCAAAAACTCGATCAAAGATGCTTTCTGAATCGTGATCTATTATAAGGACAGAATATTCTCCCTTGTCTTTTTTATTCAGAAAATCCCCACATCTGCAAAGCATGCCGGATGTCGAGCACCGCAAGGGACCACTTTTTACCCATACGTTTTGAATATCGAGCGGAAGGAGAAGATCGTAGCTATGAAGTTTTTCAATACCATGTTTACGAACCTTTGCACCGATGATATCAACAATAAACCCTTTTTCAAATATGATCGTAACTTCATCGGAAAATGCCTTTCCAACAACAATTCCGTTGACCATTATAAGTTCACCAGTAACCACACTTTCAACTTTCCGACAGATCCTGCCTCTATCCTGAAAAATGTTGGAATATTTTCCCAAACTATTCTCTTCAACAGGCAATTGAAGTAACACTGATATTTGTTTGAGAAAACTTTTCCCAACTATTCCCCATGAAATTATTTTGCCATCATCCAAGCCAGGTCTTTCTATCTGGATAAAAGGCAAGGAAATTTTTGAAGAAACAATACGTCCAAAAGAGAGTCCACTTTCAAGACTTTTCCCTGTATTCAGCAAAAGAACATATTGACAGGTTAGTGCAAGTTTTTCTATTGCTTTACTTGGTTTTAGCCTCTGGCTGATGTCAACATCTTTAAGGGATGCTTCCCTTACAGCCACACGCCCCATGGTTCCCACTGCAATTGCAGAAACCTCATGTTTGGAACGAAGCAAAGAAAGAATTGATCCGGCCTTACCGCTATCAACAACCTCCGGGCCATGGATAATAACTCCAACCTTCATTATTATAGTTTGAGAAAACATCCTATTTATAGATTAAGAGAAGGTCAGTTTCGGTTGTTTTCAATTTTGTGTTATTCTTGACATACTAGTTATTGCTCTAGAAGTAGCTAGGTCTGGTAAGTTCACATTGTTCATCAGGACGTTTTCAATTATTTTGTCTATGCCCCCTATCATTTCTATCTCTTTGGATACCTGCTCTGGTATTTTCATGTATAGCCGCCTCTTAATACTCATTTTAAGCTTTTCTTACTAAAAAGTAATGAGTTATTTGAATTCAATACTGATGCTACCTGATTTCTTTGCTAAGGACTCAGATAAAATTCCCATTTCAAACCTGCATACGTGTAATATGCCACATGGTACAAGACAGTTAGATGAACATTGCGCTTCCTGAGCTTTTGTCAACACATAATTATCCTTGATGTCAAGCGTCTGATCCATGGGTATTTCCATATGTGACATTTTCTTGATTTTCTCACAATCAGTTTCGATGTCTATGATAATGTTTTTTCCTTTCCTTTTTCCACTTACCTTATGCACAAATCCGCAAATAGTGGAATTGATTGTAACTTCGCTTATGTACTTCGTCTCCGGTTTTGTTAATCACTACTAATGATTAATTGAGGTTTATAATATAAAGAGTTATTTCAATCATTTTTGAAACATAAAGTCTTAAATATGATGTTTTCAATATATTTGAAATACATGACTCAAGATTATCTGTTCCATCTAATAAATGTCGGATTGCAATCTGTCCAAGAATATCTGGCGTTGCACGTATTGCTTTGCCTGGTTCCGGCCTTTTTCCTGGCTGGTGCCATTGCATCACTCTTCTCTAAGGAATCAGTGCTGAAATACTTCGGTGCTGACACTCCAAAATACATCTCTTATTCCGTTGCTGCGGTTTCGGGTTGTCTGCTTGCTGTATGTAGTTGTACCGTACTTCCACTGTTTGCCGGTATTATGTTAGATACGTACACACTATCAGTGGTTTGATTTTGATCTCATTCTTTTTGTGTTTAAAAGAGGACAAACAAGAAGTCTATATAGTTGAAAATCCAGAAATGGAGTTTCAACTATATAGATGCCTTAGTATCTCAACAGACCTTATCCTCACAACCTCACCATTTTCTGATCCACAACAATGTATGGGATACGATGCCAAGTACAGGTAACTCTATCAAAGGCCCTATTACAAGTGCTAATGCGATAAGTGGCTCTTCTGGAAAAGCTGTAAGTGCGATTGCAAGCACTATCGGGGAATTACGTGCAAGTGTTGTGAGGTTTAAGCTGACTGTATCCTGATATGAAAATCCAAGATATCTTCCAACGATTTGTCCGACAATGAAGACAATAACAAAAAACAGCAAGACCGGAGTTATGAGTTTTAGAAGTATCAGAGGATTTTGGACAAGTTGCTCACCCTGGGATGCGAACATGGATATAATTGCAAGATTTAGAAATAAGAACTGAACATGATCAAGTTTGGGAAAGATTTTTTCCTGAAGCCAGTATTCTCCTTTTATTGATGGAACGGCGGCCTTTGTGACAAGGGAGCCAACAAAGGGTATTAACAAGACGAGGATGACACTCTGCATAAGCAAGGTCGGGTCAATAGTTGCAATTGTCCCTGCAAATATCAAAAGGTACACTGGTAACAAAACCAGCTGAAGAATCAGATTCATGGGGAGAATGGACGCTGACAGGGGTACGTTACCCCGAGCAATTCCTGTGAAGAGCAAATACCAGTCCGTGCAGGGAGTAACCATGAGCATGATAAAGCCTATCCACAATGCCGGAGTATCCCTTAAGAACAAGAATCCCAGAGAAAAGGCCAGCAATGGATTGAACATAAAATTGATGCCTGCGCTTATACCTGCGAATTTCCAGTTCTTAAAAGAATTTCTCAATTGTTTGAGAGGAACCTGTAAAAAAATCCCAAGCAACATCACCATAAGAAAAGGAACGATAAAAAGGGCAGCATAGTTTCGGGCAAGCATACTTTGGCCAAAGATAAGGCCCAAAGCCACCGACATCAATATAAAGACGGACTGGTATTTTTCTATGGGATCCATAAATGGCCTCTGGTTATCGGATTCGCACTGTTAACATTTCATTACTCAATATTTATTCCTTTTCCCTTATCCAAACAAAAGCATCTGTAACCCAATTATACATAACAATCCCCCAACAAACTTGTTGAATTTATCTCTTGGAATCTTTTCTGCCATTCTCATTCCAGTCCACGTTCCAAGAACCATAGAAAAACCCATAAGCAAACCAATCGACAGAGCTGACAACCCTATACCCAGATACATTTGGTACACAATGGTTTTGGTAACATGCATCGCTATTGCAGTTGTTGCCTCACTTGCTATGTAAGAGACCGGGGGCAGATTCAAAGATAAGAACAACGCTGCACCTATTGGTCCTGCACTACCGACAAGTCCTGAAACGAAACCTGTTATTTCGCCACCCAGAATCATTGTACTATCGGGGGATCGAACTTCAATATCTTAAAATATTTCAATATCACAAACAGGATAATTGCAAGTCCTATTAGACGGGATATTATTTCTTTTGGCACCTCTACAAATAAATATGCTCCTAAAACACTCATTGGCACAGCGCCGGATATGAACAATAGAACAGGTTTCCATTTAATTTGCTTGAACCAAAAAAACTCTTGACAGGTTCCTGATCAACTGTGCAATTGTCAGAACAGAAACTGCCATCGTTGTTCCTATAGTTTTTGTCAATAGCGGCAATAATAACAATGCTCCGCCAAATCCTGCCGCGCCTGATATTGCAGCAGCTGCAAAACCACCAACGAATAGCACTAAAAGAACAATCGGTTCAAACACTGAAATAACCTCTTTGATCAATTGAACAGACGGTCATTTAAAATCAACCTTCTTTTAATGTCCTGTACTACTCTTTTCCTCAGATACTTCCTCAGTGGCCCTACCCATGGACCCATTCGATGATAATTCCCATGAGGCCAACGAATATAATTGTCAGTATCAATCTTGCCACCATGAACTCCGGTCCAAGGAATTGCAGCTCCACAAGTTCCTGGGGCATCTTGATGCATGCCCACGCTGATAGAAAAACGACAATATTTGATATTCGGGCACCTTTGCTAAGCATTGCAGAGGCCATGGGAAAGGCGACGTAGAGGGGACCAGTAGGGAGGGAACCAAAAAACAGGGCTGTAAAGAAACCCCGCATTCCGGAACTTTGTCCAAGGTGCTTGACAACCGCTTTGTCGGAAACAAAGACTGAGAACAGCCCCATGATCACCATCACAGCCGGCAATATAAGCATCATCTCAAGCAAGTAACTGGCAAAAACCGCGGTAACCGGGTCTCGTTTTTCGGGGTATGCAGAAAGCAAGGCAAATGTCAGCACCAATAAGACCAGCAGAGCTATCACATCAAAAGGGATTCTTACTTTTTGATTTTCATTTTCCTGTTTCACAGTATCATTCCCATGATCAAAGCTATCATTATGGCAATGCAAAAACTGATCCCGTTCCTTAGAAGCGCCATCTTTCTGCCCATTTCCCTTATTTCAAGAGGTAGTGTGACCATGCCTACCATGGTGAGTGTTGTGATGAATACAGCGGCAATAGTCACAGTGGCTCCTGCATCAAGCAGTGATGCTGTTAAGGGAAAGGATATCAGGGCAGGGATATGCAGGAAGGAACCTATAACTGCTACCATCATGACAGCATTGATACCGGACTGCTCGCCTATGAGCATTGATATCCGTGCAGGAGGTATCAATCCAAGCAACAATCCTATGAATACTATTATAGCCAGGATTGTCGGCATTATATGTATGAATGAGTTAGCGGTTTTGATGAGTGCCTCCTTTGTCCTCTCTCTGTCATGATGGTATGCATAGACCAGGCTTATGAGTGCGAAAGCATTGATGAATAAGGAGGTATCGATCATTAGATCACATTTTTGATATCTGTATGCCAAGTATCGTCGCACCTTCTTCACTTTTCATTGAAAGGGTCGCAGGTCCTGTTACAAGGCACTCCCCTCACAAAGGGAATTTCTGACGCCATCTACGGATACTTCTGCACTGCCCGCAACCACATAGAAAACAACATTTGATGCCATCTTACATGGCGGAATCTCATCTTGGGGAGAGAGGCCTATCCTTCTTACCTTAAACTCATCTGCCTGGTATAGCAGATCCGAGTTTGTTCCCACTGCAGGCTGCATTCCTTTGATTTCATCTGTTACATCAAATATTTTCACAGTCATCACCTCTGAATTCCTGTTCATAGAATAAAAGAATCTTTTCCATCATCCTTTTCCGTTCCATAAGCATCTCAAGCCACTCCTTGAGATGCTTCCTTCCATCCCCGGTAACTTTATACATGCGCTTGTCAGGGCCTGTATCACTTCTTTCCCAGAAGGATTCTAGCAGTCCCTCTTTTTCCATCCTGCGCAGGGTTGTATACATGGTGCCTGATTTGATGATGTGCCTACCTTCACTTAATTCCTCTATAGCTTTTACAATACCATAGCCATGAAGTGATTCCTGGCATACTACCCGAAGGATAAGGAACTGGATCCATCTTCTTTCAGGATAATTGAGTTTGTTTTTACAGTTGTGTCCACTAGTTTCACACATCTTTTTACTATATAACAATGTTATCTATATGTCGTTTATGGTGCTATACTCTGGCATTCCACAACCTTTCCTGTAGTAATCAACTGTTGAATGGCAAAACTACAATGAAAGTGCATGGTCATCTCTTCGAAGAGAAGAATGCACAGATAAACTGCTGCAATTAAGAGGAGGGGCAAAGTTTGCTGTTTTTTTTTTCGGTGAGAAAACATCTGATAAACTATGCAGCATCTGCTCCGGTAGCGGTGTCAGATGTTGGAAAATGACAATCCTGACTGAGTGTGACTTTAGAATACAAATATACGTTTTGTCTCATCCATAATATTCATTGCCATCCTTTCAGATCGATACCATAAGACTGATTGCAGCAAGCTGAATCTTATGTTGTAATTGAAATGAGAATTGGACTGCAGCATGAATATAGTAATTCTTCAAGCAACCCTATTTGATATCACTTTCCATGCTCATTCTGAGCACATAAAAGTATTAATATATATGCATGCATATATTTGAATATACGCATGTACCCACTAGAATTAACAAATCCAAAAAGAACAGGCAAATGGGAAGACTTCTTTAAAGTCCTCTCTGATGAGACCCGATTGAGAATCCTCATGCTTTTGAATCAAAGAGAACTTTGCGTGTGTGAGATATGCCAGATACTGGACCTGCCCCAGCCCAAAGTCTCCCGTCATCTTGCTAAAATGAGAGACCTTGATCTTGTAAGAGGCAAGAAAGAAGATCAATGGGTTTTTTACTATCTGAAAATCACAGATCCACTGTTCAGGGGGATAATCCAGCAGATGGCTGAAAATAGCCAACATCATGCTCTTGTTTGCAAAGATATGGAGCAGCTTGCTGAAAAAGAGAATTCAGAAACAATGTGTGCACGAATTAAAGATAAAATAGGAGAGAATTTTAATGGCAAAATTTGCAAAGGAACTTAAAGATATATTGAATCTTCAAAGAGCGCCGGTAGGAGTTAAATTCCTGAAAGCCGAAGAAGAGGTGGATTTTACAGGTTATGATGGCGCAACAAAATCCAGATATTGCTGGCCCTTATGAGGGCTGGACAGGGAAAAAAGTGTTGATAACTGCTGAGAACATATCCTGTCCTGCCTCTGCGGCTGCCTTTGGCCTGAAACCCCTGCCAGAAATGCTCGCTCCCGGAAAGATGCTGTTCAATATGGGTTTGTTTGATTAATCTTGACAGGTATGTCAAGGTTATATTTGTTATTCAAATGAGGATTTCTACAGAGCCGGAAAAAGTACTATTATATTTTTGAAACACTCACTATACGACTGTTATAATAATAGGTTACACATAACAAACAAAAGGTCTTCTTATGGATACAAAAAAGAATAACGGACTTATATTAATGGCCGGAGCGCTTATAAATGTTATTTTTTATTCTGCCTATTGGTTGTACGAATACTTGAAGATAAATCCAAGTATAGATGAATTTGTTGCCGAGCCGGAGCTGAATTTCTTTATTATTGTTATTGGATCAATTATAATCTGGATTCCTATAATTTATTATACAACCCCAAAGGAATAAAAAATGTTGATATATTATCTTGATATATCAACTATTCTCATAAAACTTTTTAAATATTTTTCAGACATAATATTTTGATGTAAAGGATATCGTATAAGTGACGATACATAATAATAAATATATAATACAATATATATTAGATTCATACAAATTATGTAATAAATTATTATTACTACTCCAATATGATCATCGTAACAGAGGGAATAATTTCTAAATTAATTAGAGGCTAATTTGTGAAAAATCTAGTAGTACAAAGAGAGTTAAGGCTATTTCAAAAATAAAATTTATACAAGTAATACTCCCCTAATTCCAAGAGTTACTAAGTACTTTTATTAATAAAATAAAGTAGCCCGGCACGGATTCGAACCGAGGTTGCAGGATCCAGAGTCCCGCATGATTGACCACTACACTACCGGGCTGCAATGAAAACGTACTCTACATTGAATAATTTGTATATAAAATTATCGCCAATTAGTCATCTTCTGAGTCCTGATTCAATACTGCAGTAAGCCACCAATTGGCCATATCTATGAGATCCTTGCTAAATTGACCTGATAAACGATATTCACCCTTCTTATTTGTAATAAGCCCGGCACCAAGGAGTTTGTTGCGCATTGCATAAAACGAGGAGCGGCCTACGCCCAGTTCGTCCATCAATACCTTCCATTCACTAGTCTTAAGAGGATTACCACTGCGCTGCCTCTTCTCAACAATCTCAAGAAATTTTTGGCCTCTTGTAGCTGTAGCATCCTCTTGAAAGATACGCCTCATCAAGCTATAATATGGATCCCTAGATCGAGTTATTCGTGAACTGGAGTCTGAGCGCACTACTATTGTAGTAGACGTTCGAGGAGCATCTTTTACAGCCACCATACAAAATTCTCAGGAAGATGCGGGTTTTTTTGATGCTAATACATTTTGAATTAAGTCAACATATTCTTCCTTAAGAGAATATACGGTGGGAGTCTTGTAAGATTCCTTATGAGAGCGAAGGATTCCAAGCCTCGAGTGAATATAACCCACCATCGATGCTACAACACTACGAGAGACGTCGAAATCTTTACTGATGGCCATGTGGAGCTCATCAACCGTAGATCGCTTTAAATTTAAAATTAGAGATAAAACACGTCTTCGCAGACCACTAACATCAAACTCGACAAATTTTTTAAGCCGCGCTTTTATCTTTGTCCTGATTGATGTCATTGAAGTGCTCATGGAATTGTTCCTCCTGTATAATATTTAATAGTTAATCTTAACCTATTTATATGTTTGTAGATTAATCGTGATTTAATGCAGGATAATTTAGAGATGCATTCAGTGCAATATCTGGAGTATAATCCTGAAAAACATCTTCTCTGGATTGCAGATGAACTTTATTACCCAGAAAAGCATGATGTTGGAGACATTGGATATTGCATTCAATGTGGAAATGAATTAAGAACTCTCAGTTTTCACATAATTGGATCACATTATGGCATTGTAGCAAAATGTACTTCCTGTAATCGCTTGTTATTGTCCATCTATGATTCAGATTGGAACTGGTGCAAAGAAATGGAGTTAGTATCTACTAACAGAGTTCCAAGTATAAGGATAGGGGCTTCCGAACTGTCTGGCTTATCAGGATATAATTTATTAGAATCTATTCCTGAAAATGCATTAAAAACGATTTTTTCTCCCAGAGAAATTGAAGCAATGTTTTCAAAAGCCAAAGGTGAAAAATATGTCAGACAGTATTTATACAATGCCCGTAAAAAATATGCTCGTTTTGCAGAAATTTTTGGAATTTTTATAGATATATAACTGAGGTTATTTATAATATCGAGTGTTTATAACTATGCTATTCTCCACATATTAATGGTCCATATATTGTATACTACAAAACATAGTTATTTTTTAATGTACAAAAGACATTATATTAAAAACAACAAATGTAACATTGTCTTATTACTAATTGATTTTATTGGACCTGTGCATGCACCGCTGATTGAGTTAAAAACCTTAGGAATTGATTGAAAAAATTAATTAAACTTCCGTGTTTCAAATGACTGTTGAAGTAAGAAGAAGTTATAAAAAATGAATCCACATTTTTTGATAAATTCATTTAATTATTGGTTGATGCGTATAAACAGTGGGAATCTGTTTGTGCTTAAAAAGCCACAACTGAATATTATAAAGATATATTTATATATACTATTAATGGATGTATAGTGTACCCTTCATGAATTAAAAATGAGTATGTACACATATGCAACATATTTAATTAATTCAGTATTTGCATAAAAGTTTAGCAGACATCCTTCAGGCAACTTTGCATATAACATATCTTCAAAGTAGTTATTCCAAACACTATGATAACAAAATGATGTCACACAACAGATGTTTGTTTTCTAGCAAATTTTTTGCATTAAATGGGGGGGTTGTAGATCATACATAGCATATACCTATATAATATGGAACACGTGTGTGAATAAAACCATACTGGTATTTTATGTTTAGTTGAAATAGTCCATATCATATATGAATATTATATTTTCAAATTTAGTTGTTGATTTGAGTGAACTTGTAGAATTGTTTCAGCACTATACTAAAGAAGTGTATACAGGTTTAGAGTGGATTGATCTTATGGATGAGTTACCCAATAAAATAGGAGAGAGAACTGCTTTAAAAATATCATATTCTGTATTAAAAAAGAGTTTTATTGAGCTATACGAATTTATATATTTTAATTTTCAAAAGAGCTATACTATACATACCATATTATTATTTATAAAAATAGGCAGATATAATAATTCAATTTAGCATTTGTACATAGTTTAAACTGATTTATTAAATAATCTTTAAAAGTAATAAATGATTTTTAACATATATTTAATATTATAATGATAATATGAGATACTACTTATAATCGATAAAATAATACACTTAATATAATGAATACATTAAAACAATTCTAACCATATATATTAAATAAAATATTAAAATGGTCGAACTGAGATCTAAATAGCTCAAAAATGGCAAAAATTAATTGAAAAAATCAATTTATCATTTGCAATCAGACTAATAGCGAGAGGATAGAAACACCTATATTATCATGATGGTTGCAAGAAAAAGAGCAGTTTGTGGAACTGCAGAACATTGTATGTAGAATCGCCTAAGAAAATGAATATATCCTGTAACCATCTTATAATAAATTGAGAGTTAGTCCATGACAGATATAGTGAAGCTATGTGATTGCTTGATGTACGATGGACTTCAAGTACCCTTATGTCACCCTTGTGCCATTTGAGGAGGGTTTGTTGTAAATTTGTATTACAGATTAGCCATAATATGTTATGACATAATATAAAAAATTGCTTAAGTAGTATATTTCTATATTTATATTCCTAGATTGTACCCTTGAAATATATAACTAATAATAAAGTTAAAGCTGGAACGTTATGAGCGAAGAAAATAGCAGAGGTTTAAATGGTGTGAGTAACAACGAAACCTTGCTCAGGGAATTAAAACTGCAGGCATCCCGCTTTAGCATATGCGATATTATGAAAATCCGAACATACATGGTCAATAACGTTCAGAATCTTCCTGAAAAATACCGAAAGATCTATTCTGTTGACTTATTTGAGTATCTATACCGAACTTTACAGGAAATAAAATGTGCAGAAATAATGGACACAAAAGTGACTATTGATCAGAATAAACTAAGGGAAACGAATGCTTGCATTGACAAATTAGCCATGGCAGAACACACAGAAAAGATGATTACATGTTTTTTCCGAACAGTTACCCTGTACCTTATTTTTATTGGAAACAAACCAATTCATCCGTTAGGTATGCAATTTCCTGGCAAATTGGAAATTCTTTCCCGAAATGGGGATTACTTCTGTCCGGCTAAAGAAAAACAAAGTGAAATAGAAATTAGTTTGTGCAAATTCTGCATTTGCAAAGACTGTAATGAGTTTAAATAAAGATCAACAATTTGCCTCGTCAACAGGCCTCTTGAAAAATGCGTTTGTTATGCCCATAGAGTTAATGGGAGTGACAAATTTGACAAGTTCCCAACCTTCAAGACCCATAGAATTCAGATCCTCTTTTGTTTGATCCAAGTTTCCAGTTCGTATTTTCTTGATTTCATATTCCCAACATGTCATTTGAAAGCACCTTGAATAATTGTATAAAATAAGGATGAATTGCATGATATATAACAGTTATTAAAAATTCAATTTGATTGATAATCAAGTAAATTTTGTTTAGTTTAATTTTGCATTTGGATACTGAACCTTCTATTATGAGTCAAAATTGCCCCCTTGAATATAACAAAATAACAGAAAATGATTAATCAGGCAGTTAATCAGGAAGTAATTGCCTGAGATCTCATTCTGAATTTATAGCACATCTTCTACATGACTTTTAGCTTTCACTTTATTTGATACATAAGCAACTTTTCCATTAGGATAACAAGGTTGTTTTTATAGTTCCCATGTATGGAAACGAAGAGTGAAGCAGTGCTGCCATTATCGGGATTACTGCAACTATCTTTGAATATATAAAAGGCGACCAATTTACTCTTTTCCAATCTCAAATAACAACAATCTTAAACAAAGAATCCTTATTTCCATTAATATTTCCGATAATCTGGAGGATATTCATGACATCCACACGATTTATTATTACTGTTATAGGTATCGACAAAATTGGTATTGTAGCTAAAGTGACCGGAATAATGGCAGAATACAGCGTTAATATCGTGGATATCAGCCAGACAATTATGGAAGATCTCTTTACTATGATAATGCTAGCCGAAGCAAAGGGAGACAACTTTGACATGAATGATTTCCAGAATACCATGCAAGACGCAGGAGAAAAGCTGGGTGTCGATATTCGGGTTCAGCATGAAGACGTGTTTAGGTTCATGCACAGAATATAAACGGAGGGCTTTTCATGCTTATACACCCCAAAGAAATCATGGAAACCATCCAGATGGTAAAAACTGAGAATTTGGATATCAGAACAGTTACAATGGGTATTAACCTAAGGGATTGCATTCACCCGGAGATATCACAATTCAACCGAAATATCCACAACAAAATCGTAGAGTGTGCCCATAATCTTGTGTCAACTGCGGAAGATGTTGAAATCCTTTACGGGATTCCGATAAGAAACAAACGTGTATCCGTAACTCCCATCGCATCCATTGGTGGAAAATTCACTAAAGAGGATTTTATTTCCATTGCTCAAACACTTGATGATGCTGCATCAGAAATAGGTATTGATTTTCTAGGTGGTTTTAGTGCCCTGGTGCATAAGGGTATGACTCCTGTAGAAAAAACCTTGATTTCCGCAATTCCTGAAGCTCTGGCAAATACAGAAAAAGTATGTTCTTCCGTAAATGTCGCAACCACCAAATCCGGAATAAATATGGATGCAGTTGCATTGATGGGTAAAACAATTAAAGAGACAGCTCAGCTTACTGCCGAAAGGGATGGCATCGGATGTGCAAAACTTGTTGTTTTTGCAAATGCTCCAGAAGATAATCCATTTATGGCAGGGGCTTTTCATGGAATCGGGGAACCCGATTGTGTTATAAATGTAGGTGTAAGCGGTCCTGGTGTTGTCAATGCTGCAATAAGGGAACTGAAAAATCCAGATCTTGGAGAAATTGCGGAAACCATAAAGAAAACCGCTTTTAAGATTACGCGAATGGGAGAAATGGTTGGCAGGGAAGTTTCAAAGCGATTGGGAGTTGAGTTTGGAGTCATTGATCTTTCCCTTGCACCTACGCCGGAAGTTGGTGATAGCGTCGCTTCAATCCTTGAAGCAATGGGATTAGAAAGCTGTGGAACCCACGGCACAACTGCAGCGCTTGCTTTGCTTAATGATGCTGTTAAAAAAGGAGGAGCAATGGCATCTTCATATGTAGGCGGATTAAGTGGTGCATTTATTCCGGTAAGCGAGGATGCTGGTATGATAGCAGCTGTTGAAAGAGGTTCCCTTGATCTTGCAAAACTTGAAGCTATGACCTCTGTTTGTTCAGTTGGTTTGGATATGATAGCAGTCCCAGGAAATACTACCGCTTCAACTATATCAGCCATAATCGCTGATGAGATGGCAATCGGAATGATTAACCGCAAAACAACCGCTGTGCGAATAATCCCTGCTCCTGGAAAAATTGTTGGAGAAATTGTAGAGTTTGGTGGCTTACTTGGAACAGCCCCTGTTATGGGCACACATAGTTTTAGTTCGGAAGAATTAATCAAGAAAGGAGGGAGAATACCCGCACCAATTCAGGCACTTACAAACTAAGTGCCTATAATTTCAGGATTTATGGCGTGCTAATAATTCTTTATTATTCTCCAGACAACGCAGAATGCCATTTATAGCATCTTCTTTTCTGGAAAAACCTCTTAGATCAATTATTATATCTTCATATTTGCGATATAAACTCCGACGCTCTACGAAAAGTTGTCTAAGAGTTTGATCTTTTAAGCCTACGAGACCACGCTTGCTCGGATTTTTTATGCGACTTGAAATGTGGGAAAACGAGTCATCAAGCAAAACAATTGTAGACCATTTCTTTAAGTAATTCATTGCTTTTTCAGAATAAACTGCACTTCCTCCTGTAGAAATAAGATAATTTTCGCTTGGAGTTAATGACATTAAGACCTCTTCTTCCACTTTCATAAAGGCCTCATCCCCCTCCTTTTCAATAAAAGATTGTAACTGAGAACCAACCTTTTTCTTAATAAGCTCGTCCACGTCAACGAATTCAAGTCCAAGCTTTTTGGCAACAATACGCCCTAATGTAGTTTTTCCAACTCCAGCCATTCCAATCAGCGTAATGCTCATAAGATATCAGTTAGGCTCTTCATCCATAAAGCCATAACTATAAAAAAATCAATTTAATTCAAAAAGATTAGTCATCTTTATACACAAGTAAAACATATATGAACTACTTTTAGGAGGCTATGGTGTGGAAAGGAGTAGAATCAATTGCTTGGAGTATCCCAACTCCCACGTTGGATATGCATTAAAGATGCTGGCTGATTTCAGTGTCAAAACTTCTTCAGGAACAATTAAAGGAAAAGCTGGAGACTATATCCTTAAGGATAACAAAGGACTTATTTCCGTCCTAAAAGATAATTCCTTTAGGCTTAAATATCGTATCCTTCATAAAGAAAATTAAGATTTACTGCTTATTATTCTAAAGCAAAATATGGCTCTGTAGAAATCCTCAACCAAGCTAAGCATACAATCTTGACATACCTGTCAAGATTGTGTATTAATACCTTGAATTTCACTTCCTTCACTTGATT
>NZ_JASGLW010000005.1 GCF_030156785.1 Methanohalophilus sp.
GTTGAGATCCGCTCCCGCTCCGGCTTTCATTGCATCAACGTGGAGTATGTCAGCACCTGCAGATTCAATTGTTTTTGCCAGTTCCTCGTCATCCACAACATTTGCCCTGATCTTTACCGAGAGTACAACACCCGTTTCCTTGATCAGGCGAATCCATTCCGTAAGGCGCGGGAGATCTTTCATCAGTGCTTCCCCTGCGCCGATTTCGATCATTTCTTCTTGCCTGCAATGTGCATCAAGCTCAAGAATCCCGCTTGCTTCCCTGATCATATTTGCGGCTTCAATTAAAGGCTCAATTGAGGTACTTCTCAGATTGAATCCAGCAGCTCCGGATACTTCGGTCTTCTCAATTTCACTTTTCAGGAATTCAAGTGGATTGTCAGATACAAATTCTTCTCTTCCTCTGGATTCAATTCTTTTTGCAGCTTCATTGGTTGCAGCATCCAGATTATATCCTCCAAGTATCACCAGCCCGGCGTTTTTGCCATAGCGGTTTGCAAATGAGCTATCAGTTTTACCCGCCATGGAAGCGATAGCAATAGGGTTATTAAATGAAATGTAACCGCTCTTTATGTCAAATAATTCGTCAGTCACGATAAAATCCTCTGGAATCTTTACTAATGAGACATGTAGAGGATGCAGCGCCCTTTATTTAACTTTTGTCAGGTGCACAGGGAAAAAACAATACAACGGAAAGTGATCATTTCAGGTCTACCCTTTATCCTGTGTGCATGTAAATAATGCATTCACAGATATTGCAGGTATGATCAGCAATACAGAGAAGACCTTTTGTGAAAGTAAATAGTGAACCTAAAACGATAGGAGAGGACATGAACTCATTCAATTTGCATTAGGTCTTCGCATTAGGGCCGGATACCAAGTTTAACATCCACTGTTATCTTTTCGCCTTCCCGATAAATAATAAGCTCTATAATCTCACCTGGTCTTTTGCTATTGACATAGGATATTATTTCGTTCGTGGTATACATAGAAATATCATCAATTCCCACAATGATATCTCCATTCACAAAAACGGGTTTCCCGTCGATTACTTTTTCCTCAGCGGCTATTAAGCCGGCTTTGTCGGAGGGTCCGTCTTCAACTACATCCACCACCATCACTCCATTTGCTGCTTCATTACTGAGTCCCATATATTCAGCAGCAAGAGGGTCCACCTCCAGCATACGGATTCCCAACCATGAGTGTTCGTATTTTCCCGTAGCTATTATTGAATCAGCTACCTCACGTACACGGTTTGAAGGAATTGAAAACCCAACGTTATCTCCGCCTTTTGCACGGTTGATTCCGATTACTTCTCCCGAAAGGGAAAGTAAAGGACCACCTGAATTGCCGGGATTTAGTGCGGCGTCTGTCTGGATCACATTAGACATTGAAAATCCTTCCTCGGTGGGGAGGGTTCTTCCAGTCGCGCTGACAATTCCCTGCGTCACGCTTCCTTCAAGACCGAAAGGGCTTCCGATTGCAAGCACAATCTGTCCGGGACGGACTTCCGATGAGTTGGCAAGCTTAAGCGGGGATGGGTTTAAATCTTCGTCATAGGGTATGGTGGATATTTTCAGGACTGCGATATCCGAATACCTGTCTCCTCCCACGATCTCAACAGTATTGCCCTATCCATTGATGAAATAGACTTCCACGGTATCAGCATCTTCGATCACATGTTGGTTTGTGACAATGTGTCCAGAGTCATCATAAAGGAACCCGGATCCACCTGTAGTAAATTCGACCCCGTTGATTTTTCCTTTGGCCCTCACGGATACCACGGAATCTTTGGCTTCAGCATAAAGTTTTTCATAAATTTCAACTGAACTTGTATTGAAGTTGATGGATGACTCTAATCCATTGCCAGAGTTTACATCAACCTGTTTTCCGCTGTATAACATTGCTGTAAAAGTCATGCCGATTACAAAACCAATTATGAGTATTGCAAACACAGTAGCATAATTGGTATGTTCGTCTCCCATGATCCGCTCCCTTCTTCCGGAGATATTACTATTACGAGTCTGTTTCAAAACATAAATGCCACTTCTTCTAATTATAGTTTGAGGGGTATTGAAATGGAATTTAGAAAACTTTCTGATAATCAATGGGAATTTATTAAATCTATTCTACCGCCCAGCCAATAAACTGGTTAGGAGAAGAGCTGATGACCACAAGATCATCAATGGTTATTCTCTTTGTTTTAATTGCAGGATGTATGAAGAGATATGCTAAATGAACCAGTATTGAATGATTATTGGTTTAAGATGGGGAGAAGATTAGCAAGCAGATATGAAAGACTCAATGCATTTTTTTAGGGGATTGCTGGATATTGCATGTTTCATGTTATACTGGAAAAATTATAAGAACAAGTTAGGAAACAGTTTCATCATAAAAATGGTAATAGGTTAACTGAGTTTAGGGGAAGGTATTTCCTCAGAGCAGTTATATATATCAATACAAAAAATCATTTTCCTACGTGCAATTCTAAAATATTTCACATATCTAATAACTTCTCTGACAGTCTCAAATTAAAGCTTAATTAGAAAATGGGCATAAAATAAAGCTTTAAAATCATAAAATAAAGCTTTTAAAGATACAATGGTTGATTCATAAAAGTATGCTTATATATTCATCTTGTCAAATGGCACGTATTAAATGATTTTGGAATAAAGGAGGAAAGTTACTATGAACATCAATAATAAAAAAATATTTGCATTATTCGCTTCAGTCTGTATGCTGTTAACAATTCTTCCGGCTGCGGCTTTACACGAAGGTAATTTGAATAATGTAACTGTTAATTCTGCGGCTCAGGTTTTTGCGAGAAACGCATCAGGAGCATCAGGAGGGTCCGCAGTTACTTTAATGGCTGACCCACAAATTATGAACAGGGATCGCATCCAGTACTCAAAACAGTTACAGCATGAGTCGCTTAAAGCAAGGAAAGATTTGAACAGGGCAAAGGCAATGTTCAATAATGGGAGTGCAACGGAAGAAGACATTTTCAATGTTTCAAGGGATTACCTTAACACCACCATTGACTACATGATAACCAGCCTGAATGAAACAAAGACTGTTCTCAAGGAGAACAACGGAGACGAAGATCAGATAGAACTTCTTGAGAGTTACATCAAGGAACTTGAAGAAGCAAAAGAAAGTCTTGAAGACGCAGAAGATAGAAAAGATCTTGCAGATGTTGCCAAATCGGTACGTGATATCTGGAAAGATGCACACAAAGATATCAATTTGTCAAGGGCTGTCCACATTGTAAGAGGTCTGGAGGCTTATCTTGTCAAGGCAGAGAGGACTTCTGAACGACTGGACTTTGAAATAACAAGATTAAACGAAAGTGGTGTTGATACTTCCGGGGCAGAGGAATTGCTCGGAGAGTATAATTCTCTTGTTGCAGAAGCAAGTGAATATCTTGATCTTGCAAAAGATAACTATCAGGCAAATACAACAGAAGCTGCTGCCTATGTTCAATTGGCAATAAACAACATTAAGGAAGCAAATACAATACTTCGAGATCTTCTTGGGGAAATAAAGGATCAACGTCCAGGGTATGCTAAATTTGCAGGTCCAGGTGTTGTAAATGCAGAAGGTGATGGTACTGCAGTTCTTTCCGGGGATCTGGATATTGAACTTTCTGCCACAAATGCAACTCTAGTTGTGAAGGATCTTGCAGGGGATGCTGTCGTTGATGTGGAAGGTGAATATGATCTCTTCAACGGCGGAGAATCCCGTGGTGAGGGCGTACCCTCTCAGGTATATCACAATTTCACAGGTAATGCTTCCATCTCAGGATCGAGGCTAACTGTAATGGTTCATGGCTTCGACATATCTTTTGAGGGTGAAGGCATGGGAAGTGTAATGCTTTCAGGTGAAGGCTCTTGTGAAATTAATGATGAAAATATCTCTCTCCAGAGTTTTGAATGGGCTAACGTAGTTGATGATGAGGGAGACGACGAGGACCATGAGAATGATGAAGGGGATGAATCAAACGAAAATGAAACTGAGGATATGGAGTGATTGAAGTGGCATCAGCTCGCTTTATTTATCTTTGTTTCATTATATGCGCAGTTGTTCTCATTGCCGGATGTGTCGGAAATGATGAGGCAGCGACAGAATCCGCTGCAGTTTCTCCCGCAGATTCAGTTTCTGATTATGCGGATAAGGTACTTGCTGAAGAAGGAGCGGCGTTGACTGATGAGGAGCTTGCTTCTCTTGAAGAAGACATTGCAGAACTGGAAGTAATGCTTGAAGATCTAGAATATGATTCAAATCTGACTCTGGAGGAGTTTTGAGTCCTCCATCTTTTTTAATTGGGTAAATATAAATGCCATGCAGAAAACCTCTAGCTAGGTATGGTGGTGTGAACAATCTCAAGGAGATAGTCAAATAGTATAATGCTCAGTAAAAAACGATAAGAATGATGTTTATATTTACCGTTGTTCTATTGTTCATGTGGGCCTTTTATTTGCGGGTCTTATAAGGTTGGCGAAGTCAAACTATCAAATGATTTATATATAATTACAAATCAATTTGTGTCAACTTAGTATGAGATTTCATTTATCTTTGATACTATGAGGTAAATCATGAGGAATATGCTAAAAACCACCGTATTACTGGCGACACTTACTGGCTTGCTGGTGATCATTGGTTCTTACTGGGGTACCGGAGGAATGGTCATTGCGTTTGCATTTGCTCTCCTGATGAATTTTGGTACCTATTGGTATAGTGATAAAATCGTTCTTAGGATGTATCATGCGAAGGAAGTTACTGAAGCAGAAGCGCCACAAATTTACCGCATAGTGCGTAATCTTGCTCATTCTGCGGGTCTTCCCATGCCGAGGGTATACATTGTCCAGACTTCAATGCCCAATGCATTTGCAACGGGCAGGAATCCCGATCATGCGGCAGTAGCAGTTACAACTGGTATTTTAAAGCTTCTTTCCGAAGAAGAACTCGAAGGCGTACTTGCCCATGAAATGGCCCATGTGAAGAACCGCGATACCCTGATAAGTGCAGTAGCTGCTACAATTGCCGGTGTTATTACTATGGTGGCAATGTGGATTCGCTGGGCTGCAATTTTTGGCGGTATTGGTGGAAGGGATGGCGATAACAATATTGTCGGTTTCATTGCAATGGCCATTATAGCACCAATTGCAGCAACAATAATTAGGCTGGCAATATCCCGATCTCGTGAATTTGCAGCAGATGCTGAAGGTGCTCGTATTTCACACAAGCCATTGGCTCTGGCAAGTGCTCTTGCAAAACTGGAAGCAGCTTCATCAAATTACAGGGCAAGTCCCTCTGATGTGAAGCCCTCTGAGAGTACTGCACACATGTTCATTGTCAATCCACTTCGGGGCAGTACCCTGATGAACCTGTTCAGGACACATCCTCCTACTGAGGAACGTATCAGAAGACTAAGGCAAATGTAAATTAAAAAGTGAGTGAAGTCTGGCCCGGTTCAGTAATGTGAATTATCCGGACCTCTCTTTTTTCTAATTCCTGTGAGATAAAATGCCGATGACAATATCTCGGATTCTTCTCAGCACACATTAAAGCAATTCCTGTATTTTCGTTGTTCGCTTTTTCTATTATTGAATACAGTACAGAGATGGCATCTCCAAAATCCGCTGATTCCATGAATTTTTGATAGGGAATCATGCGAATTCCACCGATTTGTGGGCAGTGCACGTATTTCAATTCCCTCTTAGGTAGTTCTGCCATAAGATATTCCAGATTAAATTCTTCTCTTTCTGAATGTGGATAACTGCGTACATCAATTAGATGGGATATTCCATGTTTTCTGAGTAAGCCTATAAATTCTTCAAAGCTCCGGTTTCCATATCCTATCGTATAGCAAATCATAGAATTTCCAATCCTTTAGAAATTTATACTGATTTCATTTAACTCTCCATGATTCTGCTTCATAACGATTAAATCTTGTGGCTCCTCCACATCTTTTCTTTTTCGGGTTCATTATATTGATCGAAATATTGCTTTATATCAATCTTGACCATAAGTATTCACGAATTATCCTGATTATATCGTAAGCAGACTCTGCAAAGAACTGGTTTTGTTATTGGTCTTCTACTCGATTTTATCTTTATAGTTTCTTTTCTATTACTTTAATGAACCTTTTACTGTAATATGATTATGTGTAATTTTGAATCGTGGTAACATGGAAAAGGTGGCACTTTTTATGCATATATAATGGGATAGGGGGCTGATTATAGAAGATTATAAGATTAGTAAACTACTGAATAGAAGCAAGAATTAAAAGCAGTTTTTATACCACCACAATTCTACTTTTACAAACTTGCTCATTTTTTCCTTTTATCAATTAATTTCCGCAATGAATTGATTTTTTACCATTTTCACCTATGATAACAACCGTTGGTACCACATGGCATGCAATAGAAGCTAATTCCTCCATCTCATTCCACGAAGGTACGGGATCTGAATAATCTTTAAAAGGAAGATCAAAATCAGGATTACTCAAAAATTGATACAGAAGAACTTCCGAAGCCCCCTCTAACAATGGAATAACCTTCTCAAATCGTTTTCCTGTTACATAGCCGGGAATCAAGCGTATCCATATTCTGAGCCATTTATTCTTTGCCAATTCAAGGGATTTTGAAAGATTTGCTACATATTTATCCACTCTGTCCTCAGGCATTCCGGTTAATTCCGCAAGGGAAGCAGTATCATCCATTGGTGCTTTCAACTCAAGAACAAAACCTTTCACATAGGGCATTGCTAGCTCCAGAACTTCAGGTTTCATGCCATCAGATTTCAATAGCGTTTCGACACCAAGCCGATCCAGTTCTTCGATCAAAGACATCAAATCTTTTTGGATAGTGGGTTCTGCACCTCCAAGAAAAACCTTTTGTGCATCGGAATCTCTGACAAAATCTATAATCTGATCAATCGAATACTCTTCAAATGGCTGGGTAATGTGTACACAGTATGGACATTTGAGATTACAACCAAAAAATTCCAGTCTTACTTCACCATTGTTTTCAGATAAGTTAATTAAACGCATTGCTATTACCTCTATTTACAATTACCAGACAATAGACTACAAAAACACTGTGCTTAACATAAATATAACCAGGGGATAAGCTATAAAAGCAGAAAAGCTAAATGTAGGGCAATCACGTCAATAATGGTGTAATAGCATGCTAAAAAAGCTTACTCTGGAAGACCTCAAAAGAAGTAAAGATAAACAACAGGCATCAGACTCGAGTGATATCCTAGAAGGACTTTACGATCTCATTATCCCGCCGGGAACGCCATCATATATAATATATGATCTGGTAGAGGAATTTGATCTCGAGCCCCTTGAACGCAAAATTAATGTGAATATCGTGGAATGTGAGGAAAGGGAGGTAATTGTATTAAGAGGTAAACTTGAAACTGTTCAGGAAGCCGAAAAATACCTTCATCAGGAACTCAATGCGTACGTGAATTCTGATTAATGAGATTTAATACCGGTAATAATGTCTTTCTCAAAGTCAAACACACATGCTTTCTTACCTTCGTACTCAATTTCAAGCTGCAGGGATGACGTGATTACCCCTACTTCAGTAGCAGTAATCCCTACGTCTTCGAAAGCTTTAATGCAATCACCTACTTTATCCGGCTTTACTGTTACAACATAACCCGTGGCAGGGTAAATTTTCAGCCACTGAACCAGAGGCATGGATTCTGGAGATGGTATTTTACTTAGATCGACCTTTGCACCGACGCCACTGGTTTCACAAAGCATTCCAAGAGTACCAATTGTGCCAGGATTACTGATATCTTTACCGGCAGTCACCAATCCGGCTTCTCCAATATCCTTCATAACAAGATAGCGTGCTTTTACAGTTTCAGCATCCTTAAATGAAGTAGTATCCCAGCTGTAAGGCGAATTTTCTCCCACCTTGCCATCAAGATCATAGGCCAAAATGATTGCGTCTCCTGCGGATGCGGTATCACTGCGGATAAGAGAATCCTTGCGGGCAATACCTATTATGGCAACAGCAAGTGAATTATACGGAGTATCTGGATGCATATGTCCACCGACCATGGGAACACCGAACTTGCGAATACCTTCACGCATGCCTTCAAGCATCTCATTTGAAACATCCTCATCACTTGAAGACATGACATTCACCATCGCAAGAGGTCGGCCCCCCATCGCGGAAATATCATTTACATTTACAACAATTGAAGTATATCCTGTCCACCAGGGACTTGCATCTACTATTTTTCCCCATATCCCGTCTGCCGCAAAAAGAATTACCTCGTCGCTGCCAATATCAATTACCGCAGCGTCATCTCCCATATCCACAATAGTTCCAGAATATTCCGACTGCACATCCTCAAACATCCTAGCAATATCCGCAATCGGTTTCTTGCGGACAACCCCTTCAAAATTGCAGAGTTCATGGGCCAAATCATCAAGATTCAAATTATACACCTTTGCAGGTTAGTTTTCAGGATCTTTTTTCGCATGTTTGTGGCTTTCAATCTTGATAAGATTTCTACGCATTTCACTCATCTGAGATAGATCCTTCCCAAGAAGACCATATGCATCGGAGCGACATTGTCTGCAGTGGCTCATCTGCTTTACATACGGTTCACAGGCATCCTGAATAGCTTTTCTCTCTTTGTTCGTAGGAGGTCTCAGGTCTGCAAATGTTGCCTGCGCAATGAGAGGCATAACATTCATGATGTAAATACCCATTTCACTTAGTTTTTTAGCCACATCTATAATATGATCATCATTGATTCCGGGAATGAGTACAGTATTAATTTTTACAACAAGACCTGCTTCCACAGCTTGTTTGATCCCTTCAAGCTGGTTTTCAAGAAGAATCGAAGCACCCTCCACTCCGTGGTAAACCTTGCCGTCATAAACAACATGATCAATAATTTTAGCACCTATTTTGGGGTCGATTGCGTTCATAGTCACTGTCAGTGTTGAAACTCCGACTCTCAAGATGTCCTGCATTTTTTCGGGAAGTGATAGACCGTTTGTGCTGAGACAAAGCGTGACATCAGGGAACTCGTTTTTGACTAACTCAAATGTCTCAAATGTCTCGTCATTAGCAAGGGGATCTCCGGGCCCTGCTACTGCAACAACCTTGATGAAAGGATACTCTTTCAGAACCTGACGACTTTTTTCAAAAGCCTGCTGTGGAGATAAGACTTCACTGGTAACCCCCGGTCTGCTCTCGTTAACGCAGTCGTACTTACGATCACAGTAGTTGCACTGGATATTACATTTCGGTGCTACTGCCAGATGCATCCGCCCGAATTTGTGCTGGGCATTTTTATTATAGCAGGGATGTTCTGCAATTCTTCGGTGAACATCATCGGTAAAATTTACCTCTTCGCACTTTTCTGGCAGATTATCAGTTTTTTCAGACAAAATATATCCTCCATTTTTAAGGCGTGAACTTATTGGAGCAGCCATAGATATAAGTTTGGGAAAACTTTAGTCAAAACCGTCAATCTGGCACCACTTGCCTTCTCCTTCCCATACTTTCACAGAAACCCGATAAGGCAAGGCATCAGATAAACGGGCATGGATAGCCTCGCAAAGATTTTCCGAACTTGGAAATTCAAGAATGTCGTTCAGCAAACGGTGATCATATTCTTTCAGGATTTTACGCACAGTACTTTTGATGTCATAGAAATCCATTACCATGCCAGTTTCCTTTTTCTCACCTTCAATCACAATTTCGGTCTTATACGTGTGACCGTGCACCACTCCGCAGGTTTCATGCCCCGGAAGATAGTGTGCACTGTCAATGTATTCAATAATTCCGAGTTTCATCTTTGTATTTGCATTTGTCATTATAAACACCCCCACATCTTGTGAGTCTGGGGAATTATACGTGTATCTACAATGTCCAGCAGACGATATTGGCAATCCAGCAAAAACGATGGGCTGGCAGCCATGTGTTCCTGTGTCACCGGCTGGAGAATGACACAGCTTAGATATCTATGAATATCCTCGATAATTAATATTAAGTCATCCATAGACGTTTTTGAGGTAACAACCACTTTACAGAAACAATCACGACAATCCGTATTGCGAAGAATGCTGAAACATTTTATTGTGTTTTTTAGATGTAACTCTAATTCATCCTCCGGTAAACCTGGATCAAGTTTGACATCACCTGAAACATAACTAACTTTATCTTTTACTTTCCTAGCCATGTCCGGAAGTGTCATGTTGCTTTCAAGATAAAGCGGAACATCGGTTGAGAGGGCTGAAATAAAATCAGCATTGAGTAACGGCTCGCCACCGGTAAGAGATACTGAATGAATTTTGTCGTAGGATTCAATCAACTTATCCACACTTGCAGGACCCATTGGATTTTTCACATGCAAGAATGAAATGGGTTTACTAGGGGATTCGTACTTGCAACTGCCCGGAGGCGCAACGGGAGTATCACAGTAACTGCAATTAAGGTTGCAACCTGAAAATCTCACAAACGCCTGTCGGACTCCTACATAGGGTCCCTCGCCCTGCACGGCACAAAACACTTCAATCAGGTTTGCTTCCTGGATCAAAATACCCCCAATTGTCGGGATTTTCTTAAGTCGGCTTCAATGTCTTCTATTTCAAAAACATATTTTTTGGAAACCACATCCATCAGGTTCACTGCTTGCTTCTCGGTCATGCCAGCATCCTTAAGATTTCCATAGAAATCATGGGAGACATTTACGCCAAAATGTATTTTTTGGGAAATAGCAGAAGTGCTTGCTATTGATACCGACAGTTTCTTTCCATCTACGAAAAGATCGTCCCCCTTCCGTTCCACTGCGATTCCTTTATCTGTTAGCACTGAAGCAAAAATAGTAGCTAGCAAGCGTTGTCTGGCATAAACAAGTTTAAGATCGGTAGAATCAAAGTGTTCCACTATAAAATGCAGCATGTCCGGCGATTCAATCGATTCGTTTTGCCTGCGGTCTTCCAGATCAATCATATGCTCAGGGAAAACATCACATGCACCCCTGAAAGCGATTATTGAATCAGATTGGATTCCAAAAGCCGAATAGGCCCAGAGTGATGATATTTGACTACCGTCGTAATCGATTCTCTTATCCATGACATAAGCTTCTATCATTGGCTTATACCCTCCGTTTCAGCAAACAGTGGATCAGCCCTTCCGATTTTTTCAAACGCAAGAGAGCGTCTTTTACAGCTTTCACAAACCCCGCATGGATCAGGACCTGATGCATAACAACTCCAACTCCATTTAAGCGGTGCATCATTTTCCAGAGATGTTTTTACGATAGATTCTTTATCCATGCCGAGCAATGGAGCATAAACTTTCACGCCTTTAAGAGTAGAATATGTGAAAAAAAGGTTTGCGGCATCCACAAATTTAGGAGAATTGTCTGGGAAAGTCGCTGCTTCTTCTGCATTGAAACCGACAATAATAAATTCACAATCCATTGTTTCAGCGAAACATGCTGCAATATTCAGCATCAAACCATTGCGATTCGGAACCCACACTGATGCTGCAGTTTTTGTTGCTGTTTCAGAGAAAAGGTCCTTAGTCGAAGGTTCAGGTAATGATTTCTCTTTGTTCACAAGAGATGTAGTTGTTATAGCTTCCAGCCAACCAAGCTGGATGGTTTTGTGGATGATGTTATAGTGATCACATATTTTTTTAGAAAAGGATTTCTCAATCGCTGCGGAACGTTGACCATAATCAAAAGTTAGTGCAAGGGCGATGTCCATTTTTTTCTTTGCAATCGCAAGAGCTGCTACTGAGTCCAGCCCACTGCTCAAAAGACATATCCCTTTCAAAATCAATCCTCCGGCTATTACCCCAGTATTCTTTAAAGGTTATTTATAGGTATCTAACCTTATAAATGACAATAGCCTTCATATCGTTCCATCGGATGATTTATAACAAGCGAATTATAGATCGAAAGGAGATATAATCCATCTACTACATTATACAGATGTATTATTTTTGTGTACCTGCTCTCCTATATTAAAACATTTTGAGATTTTCACCAATTCCGCTTTCAATAGCTCTTCTGTATACTAAATTACCGACAGCAACATCCTGTATAGCAAGGCCGGTTGAATCAAAGATAGTAATGTCTTTCTCTGATACCCTCCCCTTCTTCAATCCTGTTATAACTTCACCGATTTCACAACAAATCATATCTTCAGTGATTATACCGGAGCTAAGGGGAACATTTACTTCACCTGAATGGAAAGCCTGAAGCTTGTCATCTACCACGACTCTTCCTCTTTTTAGTATTAAAGGGTCAAGTTCTTCCTTTCCCTGAGCATCTGCCCCGATAGCATTTATGTGTGTACCTTCAGCGATCCACTCTTCTTTGACTATAGGATTCCGGGAAGGAGTTGCCGTAACCACTATATCAGACTGGCAAACATCCGAAATTGTTTCGGCAACTACAACATCACATGACAATAATTTCTCAGCAAATGAAACAAAAGAATTTGCTGACGCACTACTTCGCGTATAAACTTTCACACACTCAAGGTCAAAGCTTTCAGACAAGCCCAGCAACTGGCATCTAGCCTGGTTGCCTCCACCAACAAAACCTGCAACTTTTGAATCTTTTCTGGCAAGATGTTTTGCCGCAACGCCACCAGCAGCACCTGTACGCATATTCGTAAGATAGGTGGCATCCATGATTGCCAGCGGTGCACCGGTTTCTGTCGAATTGAGAACAAAAACAGCCATCACTGTCGGCAATCCTTTTTTCCTGTTTTCAGGATGCACATTAACAATTTTGACTCCTGCAATGTCATCTTCTTCCAGAAACGCAGGCATTGTACGTAAATCGCCATTGTGTTTAGGGAAATATAGATATGGTTTAGGAGGCATTTGAACTTTCTTTTTTCCATGTTCCGCAAATGCCTTTTCTACCGCGTCCATTGCAGAAGGCATGTCAAGGACCGCCTTCACATCATCCTGATTAAGCCAGAGAATATCCAGTTGAACACCCCATAAGGGTTTATTGTACGACAGGTATAAAAGATCTGTTTTAGAAATGAAGTATGCAACCATGAGCAAGTATGAAGACGAATTGAGAATTTTGGCGGTTGCAGCAGAAGACCTCCGTTATCTTTTGAGCAAAGGGTATCCCAGAGCAGGAGCGCTAAAGTTTGTGAGTGATCACTATCGGCTTTACTCGAAACAAAGGCATATATTGAACAGGACTGTCATAAAACCGGACATTGTGGAAAAAAGAAAAAACAAGATAATCGAGTGTGACCAAATACCCGGGAAAAGCCTTGCTATTGATGGCTATAATGTGCTCATCGGAATAGAAACCGCATTGGAAGACTATACACTATGGGTTTCAGACGACGGGTATGTGAGAGATATTAGAGGAAAATTCAACAATTTTAAGATGACAGATACCACAATTATTGCAATCGATAAACTCATGGAAATATTGCACCAGAATCAACCTTCCCGGACAACAATTCTCCTTGACAGACCCATGAGCAACAGCGGGAATCTAGCAGTTCTTTTGAGAAAAAAAATGAAAGAACATCGTATTGAAGGCGATGCACTCACTTCAGATCACGTGGATTATGATTTGAAAAACATTCAGTCAGACATAATTGCAACTTCAGATGGAATAATTATTGACAGTGTGAGCAAGGTTGTCGACATTCCCGCATGTTTTACAAAATACTGGGGAATAAATTTATAGCAGATACCTGCAACGTCAGGTTGATGTAAGTTGAGCACAGAACTAAAAGCCGTGAAAAGAATAGCTATTGCCTGTGGAAACGAACCTGACTGGACAACAAATGCTTTTCTTAAATCATGCAGAAAGGCAGGCGTAGAGGGAATCCAGCTGAATCTGCAAAATCTTAACGTTGATCTGGACAATTCCTTTGTTGAGAATAAAAATGTCCATGACTTTGATGCTGTGATCGTCAGGGATGTCGTTGCTTCAGGTAATGAAGGTCTGTCGTTTAGATTTGACTGGATTAAGGAGCTTGAAAAAGAGGGAATTCCTGTAATAAATTCCACAGAAGCAATCCAAAATGCAGCGAGCAAATTTCACACAACATATCTTCTCAGGAAAAAACAAATCCCAGTCCCTTCCACCCACATTGTGCAGGATCTGGAAAAAGCAATTGATATTGTGAGTGCTTCAAAAGACATTGTAATTAAACCACTTCATGGTTTTAAGGGGCATGGGATTTACAGGATTGTTGGCAATGCTGTAATCTCAAATAATGGAGAAAAACTCCCTATGGAAGCTGAAAAGTTACTCCGGCAATTGATCGAGGAAAGAGGGTGCCTCTACATACAGGAATTTGTCGAGAATCCTTTCAGGGATATCCGGGCATTTATTGTGGGAGGAGAAATCATTGCAGCCATTTACCGCAGTTCTGCAAAAGGATGGATCAATAACCTCAGCCAAGGTGGCAAGGCCAGCCGGTGCATATTGAATGACGAACAAAAGGAACTATGTGTGAAAGCGTCTGAGGCTGTCGGAACAACCTATGCAGGAATAGATCTAATAGAAGGGGAAAAAACCGACATGGTTCTGGAAATCAATGCCACACCCTCAGGAGCAGGTATTTATAGGACATGGGGAATTTATCCAACCGACAGGATCATCGAGCATGTCGTTGAAAAGCTGCTTTGAACTTATTTTCAGGAGAACTTCAATGGACAGATTCCAATATAAGCAGTGCATTGTTGTCAGGGAAGACCTGAAACTTTCCAGTGGAAAACTTGCGGTACAGGTAGCACATGCTGCGGTTTCAGCCATGATAGATGCAACTGACAATGACGTGAAAAAATGGCTGCGAGAGGGACAAAAAAAAGTTGTCCTGAAGGTTCCCACAGAAAAAGATTTATTCAGGCTTAAAACAGATGCTGAGATGCAGGGATTATCTGCTTCGCTTATACGAGATGCCGGACTTACAGAGATTCCACCTAATACAGTTACTGCTCTTGGAATCGGACCCGCAAAAGCTGATGACATAGATAGGGTCACAGGAGATCTCAAACTGCTGTAAACAGACCGGTAATATGATCAAATGATGGATGGACTTTCCTTAGCCAGACAAATGTTACGGTGATTGATGTTGTCAGTGATTGAAAAAACACAGCAAATCGAGGTTCCTGAAATTGAAAGAAAAACCGGTATTGATATTTATGCAACTCCTGCTGAAGGAATTGGGGGACAATTGCGTCAGCTCCCTGAAGATTTTATTGTGAAGGAAATAGCTGAAGACTTTAAGGAAAGCAAAGACGGAAAATATCTAATCCTTGAGATGACAAAACGAAACTGGGAAACCCACCATCTCATAAGGGATATATCCCGCGCACTTGGCATCAGTAACAGGCGGATTGGAATTGGCGGCACCAAGGACAAACAAGCAGTTACAACCCAGAGAATAAGTATTTTCAACATTTCTGAAAGTGAAATTGAAAATCTACACATAAAAGATGTGAATTTCAAAATACTTGGTCGCTCCAACAGGGATGTGGGGTTGGGAGATCTTGTCGGAAATGAATTCAATATAACAATTCGGAATATCGATATTGAAAGAGATGAGCTTGAGTCCCGGATGAAGCTGACTTCCAACACAATCCTTGAAATGGAAGGAGTACCCAATTTCTACGGTATCCAGAGATTTGGGGCACGCAGACCAATTACCCACCTGATCGGGGAATCAATTGTCAGAGGTAATATAGAAAAGGCTGCGATCGATTACATTGCAAAAGCTTTCCCGGATGAACCCGAAAAAACACAGCTAGTTAGGAGGATGGTAGAAGATACCCGCAATTTTGCAGAAGGGCTCTACAGGTATCCGCTGCAATTGCGATACGAGAGAGCTATGATGCATCACCTTCATGTGAACCCTGATGACTATGTCGGTGCATTTGAGACGCTTTCCCTGAAAATGCGGAAATTGTTTGTCCACGCTTACCAGTCATATCTTTTCAACCGCATGCTCTGTCTTCGCATGAAAAAAGGACTTGAACTGAACCGTGCGTACGTGGGAGATATCGTTTGTTTCAAAAACCAACAGGGACTACCAGACACAAGCAAATACGAATATGTAACCGAGAATAATCTTGCAGGCATGAATAGACTCCTCCGTCACGGCAGGGCATTTGTTACCGCTTCACTTCCCGGATACAGAAGCGATTTCGCATTCGGTATACCGGGAGATGTTGAAAGCTCTATCCTGAAGGAAGAAAATGTACCCCTTGAAGGATTCAAAGTTCCTGACATGAAAAAAGTGGGTTCAACCGGCCAGAGGAGAGAAATACTCCTGAAGGTTAAACCTGAATACACAATAGATGATGATGAACTCAATCCGGGGAAACTTAAAGCAAACTTGCGTTTTTCTCTCCCCAAAGGTAGTTATGCAACTGTTGTCCTCAGGGAATACATGAAAACTGACCCAATCAAAATGGGATGAAGGAATTATTGTTTTCCTTCAAGCATGGACTCCATGAATGCCTTAAACGGAGATGACGGTTTTCCGGGTCTGGACCTGAATTCCGGATGGAATTGTGATGCGAAGAAGAAACGATGATCCGGAATTTCCGCAATTTCCATTCTATTCTTGTTCTTGCCTGAGAAAATCATTCCCTTAGCTTCAATCCGTTCCACAAAATTTGGATTTACCTCATACCTGTGCCTGTGTCTCTCAATAATGTTTTGTGAACCATAAATTTTCTCGGCTAAAGAACCTTCACGCAGGACGGCTTCATAGTCCCCAAGACGCATGGTTGCACCCATATCAACGATATTTTTTTGCTCCGGCAGGATATCAATTACAGGGTAAGGGGTATCTTCATCAAACTCGGTACTGTTTGCACCATCAAGTCCCACTACATTTCGTGCAAACTCGACTACTGAAAGTTGCATTCCAAGGCACAGGCCTAGGAAAGGAATATTATTCTCCCTTGCATAGCGTATTGCAAGGATTTTACCCTCAACGCCTCTTTCTCCAAAGCCTCCTGGTATAAGAAGACCATCATAGTCAGCCACCATTTTCACAGCATCAGGATCTTCATCAAACTTCTCGGAATTTATCCAATCCACGTTCAAACAACAACCACATTCAATCGCCGCATGCTTGAGGGCTTCATTGATGCTGATATATGAATCTTCAAGATGTGTGTATTTTCCCACCACTCCAACCTTGATTTCCGTTTTTGCATTATGCA
Source organism: Methanohalophilus sp. (assembly GCF_030156785.1). GTDB lineage: Archaea > Halobacteriota > Methanosarcinia > Methanosarcinales > Methanosarcinaceae > Methanohalophilus. The sequence continues at coordinate 17,223 of NZ_JASGLW010000005.1, forward strand.
TTCTCTCAACCATTTTCTCCCATGAATCATCCATTGAGATCGTTGAAAGGTTGAGTTTGGACATCAGGTATTCAGTAAGACCTTGATTCTCCATTTGAAGAGGCACTTCATAAATGTCATTGGAATCATGGGCACTGATTACAGCTTCCACAGGAACGTCACAGAAAAGGGATATTTTTGAGCGTGTTTTTTCCAGCAAAGGCTCATTGCACCTTGCTACAATTACGTCCGGAGATAATCCGAGCTCTCGAAGCTCCTTTACTGAATGTTGTATGGGTTTGGTTTTCTGGTCTTTCTGGGCATCAAGGATCACCAGAGTCACATGTATAAATGCAATGTCCTCTTCCGCCTCTTCTCGGTGCATTTGCCTCACAGCTTCGAGGAACGGCATACTTTCGATGTCACCAACCGTGCCTCCCACTTCGATTAAACAAATGTCTGCACCACTTTTTGCAGATACTTTTCTTATACGATCCTTGATTTCGTTGGTAATGTGAGGAATAATCTGAACAGTCTTACCAAGGTATTCACCACGCCGTTCCTTGGAAATTACTGACTGGTAGATTTTACCAGTTGTGAGGTTATGGTCTCTTGTAAGTTCGGTATCCAAAAAACGCTCGTAATTACCAAGATCAAGATCCACTTCACCTCCATCTTTCAGGACATACACTTCCCCATGCTGGAAAGGACTCATTGTACCTGCATCAATGTTGATGTAGGGGTCAATCTTGATAGCGGTTACATTGTAACCACGGTTTTTGAGATTTCTCCCCACGGATGCCGTGGTGATGCCTTTACCCAAACCGCTCATAACACCGCCAGTAACTATAATATACTTCATTCCACAACCTCATTTTTCATCATCTAATAAATGGCAAACGGACAAACAAATAGGCCGCTGCAGCAGTAAAAATTATGGCTAAGAATACAGATGGATAAAATCCAAAAGATATACCCTTTTCCCCCAATAAATGGGGGATTGAACTGATAAAAAGATAGGCAGCAATCAAAACCACAATACCAACCATCAGAACCATGAGCTTTTGCATGTCTACTGCCCGGAACGATTTTCCCGCCATTTCCAAAAGTGGTGAACTTGCCCTTGTTCCGGAAATCTTGCAGGATGGGGGTTCGAACACAGTATCCTCATACTCGTCTCTTATCATCCCAATTTCATGTTTTTCTGTACCGATGTTGATTGTAAAACTGTCTTTTCTGGATCCGTAACCGACCATAACAAAAACGTTACCTGTGTTGAAAAGTTTCCCGTCATAGGGAATCCGGACTACCACCGGTACATATTCTTCATGCGTTACGTAAGGGTTATCATCAAGAAAAGTTACATAGTCCTCCAGATGGGGATCCACTGAAAGATTGACATGGGTTGGTGAACCATAGTTTATAATCACCAGTTCGAAACTATCTTCACTGCCTGGGACAAGGGGAACATTAAGGACAGGGGATTCAAACTCAATAGAATTGACACCAAGACGATTAATGTGGATTTGCTGCAACTTTTAGTTCTCCTCAATCTCTTATGTCAGGTGGAAGCAAATTGGGAATACCTTCTTTTATAGGATAGTATTCATCGCACTTCCCACAGTAGAGTGTGCCTTCCATGACCTCTTTGTTATCTTCGTTTTGTATGTTGAGGATAAGATCACCTTTACATACGGGACAGGCAAGGATATCTACCAGTTCCTTTTTCATTTAGTCACCAGAAATACATACGTTGCTACTCATATCAAACTTTTGGTTTTTTGATATTTGGAAATTAGATTATCACAAATAAATTAATCTACCTGTGTCAACGTTTATTTGACCATGCTGGATCTCATGATAAGGGTGCTGGATTTTGCTCTCCCAATCCTGTTAATGATATTCCTTGGCTTGTTTGGCACGGGGTTACTCATAGAACTAGGATTGATGCAAAAACTCACGGGACTTACAAAACCCCTTATCAAGCATACAAACTTACCTGAAGAATGTGGGGCTGCATTTGTTGTTTCTCTGGGATCCACCTTCGCTGCAAACAGTATGATCGTCAAAGTAAGAGACAATGGATGTATCAGTGACCGGCAAACAATGCTCTGTGCAATTCTAAACAGTACTCCGGCATACATCCGGGAAATCCTGACTTACCAGATCCCGATTGTTCTACCTGCTCTGGGTTTTATTGTAGGAGGTTTTTATGTGGGAGTTTTCATCCTGACAGCCATTGTTAAGATATCTGTGATAATCATATTGAGCAGGATATGGTTTGAAGACAGTAAATGCACTCCTGCAAAAGAAGTCAAAAAGGAAAGACCTACACTGAAGAAAGCCCTCTCCAAAATCTTCCACAGAGAAAAAAAGCTGTTCACAAAAATTGCTATTATTTACCTTTCAATGACAACTCTTGTTTTTGCACTACGAGAAAGAGGTGCATTTGAAATATTCAGTGTCCTACCGCTGGCAGAAATTTTTGGCATCCCTCCGGAGAGCATTGTGCCCCTTACAACATACGTGGCAAGCCCTATCCTAGGAGTTTCCCTTTTGGGACCAATGATCGGGGAGGGGAGTATTACATATATTCAAGCCATGATTGTGCTAATGCTCGGAAGTATGTTCATGCTTCCAATATTTGCATTCCGTACTATATTGCCCCGGTATGTTGCCCTTTTCGGACCTAAACTTGGTGCAAAAATCGTTACCCTCTCAACCGGAATAAGCATAATTGTCCGTTTTTGCATCCTTGTGGTATTGCTCATGATTGCGCGATAAAAAGTGGAACTTATTGATATTACGATATGATGAGAAACAAAAGGATCAGTATTAAAAGAGCAAAGATGAAAAGACTTTATACTGTTGTCAAAAACGTGTTCCATCAGGATTTGTAAGGATAACAATTCTGAGAAGACTAACTCAAAAAAGGACAATTATTCAGAAGTCTCCGGTGGATTCCACCCTAATCTCTTCATAACCATTTTTATCCGGGCATTAATTTCCCTTTTATCAAAAGGTTTTGAAATATAATCATCGATTCCAAGTTCCATCCCTTTTAACTTGTCTTCAACATTGGTTTTTGCAGAAACCATAATTATAGCAATATCTCTCGTTGCCCTTACTTTTTTCAGTTTTTCTACGACTTCATATCCATCCATATCCGGCATCATTATGTCTAATAAGATGAGATCCGGAAGTTCTTTCATTGCAATTTCAACAGCTTCCTTTCCACTGTATGCTACTAGGAAGTCATAGGGTTCACTTGCAAGCGAGAGCTTGATAAGATCCACTATATCAGGTTCGTCATCCACGATAAGTATTTTGAGTCTGTCTTTTTTGACTTTTCTTTGTAGATATTCAAGTTCAATTTCACGATCTTCGACACGGTACTGAATATCAAGGGTTTTCAAACCAATTTCAGTGTGCATTTCCCCAGATTCTGAAATTTCAATTATAATGTCAAAAAAAGATTTCATAGTATTTTGCACTTCTGCGGAACTACCTTTATTTAGCATAGAAATGATGCTTCCGGAATGTTCCGTTGCAATGCGTGTCAGGAATTTCCCAAAATTCTCCACGACCTGAAGGTTGTCCTTTGAAAGCACATTCAGATCATCGATAACAAGCAGGGATTCAGGGTAATCGGTGAAAAGTTTTTCAACATGAGAACCTATTTTGATGTAATCAGTCTGTGAACTGCAATAAAGGGTGTTTTTTGCAGATTCAATGGCAGGATTCTCAACATCAATAAACCAGATCCTGTCAAGAAACGATTTGATATCAAATCCATATTCGGTAAATCGAGAAAGGACTCTTTCACGCGAATCCTTGAGACAAAGCCAGATGATTTTCTTATCTTGCTCATTTTCCAGAACTGAAGATATATAAAAATGAATAATGCGTTCACCAAAGACATTTGCAGGTGTAAGTAATAATACATTTTTTCCTTCCAGTTCCCTGCGCAGTGTTGCAAGTATTTCTTCAGTTTTTTCTTCAGGCATCGTTTCCTCTTCCTGATCCTTACCTGCTCTATTTGTTTTCTAATGATATTAATGTTTGGGGAGAAAAACAAAATGAGAATGGGGAAGGCTTAGTTAGCATTCCCCTGTATTTGTGCAACTAATGTATTCTTTCCTACAGCAAGTGCGTCCTCGATCTTAGATGGATCCGTTCCTCCACCTTGTGCAAGGTCAGGTTTACCGCCACCTCCTCCGCCCACAACAGCTGCAACTTCGCGCACAATAAGGCCAGCATTAGCTCCTTTCTGTACTGCGTCTTTTCCTGCCGAGGCTGCTACTTTCACACCGTCATAATCACTAAGCAGGAGTGTCACAAGATCACTGTTTTCAGCGGAAAGCTGTTTTACCATTTTTGCCAGTTCTGCGGCATCTACACCTGGAATAAATTCCGCTATCAGCATGACTCCTGAAATGTCTTCTGCTTTATCCACAAGCTGGCTGATTCTTAAGGAAGCAAGCTCTTCCTTGAGTTTTTCGTTTTCCTTCCTCAGCGTTTTCCATTCTTCAAAGAAACGTTTTGTAGTCGCAGGAAGTTGTTCCGCAGGGACACGGAGAGTCTCAGCAGATTGCCTAATCAGATTGTCCATCTGCTGCATCGCCACAACAGCAGCTTCACCTGCTGCATATTCTATCCTTTCAACACCATCCTGAATTCTCTCAGTTTTGAGGATTTTTATGGCTCCAATCTGACCTGTATAGGTGCAGTGTGTACCTGCGCACGCTTCAATATCATTTCCAACATGCAAAACCCTGATCTTCTTTCCTGGAGGGACGCCTCCCTGATATAGTCCAAAGCCATATTTCTGTTCGGCTTCGGTTCTATCCATCCACTCACTGACAACTCTTCTGTTTTCCATAACCATGCGATTTGCCAGGATTTCGATTTGTTCAATTTCTCCCTGAGAAATGCGCTTGTAGTGTGAAAGATCAAGCCTTGCACGGTCAGTAAATTTCTGAGCTCCTGCCTGCCATATGTGGTCACCAAGCACTTCCCTTGCAGCACCATTTACTATGTGTGTTGCAGTGTGATGTCTTGCATGTGCCATTCTTCTTTTCTCGTCAACTTTCCCGTGGACAAGATCTCCTTTCCGGATGCGGAGTTCATCATCTATTTGATCAATAGTGTGGATTACAACCCCGTTAATCATCTGGACGTCAACAACATTGAGCATGGCATCTTCCACTGTGATAGTGCCATGATCTGCAGGTTGCCCGCCACCTTCAGGGTAAAAGAGTGTATTGTCAAGAACTATATTATTATCGAAAACGTCAAGTACAACCGCCTCAAAATCAAGCCGATGAGGTTCATCATAGAACAGGCGTTTGGTTGCCGGTAGATTGCTTATCCTGTCAGCAAATGGTGATTCTTTTTTTTCTTCCTTTGTGCTCTTGCTGTGCTTATCAGCTACAAGCGAGTAGAAATTGTCGGGAAGATCAACTTCTACTCCAACCTCTGCAGCAGCATCTTTTGCTATTTCAGGAGGTACTCCGTGACTGTCATACATTTCGATGATAGCGTCAAGCGGCATTTTTTCATTGTTTTTCTTGTAATGTTTTGCCGACTTCTGGATCATCTTCCTTCCACGATTAAGTGTTTCTTGGAATTTCTTCTCTTCTAATTCAAGGATTTCGTGAATAACATCAAAGCGCTCTGCAAATTCAGGATATTCAGGAAGGTTGCGAATGTGCATATGCACGATTTCAGAAAGCGGGGTCGTTATGCCACGATCCTGCATCATCTTCAGGCATCTCCTGATAACAAGGCGTGCCAGATAGCCTGCTTTTACATTGGAGGGGATAATTCCATCACCGAGCATGAAAGTCAGGCAACGGCTGTGATCAGCTATGGCATAAATGTCTTCCACAGGTTCCATGATAGCAGTGAGTTTGTCAACTGTAATTCCGATGTCATACGCCACTTGCTTACGAAGCTCGAAAAGATTGGCTCTCTCGCTTATGTCCATAAGTCCTGCAAGTCTTGCATTCTGGGAAAGAATGTTTGAGTATTCCTCGTCTTCAAGGCGGTGTTCAACGCCTGCAAGTTCCATCAATTCTTCAACAACGTTTGGAAAAACAGCATCATAAATGGTAGGTGAACCCTTTGAAGCCCATACAAACCTTTCCAGACCATAACCAGTATCAACTATATAATTATCCATTTTACGGTATGGTTCTCCCTTGATAATTATATCCCCTTCCCTGTGCTGCTGGAGATCCATAAACACAAGGGTTGCAACTTCAAGACCTCCAATAAGAGTTTCTAGACAAGGACCTGCATTACCTCCGCCAGCCCAGGGCTCTTCCTTATATGTTATTGCATAGGGATCCGCTCCCAACTTGTTGAGGAATCCATCGCAGAGCTCAAGGGTGTGTTCTTTCCAGTAGATCTCGTTGTCTTTGGTGTTGAATGCATGGTGTGCCATCATCTCAAAGGTTGTGAGATGCCTGCCGCTACGCCCTACTGCATCAAGATCAGAAAGCCTGATGCATGGCTGTGAAATTGTAAGTGGGTTTGCTGGTGGAGGTACCTGTCCTGAGGTTACAAATGGCTGAAAATCCGCAATTGATGCGATTGTAAGATATATGTCATCTCTCCAGCGTGCAATTACAGGGTATCGTTCGATGCGGGTATGGCAATTTTCCTCAAAATAGCTAAGGAAAAGTTCCCTCATCTCAGTCAGATCATGGCTTTTTTTGAAAATAGGATTCCCTATAAATGTGTAAGGATCACACGGAGCATCACCGCATGTTTCTCTTTCTATATCCCTTGTCCAGAAAAATTTACCACATTTTGGACATTGTTTACGACTAAATCCGTTTAACTTGAAAAAATCAATTTGATATTCCTCTTCCAGCATAATCATCCCAGTTGAGTTTTATTAGTATGAATTTTGAGAACTTAATATTCTATCACGTAAACTACCAAGCCTTAAAAACATTTCCGACAGCCTACCGTGTTCCTGCATATGCTGCTTTTTTAAAACCTTTTCATCTGTGTGATATTTTCATGTATTCATCAAATCCAATTTTCCCAGAGATACTGCGCTCATCCTCCTGTTTTCATGGATGGTTTAGAGGATCTTCAGATTTATCTTTGTGATCCTATTGTTGACGATCCTATACTTGAGGTAAATATTATTATAACAAGTGTGAAGCAAGCGGCGGGCAATTTTCAGAAGGAATTTTCAAAGAGTCAAAATTACATGCCGTTAAACCCAACAAAACAATACATCTTGAAGTAACGTTAAAAATGATCTCTTGCATCCATTATTACCTAAGGCAAATCCTTGTGGAACTGCCTCTTCTTCCATCTTCTACTTTTCGTTCTTATATTTTAATCTGGTTTTAAGCTAAACCATATGTTTAAGAATTGTTAGAAATTAAGTAGGTACTGAAATGTCCAAAAAAATTCTTCTGACTAATGACGATGGCGTTTATGCCGCAGGAATACGTGCTGCTTACAGAAGTGTAAGTCCTCTGGGGGATGTAACTATCTCTGCTCCTGCAATCCAGCAAAGCGGGGTTGGGAGATCAATTTCTATATTTGAGCCTCTTCGAATTCACAAGACAATAGTTGATGGAGTTGATGCGTATGCTGTGGGAGGTACTCCGACTGATTCTGTTATTCTCGGAATTTTTGCAATACTTAAGCAAAAACCCGATTTAATTGTCTCAGGCTTTAACATTGGTGAAAATATAAGCACAGATACCGTTACCACATCCGGCACTGTGGGTGCGGCACTTGAAGGCGCCAGCCATGGTATTCCTGCAATCGCAGTTTCTATTCAGGTCACCGAAGAAGGACTAAAATTTGATGATCTAAGGCATCATGAAGATGATTTTGATGTAGCCATAAAAGTCGTAAGAAAAATTGCGGACAAGGTTCTCAGATATGGGTTGCCTGAAAATGTGGATGTTCTTAATGTAAACATTCCTCATGACGTTGAGAATGATCCTGAAATCGAGTTTACCCGTCTTTCAAGAAAGCTTTTCATGACCGATGTTGAAGAGCGGTATGATCCAAGAGGCAGACCATATTATTGGATTGCCGGTGATCTGGTTGCCGTGGGTGATGAAGGCACTGACGTACATGCTGTAGCCCAGAAAGGGAATGTGTCAGTAACTCCCCTTAGTCTGGATTCAACCGCAAGAGTCGATTTTTCGGAATTGGAAAAACTGATTTGAAATCAGCGTTTAAGGCTTACTTCCATTTTGCTCCAGTCTTTCCCGACACCATGAAGGCTTTCGGCTGATGCCCTGATCACGTTTCCAAGAAACTTCTGGACAAAATCGTTTATCTCAATATCTTTACCGTCAACTGTGAGAACTACTTCCATTAATTATTACCTCCGGTTGTAGGGTACTCTTTTCTTCACTGCTAACTTAAAAAGTTCACGCAACTCTTCAATGGATGCACCTTTTGTGTCAACAAGATTATCATTGGTGAGTAAACATGGTTTGAATTTGCCATCAGCTGTAACCCTTAATCGATTGCAACGGGCGCAAAATTCCGTGTTGTCCACCGGGCGTACTACTTCCACTTCAGTGCCATCAATCATATACTTGCGTCTTCGGTGCATAGTCCGAACACGGATTTCATCCGCTTTCTCAGCAAGCATTTTTTCAATATTTTCCGCATTGACCTGAAATCTGGAAGTTTCATTGAAATCCATTAACTGTATCAGTTGGAGGACAACTTTTCCATGATATTTCCGGGTAAATTTCATCATCTCGTCAATCTGGTCATCATTAATTCCCTTCAGAAGAACCATGTTAAGTTTTACAGGAGTCAGTCCAACTTCGACTGCCGCATCTATTCCTTCAAGAACTTTTTTATGCAGCTTCGGGCTACGGCAGATAATTTTCCCATAACACTCAGGATCAAGACTATCCAGACTGACGTTCACTCTGTCAAGCCCGGCTTCTTTTAGACCTTTTGCTCTTTCTTCAAGATAAATTCCGTTTGTTGTAACCGAAACATCTTTAAGAGGAGGAAGATTTCGCAGAATTTCTTCAAAATCCTTCCTTACCAGTGGCTCCCCGCCTGAAAATTTGACCTTCCAGATTCCGTATTCTGTGCCAACTTTCACAATATTGGCAATTTCCGTGGGAGTCATTTCCTCCTGACTGCCTTCACTTCCTTCATTGTGGCAATAAATACAGTTAAGATTACATCGTTCTGTAATAGATATCCTCAGACTTTTTACAGGTCTTCCGTAAGAGTCTTTGAGTTCGATAGTAGGTTGCATGGGTTTATTAGTAATGGTTTGTTGAGGAAACTGATGGTAATTGCTATATATAAAATAAACTCAATTGCTACCCATGAAACGTTCCATACTTATTGCAGGTACCCATAGTGGAGTAGGTAAAACGACGGTTTCAATGGGTATTATGGCAGCCTTAAGGCGTAGAGGGCTTAATGTTCAGCCATATAAAGTGGGTCCTGATTACATTGATCCTTCTCATCACAGGGCAATTTGTGGTCGCCCCTCGCGCAACCTTGATACTTTTATGATGGGCGAAGATGGTGTACAAAGCTGCATGAAAAACACCTACACAAACGCTGATATTGCTGTTGTTGAAGGAGTAATGGGTCTTTTTGATGGTATGGAGTCAACTGAAATCGCAAGTTCGGCACATGTGGCAAAATGTATGGATATTCCGGTTTTGCTGGTTGTGAATGTACATGGCATGTCGCGAAGTACCGCTGCGCTTGTCAAAGGTTACTCCGAATTTGACAGTGGTGTGAGAATTGCTGGTGTTGTCCTCAATCGTGTCGGAAGTCCGAGACACAAATCCATGATTGTTGATGTGCTTGGTGATATGCCTGTGGTAGGAGCTCTCCCGAGGAACCAGAATATTTCAGTTCCCTCACGGCACCTCGGTCTTCACATGGCAGAAGAACAGGACTATGATGTCGATATGCTTGCAGATTTCATTGAGGAAAATATTGATCTGGATGCGGTACTTGCAATTGCCGAAGAACCAAAAATTCCAGAAACAATAGAGAAATATAAATCATCAGTTGAAGCGGATGTAACTATTGGAATCGCTCTTGATCATGTTTTCTGTTTCTATTATGAGGACATGTTTGATGCATTCAGACGTGCAGGCGCAGAGATTAAGTTTTTCAGCCCGCTTGAAGGCGAAGTTCCGGATGTGGATGGACTGTACTTTGGCGGTGGCTATCCTGAACTGCACATCTCAGAACTCGAAAAATCAAAAACCACTCACAAACTCAAGGATTTCTCAGCTGAGGGGATGCCTATCTACGGTGAATGTGGGGGTTTGCAGTATCTCGGTAAATCCTATGAGATAGATGGTCGAGTTTACAAAATGGCAGATCTGTTCCCGTCAGAAACATTTCAGACAAAGAGGTTGCAGGCACTTGGTTATACAAGAGGTTATGCAGACAGTCCACTGTTTAAAGGTGAGATGCGCGGACATGAATTCCACTATTCTCTTACTGACTGTGCACCTGACAGCAGGTTTGCATATACGATGCAACGGGGTAAAGGAATAGTTGACGGCAAAGATGGCATATATGAGCACAATTCCCTTGCAAGCTATATGCATGCACATCCAGCCACATTCCCTGTTAATGAATTTGTGGAAATGTGCCGCAAATACAACCGCAGCTAATTCAAAACTTATTCTTTTTTGTCAAAGTTTCCCGGGCGATACCCTTCCAGATCAAGGGTTATATAATGGAATCCAAGCTTGCGGAGTTTCGGCATAATCCAGTCCCTTTTTGAAACAAGATCTGAGCACATGTTTTCAGGCACTTCGATGCGCGCAAAACTCCCACCGTCATGAAGCCGCACTCTGCATTGCATTATTCCGCAATCGTGGAGGATATTTTCCCCTCTCTCTATTATTTCCAGTTTGTCAGAATCGAGCTTTTCATTGTAGGGCATTCGTGAAGCAAGACATGCAGAAGAGGGTATATCCCAGAATTCCAGCCCCATTTCCCTTGCGATTTCACGAATATCATTTTTGTCGATCCCTGCTTCCACAAACGGATGACAAATCCCTTCCTCGGAAGCAGCATGGAGACCTGGGCGGTATTCAGCCAGATCCGAAAGATTTGTCCCATCGGCGATGGTCGTAATACCATGTTCTCCTGCGATCTGCTTCAATGTGCTGCAGATTTTTTTTTTGCAATGATAGCACCTGTCGTTTTGATTATTCCTGATTTCGGGGATTTTCAGGGGATCAAAAGGCAGCATTTTGAGGCAGATCCCGTACCTTTCAGCAATATCACGGGCACGGCGGACATCCCTGCGGGGTATAAGCGGAGAATCAACCAGCACACAGAGATGTTTATCATTTAGCACTTTTTTTGTGATCACAGCTAACAGGGAACTGTCTGTACCTCCCGAATACGCAATCAGTAGCGTACCCTTGTCGGAAATAAATTGTTCCAGCTTTTTGAGCTTATCTTCGTGCAGGTTCATTTTTCACTGCAACTCCAGCATATTTCACAGGATGGATTCCTGGAGATTTTGAGTTCTTCGGTTGTGCCGGATTTTCCGTCCCACACAACCATCCTGCCAGTATAGAGATCTTCCTCTCCAAGCAGGTATTTGATTGCTTCGTTTGCCTGCATGGTTCCTACAACCCCAGCAGTTGTCCCGATTATCGGGAACAGTTCCTTTGGAGGTTTTCTTTTGAAGATGCATTGGATACAGGGCGTTTTCCCAGGCAGAATTGTTGTCATCTGGCCATGGATACCGTGTACCGCTCCGTGAATAAGTGCAATATTATTCTCAACTGCAATCCGGTTTAGCAGAAAACGTGTATCGTAGTTGTCCAGTGCATCTATGATCACATCCGCATCTCCGAGTAGCTCTTTTGCATTGTCGTCTGTAATTCTGTCCCCGATAGTCTCAATGGTTATGAAGGGATTGATGTCTTTCAGCTTTTCCCCGGCGGAGCAAACCTTCTTTTTCCCCATATCATAATGCCAGTGGAGAATCTGCCTGTTAAGGTTACTCAACTCCACACTATCCATGTCAATGATCCGTATATGCCCCACACCGGCCACGGCAAGATAATTAATAATAGGCGATCCAAGCCCTCCGCATCCGGCAACAACGGCCCTGGATTTCTTGAGGCGCTCCTGCCCCTCCTCCCCGATCATCATTATCTGGCGGCTGTACAACTTTTTCTCTGCGTCAGAAAGCATATGCCCAATCCTCTTTGACAGGTACTGTTTTATTCTTTTTATTTCTGTTGAACTTGATATGCATCGGTTCACATATGTGAACAAATAACTGTACTCTTTGGTTTTAATACTTTAGTCGGTATACTCGAGAAACCCGGTTCACGATAGTGAACTATTTATTTATTTATTAATGTTTATATCCTATCAAAACAGACCTTGTGTTGGAATACTCATGAAAGTTAAAACCCCCTGTGAGGTTGTGGTTTGGGACATCCTTCCTGCGATCCGTGCGGCACTTGCAGCCGAATTGGTACACTCGGGTGTATCACAACAGGATGTAGCCTCCATTTTCGGAATGGCCCCCTCGGCGGTATCACAATACCTGACCAAAAAGCGCGGATATAAGATTGAATTTGACGACGAGATTAAAGAAGTCATAGCCGAACTTTCAGCTGAAATCAAGTCCGGCAGTGATGTAGATCTCCCTAAAAAGTTCTGTGAAATATGCAGGCTGTTAAGGACAGAGGGTGAAAAGTGCCCCTCTGACCCGGATGAATGATCTCCTGAATGTTCATCTCGTTCTAAGATTAAGTATTTATAGTATGAGCGTATATTCACAATTGTGACTTCACAATTGTGAAGTTTTTGGCCGGGTGGCAGAGTGGTTATGCGTCCGACTGCAGATCGGAGTATGTGAGTTCGATTCTCACCCCGGCCTTTTTGGAGATATCAAATGAAAAGTCCTAAAAATGATCTAATAGGGAAAACCTTCGAAGCCCTTTTTACCCTTGAGGATATCCGCGAGTTAATTCGGCAATCCTTACCAGGGGGTCTTTCGGCCGAAGAGGAGATTTCCTTTAAGCAGAAAACGTCAAGGCTCAGGGATATTGTTGAATCCCTTGAGGCAGGCGGAGCCGGGAACAACCAGGCTCTACCATCAGTAGTTGACGGCATAGGACTGCGCTTTCGTGAAGAAGGATACATTAATATCCAGCCAATACAGGCTGCTGGCAGGCTGACCCCTGAAGCAAGGAAAGCGCTAATTTCCTATGGCGACGGGTACTCTACCTGTGACACCTGCCGCAAGCCTTTTCGTCTTGATAAAATAAGCCGTCCTCCAATTGCTGACTTTCATGATGAACTGGCAGAGTTTGTGAACATGGATGTAGCACGTGTGGTGCCCGGAGCACGGAGGGCTTTTCAGGCGGTAACCTCGTCGTTAGTTGAAAAAGGTGATTCAGTTATTGTTTCGGCGCTTGCACATTACACGGAATTCCTTTCGGTGGAAGCTGCAGGCGGCTTGATTCGTGAAGTTTCACTCGATGAGAACAATTTGGTTACTGCAGATGCGGTTGCGGAAAAGATCGAGGCGGTAACAAGGGAAACAGACAGAACTCCCAAACTTGTATTTATTGATCACTTTGACTATCAGTTCGCCAACGAGCATGACGTCGAAGGAATTGCAAAGGTAGCCCACCAGTATGACATTCCGCTGCTTTACAACGGTGCGTACACGGTGGGGATAAAACCGGTGGACGGTAAGAAAATCGGTGCCGACTTCGTTGTTGGCTCTGGTCATAAGTCAATGGCATCGGCTGCACCATCCGGTGTTCTGGCGACCACCGATGAATATGCAGACCTAATTTTCCGTACAACCCAGATGACTGGAGATGTAACAGGCAAGAAATTTGGGATCAAGGAAGTGGAGATGATGGGATGTACCCTCATGGGAGGAACCCTGCTCTCCATGATGGCATCGTTCCCACATGTGAAAAAGCGGACGAAAAACTGGGATGAGGAAGTTAAAAAATCTAATTACTTCCTGAAGGAATTCCTGAAAATTGAAGGAAACGAAATAGTATCCGAATACCCGCGCAAACACACTCTTACCAAGGTGGATACCTCCGGCACGTTTGATAAGGTTGCAAAAAACAACAAGCGCCGTGGTTATTTCCTTAGTGACGAGATGTCAAAACGCGGCATAGTGGGCATGTTCTCCGGAGCAACTCGGCAGTGGAAACTCAATACATACGGATTGAGTTGGGAGAAAATCCATTTTCTTTCGGATGCGTTCAAAGAAGTTGCAGAGAAATATGAGCTTAATGTGAATTGAGGTGTAAATAAATGACCCAAAATAAAACTCCCGGTCTGGAAACTTTATCGATACATGCAGGGCAGGAGCCGGATCCAGCTACTGGTTCTCGCGCAGTGCCAATCTATCAGACAACGGCATATGTGTTTAACGACACCGAGCATGCCGCAAACCTGTTCGCCCTGAAGGAATTTGGCAATATTTATACCCGCATTATGAATCCGACAACAGACGTCTTTGAAAAGAGAATGGCTGCTCTTGAAGGCGGAACTGGTGCACTTGCCGTGGCTTCCGGAATGGCTGCCATCTCCATTGCCCTGCTGACCATTACTCGAGTAGGGGATGAGATAGTAGCTGCTGATAATCTCTATGGAGGAACGTACCAGCTCTTCAACCATACATTCCCAAAACTGGGACGAAAGGCTGTATTTGTCGATTCCGCTGACCCTGAAGCTTTCAGGAATGCCATTAACGGGAACACTAGGGCAATTTATGTAGAATCCATCGGGAATCCAAAGCTGGACATTCCTGATTTTGAGAAGCTAGCAGCCATCGCCCACGAGGCAGGAATTCCGTTGGTCGTTGATAATACTGTAGGTGTGGGGCTTGTGCGCCCGATTGAACACGGGGCGGATATAGTTGTGCTTTCGGCAACCAAATATGTCTGTGGTCACGGGACATCAATTGGTGGTGTAATCGTGGATTCGGGAAAGTTTTCTTGGAACAATGAGAAATTCCCCGAATTTACAGAACCGGATCCCAGTTATCACGGACTGGTTTACTGGGATGCATTTGGTGATGTGCCAGGACTTGGAAACATAGCTTTTGTGTTAAAAGCCCGTGTTGAATGGCTACGTGACATAGGAGCTGCACTCAGTCCG
Organism: Methanohalophilus sp.; assembly: GCF_030156785.1. Taxonomy (GTDB): domain Archaea; phylum Halobacteriota; class Methanosarcinia; order Methanosarcinales; family Methanosarcinaceae; genus Methanohalophilus. Next base: position 32,367 of record NZ_JASGLW010000005.1, read on the forward strand.
TTTAATTCATTCCTCTTCCTTCAGGGACTGGAAACATTGCCCTTAAGGGTCAGGAAACATTCGGAAAACGCCCTTGAAATCGCTACCTATCTGAAAAAACATCCTAAAGTAGCATGGGTGAATTATCCTGGACTTGAAGGGCACGAAAGCCATGAAAAAGCCAAAAAGTATCTTGACAATGGTTTTGGGCCAATTGTAGGATTTGGCATCAAGGGCGGTCTTGAAGCAGGAAAACAGTTTATTGAAAGTCTCCAGTTGTTTTCTCATCTTGCCAATATTGGAGATGCCAAGAGTCTTGTAGTCCATCCGGCATCCACAACCCACCAGCAACTGACTCCTAAAGAGCAGGTAAGCACCAGTGTAACCCCCGATTATATAAGGCTCTCGGTGGGTATAGAGGATGTGGATGACCTGATCGCAGATCTTGAACAGGCACTTGAAGGAGTAAAAACGGATGAATGAGAGGTCTGTAGGTATTGTAAAAACTCAATTTTATACTCTTAAAGTACCTTTTTTTCTCAATTCAGGGAACTTTCTGGAAGAGGTTACCGTAGCCTATGAAACCTATGGTAAACTGAATTCTGAAAAAAACAATGCGATCCTGATATGTCATGCTCTCACGGGAGACGCACATGCAGCAGGATATCATGAGGGAGATGAAAAACCTGGATGGTGGGATAGTACAATCGGACCCGGAAAGGCTTTTGATACGGATCGTTATTTTGTTATTTGTTCTAACGTGCTGGGCGGATGTCAGGGTACAACCGGTCCTTCCAGCATTAATCCCTCCACAGGGATGTCCTATGGTCTGTCTTTCCCCCAAATTACCATTGAAGATATGGTAAATCTTCAGTATGAGTTTTTGAAACATCTGGGAATTTCTCGGTTGTATGCGGTAGCCGGAGGTTCGATGGGAGGTATGCAGGCTCTCCAGTGGGCAGTATCCTTTCCTGAAATGATGCAAAAGGTCATTGTGCTGGCATCCACTGCCATATCCTCTCCCCAGCAAATTGCCTTCAATGAAGTTGCAAGACAGGCAATAATGAGGGATCCAAAGTGGAATAAAGGAGACTATTACGATGGCGAGTTTCCATGTGAGGGGCTTGCTCTTGCACGTATGATTGGTCACATCACCTACCTCAGTGACACTGCCATGCAAAACAAGTTTGGAAGGGATGTTAAGGATGAAAGCATGTTTCAGGTAGAGAGTTATCTGCATTATCAGGGTGATAATTTCACCAAAAGGTTTGATCCTAATTCTTATCTCTACTTGACAAAGGCAGTTGATCTCTTTGACCTGAGTAATGGTAAATCACTTGAAGAAGGTCTGAAGAATGTAAAAGCTGATTTTCTTATAATATCAGTTTCTTCTGATTGGCTTTATCCTTCGTACCAGTCAAAGGAAATAGTCGAGGCTCTTACTTTGCATGACCTGAAGGTAGAATATCGAGAGATAGTTTCACATTCTGGTCACGATGCTTTCCTTCTTGAAAAGGGACAGATCAATTATCATGTTTCTTCTTTCCTTGAACATCTTAGTGTAAGGAATGTGATGTTATCAGAAGTACCTACCATTGACGAAGGATGCAGCCTTGAGGAAGCAGCCCAACTCATGATTTCGAAGAATACCACTCATCTTCCAATATTGTCTCCCAGCGGGCGGATTAGCGGAATTGTAACTTCCTGGGACATTACAAGAGCCGTGGCAAACAAGATAGTTTCCCTTGAGGACGTTGTTTCCAGGGATATTGTGACTACAAGACAGGAAGAATCACTGTTTGTAGCTGCGCAACTGATGGAAAAATATGCTATTTCTGCATTACCGGTTGTGGATGAGAATGGCTGTCTTGTGGGTATTTTGTCTAGTGATAATATTAGCGCTTTGATGGGGAAAAAAGCCGATTAATGCTTTTTCCTTCTCTTTATTTGGCTAATATAATTTTTGAAAATATTGTTTTGTTAGGAAAACGTATAGAGTATTTTGCAAAGGCGTCTGAAAAAGACATTACACTTTCTGATAGTTGAAGAATTTATCACTGAGTTCCTATTTTTCTTATGTGGAATTAGATGTGATTATTGTGGGACATGGTCCCGATCGAATGCCTATACCGCACCCCGCGATCTTGCAAATAATGGAATCAAGACTGTTGTCCTTGAAAGTAACAATTATTTTGGTCGGATTTTGGTTAGTCTAGTTACCTCAATAACATTAAATTTGAAATCGGTATTAATGGATGTGTAAAACGCGGTTTTTTTGGATAAATACTTTCATATAATATTCAGGTGAACTAGCATTTATATCCTTTACCAACAGAAGATGAATGTATTATCCGGTTGGATATTCTGGATTTTATTATTAAATGTCTAAATAAATAGGGTAAACAAAAGCTCATGAATACTGAACTTTTGAAGTATGAGGATGTATCTATCCGCTATGGTGAGAAGGAAGTACTGTCTAACTTCAACCTTGATATCAACAAAGGTGATCGTATCCTGCTCAAAGGCAGGTCAGGTTCAGGCAAGTCAACACTTTTGAAGATGCCGATGGGATTTGCTCATCCCACAAGAGGAAGAATCTTCTTTAACAACCACTTGCTTGACAGTGATACAGTATGGAATGCAAGAAAAAGGATTGCTTATGTTTCCCAAGATCTTGATATCTATGAAGGCTCTGTCAATGAGTTTATCGAGGAGGTATTCTCCTATTCCTTCAATCAAGGTAAACTGGACAGGACAAAGCTCCGGAGACTCCTTGTCTATTTGGGATTTCAGAAAGATGTTCTTGAGATGGATTTCGAGGACCTCTCAGGAGGCGAGAAACAGAGGATAGGCATCATTATGTCAGTGCTTATTGGAAAGGACATCTACCTGCTCGATGAGATCACTTCATCCCTTGATGGTGCTCTAAAAGAGAAGGTGGCAAATTATTTCCTTGAGCGAAAGGAATGGACACTTGTGATCATATCCCATGATGATGTGTGGGAAAAGAGAGATGTTAAGGTCATACCAGTGGGTGTTTAAATGGATGCTGTAGATATTGGTTACTTCTCCCTTGCGGCCTGTTTCCTGTTGCTCACAGTTCCTTTTCTTGTGAGTCACTACCTCAAGCTTGGTATGATCCATGATACTGTAGTATCGGCCTCAAGGATGATTGTTCAACTTGCTTTTGTGGGAGTTTTTCTTACCTTGCTCTTTGACCTTAACAGTTCGATCGTGAATCTTCTTTGGTTGCTTGTGATGATCCTTGCAGCAACCCATTCCTCTATAAATGATGTAGGTCTTGACCTTAAGAAGTTACTTTTGCCTATCATGGTCTCATTCATAGCAGGTAATTTCCTAGTTATCCTTTACTTCAATACTTTCGTGGTGGAGCTTGAGAACCTCTTTGATGCCAGATATCTTATCCCTATATTCGGCATGTTTCTTGGCAATTCACTAAGGGGTAACATCGTGAGCATCAACAATTTCTATGATACCATCAGGAGGAACGAGAACCGTTATCTTTACAGTCTTTCACTGTGTGCGAAAAAACATGAGGCTATTCTTCCCTATGCAAGGAAAAGTCTCAAGCTTGCACTGAAACCTTCTATTGCAAACATGTCAACGATAGGCCTAGTGTCATTACCGGGAATGATGACTGGTCAGATCATTGCGGGTTCCAGCCCGATCCTTGCTATCAAATACCAGATGGCTATCATGATAGGGATCTATGTTTCTACTGTGATGACTGTCACGATCGGTATCTTCATGACCATACGCTCGAGTTTCGATGATTATGGCATACTAAAAGAAGATGTGTTCAAATCAGCAACTGCCTGATCAGATCATGTTCTTCTTTTTCTTGATTATTCCGCGTCTCCTGTTTTCTTGTTCATTACTTTTCAGGATTCAATGAATACGCGACTTTGGCATTTCGATAACAAATTTCCCAAGCAGGAAAAGAGGATAAAAAATGGAATGAATTGTAAAGGCAACTATGCAATAAAGGACTAATCAAGAAAGGTATGATTTTATTGACTGCTATCTAATAAAAATTATTTGAGAATATCACTACACCAATTCATAAATATTGAGGTAGATATTCATCATCCTATTTGTGTTACGGATAAGATAAGAAACAGAAAAATCGGCAGTTAATAGCAATCCTCTAAAAAATAGTTGTTGCACAGCTTGAAAGCTGTGCATGAAATATCTATTTCCCTGAAAACTTACATCTGAGGCATTCCGCCCATTCCGCCGTCCATTCCGCCGGATGGCGCCTCAGGTGCACGGGTTGATGCGATGATGTCGTCAATTCTCAGGATCATAACGGATGCTTCTGCAGCGGCATTGATTGCCTGTGTCTTAATCCTGAGTGGTTCGACAACACCTGCTTCCCACATATCAATGACTTCACCGAGGTAGACATTCAAACCAGCGGTTTTTGTACCATTCTCGTGGTGGGATCTCAGTTCGACAAGCATGTCGATCGGGTCTAGACCTGCATTTTCTGCGAGTGTCCTTGGCACTACCTCAAGAGCCTCGGCAAATGCCTTTACTGCGAGCTGTTCTCTGCCGCTGAGGGATGCTGCGTAATCCTGAAGTTGAAGTGCAACCTCTATTTCAGGTGCTCCTCCACCAGCTACGAGTTTTTCATCTTCGATGGCTACTGCAACTACACGTAATGCATCGTTGAGTGCTCTTTCTATATTGTCAATAACGTGTTCGGTACCGCCACGGAGAAGGATTGAAACGGATTTTGGATTCACACAACCGGTAATGAAAATCATGCTGTCTCCAGCAATCTTCCTTTCTTCTACCATTTCAGCTTCACCGAGGTCATCTGCGCTCATCTCGTCGATGTTGGTAACCAATTTTGCACCGGTAGAGCGTACGAGTTTCTCCATATCGCTCTTCTTTACACGCCTGACTGCGAGAATGCCTGCCTTTGCGAGGAAGTGCTGTGCCATGTCATCGATACCTTTCTGGCAGAAGACAACATTTGCGCCAGTGTTCTTGATCTTTTCGACAAGGTCACGAAGCATCTTTTCTTCCTGATCAAGGAAGGACTGGAGCTGGTCCGGAGAAGTGATGGATATTTCCGCGTCTACTTCGGTTTCTTTGAGCTCGATTGCACTGTTGAGGAGAGCTATCTTTGCGCCTTCTACTTTCTTTGGCATGTTGGAGTGTACGCGCTCCTTGTCAAGAATCATTCCTTCGATGAGCTCGCTGTCTTCGATGGAACCACCGACTTTCTTCTCTATCTTGATGTTTTCAATGTCGATGGATTCGCCGTCACTCTTTTCTGCAATGCTTGCAACTGCTTTGACAGCAATATCGCTGAGTGTTTCCTTGGAAGCTTCTGCACCCTTTCCTGTCATTGCTGTGCCAGCGATGTTAATAAGAGTTTCACGGTCGTCTACGGTGATCTCTTTTGCAAGTTCTTTGAGGATCTCACTTGCCTTATCAGCGGCCAGCCTGTAACCTGCAGCAATGATTGTGGGATGGACATCCTGATTGATGAGGTCTTCTGCTTTCTTGAGAAGTTCACCGGTGATGATAGCCGCAGTTGTTGTACCGTCTCCGACCTCATCATCCTGGGTCTTTGAAACCTCTACAATCATCTTTGCAGCGGGGTGTTCAATGTCCATTTCCTTGAGAATAGTTGCACCATCGTTGGTAATTACAACATCTCCGAGGGAGTCCACGAGCATTTTGTCCATACCCTTTGGACCAAGAGTTGTCCTTACAGCTTCAGCGACAGCTTTTGCTGCCATAATATTGTTGCTCTGGGCATCCCTGCCTCTTGTTCTCTGGTTACCTTCCTTTAAAATGAAAATTGGCTGTCCAGCCATTTGTCCTGCCATTGTATTCCTCCTGTAACATTATTTGTCAATATGATAGCCTGAATCTCAGGTTGTTTGTACATGTTTGTAGTTCTATATAAAGGTTACTTTATGAAAAAAAGCTGTAAAAACAATTAAAGCAACATCCCATAAGGGGGCACTGCTAATTAAAAAAAGAATTGAGGAACAAAGTTCATTTTACAATGGACTTTGGTGACCTGTGTTTAAAGCGCCTCTTTGTTCCGGATGAAGTGTAGCGCTGGGCAGGCGCAGTGTGTGTTTTCTCTGCATCTGCCTTTTTGACCTTAATTACGTTTCCTTTTCTGCCTTTGACTTTTACCCATTCAATGCTTCCGGTTTTGCCCATTATGAGTCCTCACTAGATAAGTATGATTTCTAAATTAAGCTAATGTGGTTTTCCATACATGTAATGCTACTTATTAAAGGTTGCGGGAAATTCATTAATAAAAAAAAGTATGATGGGAAAATCCCACCTTATTCAGTTCCCAGAACTTCGTTGTATTTCTCGGGATTCTCCTCAAGCCATTTTGCAGCGGCTTCTTCAGGGGTCATACCCTTATCTATGTCCAGCATAATTGCTTCAATGTCGGATATGTTCATTGTATACCTGCTAATGATTTCGTAAAGCTCAGGTTTATCTACCTTCAGGGTTTTGGGTGCAACTGCAACAATGTTATCGCTTCCACCAAAAGCGCCCTTTGGGTCATCGAGGTATTTCAGATCCATACGACTAAATGCCCAGTGAGGAGACCAGAGGGTTACTACAATCCATTCCTCATTGTTAATGGCTCTCTGCAATTCAGTTACCATACCTACAGTGCTTGCAGCAGATAATTTATAATCCAGCTCGTATTCCTCAATAGCAGTTTCAGTGGTCTGCATGATTCCTGCACCGGGTTCAATTCCCTGTATTATTCCACCAAACTTTTCTTTTTCAGAGTTAAGTTCAGCAATAGAATCAATTGTTACGTATGAGGGTACTACAAGACCTGTTTTAGCGCCGGTTGAAATATTTCCGACATAGTCAAGTTTGTCTTCATACTTTTCCCAGTATTGTCCTTGGGTATGAGGCAACCATGCTGATACATAGGCATCAATTTCTCCCTGTGCAACTCCTTGGTATATAGCACCAAGATCCGCATTTACAATTTCTACTTCATAGTTACCTGTTGATTCCAATATCTGTTTGAGAACCTGTGTATTTGCTCGGGAATCGTCCCATCCGGGGTCTCCGAGCACTACATATGTTTTCATAGACTCTGCTTCTTCAGATGTACCGTCCTGTCCTGTACATCCTGCGGCTACAAGCGACACTACAAGCAATAGTCCCAGCAAAATAGCTTTTAATTTGTTTTTCATACTGTATCTCCTCCTTTTTGATAAAATGAAGACTGCATAATTATTTTGGGGTAAGGTGTTGTGTTATCCTATCAAGTACAATAGCAATTATTACGATCCCTATACCTGCTTCGAAACCGGCTGCAATATCCACGCGCTGTATACCTATTAATACTTGGTAGCCGAGTCCACGTGCACCTATCATTGAAGCAACTACAACCATTGAAAGAGATAACATAATACACTGATTAACTCCCGCCATAATGGTTTTCAAAGCCACGGGAATTTCCACTTTAACCAGCTTTTGCCACGGCGTCGATCCAAAAGCATCTGCAACTTCAACCAGTTCCTTTGGAACTTCGCGTATGCCAAGGTTGGTTAACCTGATTGTAGGTGGCATTGCAAATACCACGGTTGCGATCATTCCTGGTACGTTTCCGAGACCAAAAAAAATCACTGCAGGAATCAGGTATACAAAAGATGGCATTGTCTGCATAAGATCAAGGATTGGCTTGACAATATGCAGAATGTGATCATTTTTTCCACACAGTATTCCGATTGGGATGCCTATTACCAGCGCCATCCCTGCTGATGCTATCACCAAGGCCAGAGTCTCGATGGATAATTCCCATAAATCCATGCTTAAGATCAAAATAAATCCCACTGCCGAGCCAATTGACAGTTTCCAATCCTTATTGCTTACCAGATAAGCAATTGCTGCTATTAACAGGATAAATAGCGGCTCCGGAATCAGTAACAACCCGTTTTTCATAATCAACAGGAGATATCCTAAAATATCACTGAATGCATCCAAGTAAAATCCAAGATGGTCGTTTGTCCAGTAGACTGCTTCCTCTACAAAATCTCCCAGAGGTATCCTTGGGATTGTCATTTTTCATCCTCCTCAACTTTTTTAAGAGCACTCAGTATACTTCCCCTTACAATGGTTCCAACAAGCTTTTCATTGGCATTAACAACTGCTATAGGCTTGTCAGTTTTTACACTTATTGAAATTAAGTCCTGAAGAGGAGTTTCAGGTGATGTTATTGGGAAATTTTTTGTGAGGATTTCAGATATCTGTTTTTTTTCTTTTAGTCCTTTTACGGCATCATCAACCATCAATAATCCATGGAGCCTTTTGTTTGCATCAACTACAAAGATTGAAGATCTGCCATGAATCTCCATAAGCTTGAGTGCAACTTCAATACCTGATCGTATAGATACCACTGGATCTGGTCTTTTCATGACATTTTCAGCTGTCAATATTTTTGTCTTATCAACACCTGCGACGAATCTGGATACATAATCATCTGCAGGGTTTGTCAGGATTTCTTCAGGTGTTCCGATTTGAGCAATGACACCATCTTTCATGAGGGCAATACGGTCTCCAAGTTTCAGGGCTTCATCAAGATCATGGGAAACAAATACGATGGTTTTCTGCATATTTTCTTCAAGCTCAAGAAGTTCATCCTGCATATCACTGCGAATAAGAGGATCAAGTGCGCTGAAAGCTTCGTCCATTAAAAGAATGTCAGGATCCGTTGCAAGTGCTCTTGCAAGACCAACTCGCTGTTGCATACCTCCGCTCAATTGACTTGGTTTGCTTTTTTCATGTCCTTTTAATCCTACCCTTTCAATTACTTCCTCGGCTATCCTGTACCTTTCATCTTTAGCTATTCCCTGGATTTCGAGTCCATAGGCTACATTGTCAATAATTGTCCTGTGAGGAAGAAGTGCAAAATTCTGGAAAACCATACTGATTTTCCGTTCTCTGATTTCACGTAACCGATCTTTATCTACAGCCGTGACATCTTCGCCATCAATAAGAATATTTCCTGAAGTCGGTTCAATAAGTCTGTTAAGACATCTCAAAAGAGTCGATTTCCCGGAACCCGATAGCCCCATCAATACAAAGATTTCGCCTTCGTATATTTCAAAACTCGCATTATAAAGACCAACTGTTTGCCCGGTTTTGTTGAAAATTTCAGTCTTTGAAAGACCTTTTTCAACATAAAAAAGAGCTTTTTTCGGGTGTTTCCCAAACATTTTGGTTAGATTGTTGACAACTATTTTTTTCTTTTTTTTCCTCCTAATGAAAATAACTCCTTTTGATTTTGTAGAGATTATCTATATTATGTAATCTCTAGATTATACGTTATAATTATAATCTGTTTTCTTATTGAATTCGCTGACTAATCATTTGTTCATTAGTTTTATAGTTTTTGTCTCATTTAATTATGATCCTCCAGGACATTCCTTTTTTATAAATTTGGCAACAATTATATCCACACAAAACAAGAGTATAGTCGAAATGAGTCTTGAACCAGTTCACATCAGAGCAATAGCAGATCTTGCAAGCCGTATAGATGCTGACTTTGAAACACCGGAAGAAAGCGAGGTGGATGATATTCTTCCCCTCCTGCAGGAATTGAAACATGAGTCGAAAATTATCCTGAAAGCACTGGGGAGGGTGTTCACTGGCAAGGTGAATATTGAACAAATATCCTCCTGCAAAGATCCTGCTCAAAAGACGTTTGCCTGCGACAGCGGAAGTAGTAATCCACGCAATTTTGAATCAGGGGTAACAGTTGATTTCTGTCACTGTGCCCTTGCATGTACACCTTCTGATCTTGATATTCATACAAAACGTACCATTGTAGCAGTTATATATTCCCCTTCATGGAGATGTTGTGTCAACACTGATGAAAACTGGAATCTGTTTGACAATGGTAATGGCAGATCTAGACTTGTCCGCATTAATCCCGGTCTACTTCAAACACGGGAAAAACGAATGGTACATAATGTTGCCCTTTATCTGGCGGAATCGGAACATATGTTATGGCTTAAGGAGATCCCAGCAAAAAATGATTTTTTTATAATGGATGGTCCTCTTTATCCAAAGCAGTTAATGTATTGGATGGTTGTTCCTTCCGGTGAAGTCCAGATTCGCTATGATCCACATGCAAAGCAAATTTTGCAGAATTATATCGATATTGTTGACCATTTTATGAAGGAACAAATTCCTATTATAGGATTTGTCAAAAACCCCGGGGATAAGCAGGTGGTCCAGACGTTGAGGAAGCAGGAGATAGATATGGATATTCCATGGATGGAGGATGCCCAGCTTTTTAAATCCATATTAAGACCTTCTGAGAAAGAAAGCAGGAACTGCATTACTTTTACCAATTGGTTTATGCATCCACACCAATTTTACGAGAGCATACTGGATACGACCACTCCTTTGATGGACGAATCCCTGCACCATGCATTTGGGGTGGAAGATTATGCGTTGACATTTTTTGTTGTTTTTGTTCCTTCAATGAATGTGTTGTTTAAGATAGAGGCGCCATATGGTCTCACAAAGGATGATAATATGCGGTCTTTGATCACAAAAAAAGTGCTCTATGACATTTCTATAAACGGATTGCCAATGAGTCTTTCAAAGGCGGATAGCTTGGGCAAAATCCGGAAAACCGAAAGGGCACAGATCCTGAAACAGTTCAGAAAGCTGGGTCCTGATACTACTTATAATGATTTGAGATGGAGTGATATGAATGAGTCTTGATGATTTTGATGATCTGCTGAAAGTTGGGGAAAAATACGGAGAAGGGAAACACGAAGCCGCACAGAATGCAAACCAGACTTCAGAAAATTCCCGCTTTGAAGAATACACTCCTGATGATTCTATCAATCCCACATTATCAGATGCAGGAGATTCTGCCTTCGGGACGATTGTTTCAGGGATGGAACCTATCGAGATTACCGAATCAGGGGCACGGATTACAGGTTATATTACTTCCTCTCGCAGATCCGCTGTGAGGCTTGGAACGTATGTGATGGTTCCTTACGGCAACGAAGATCTATTTGCAAGGGTCTGGAAATTGCAATACATGCAGGAATTTGAGGTTGATGACGCTACAGAACTCCACTCCCGTAGAATGCTGAAAAGCAACACAACGGATGAAGTGGATTACAAGTTTCTTGCATACCTTGATCCGATCTGCATCCTCTATTCAAAAGACGGCAAACTGATGCGGAGGATGACTGACAGGCTTCCTCGGCCGAACGCTTTGATACTCCCTGTAGCCGACAAGATGAAAATTCAGACCGGTCTCAATATGCCAACTGAGGGTATATTCCTTGGTCATCTCAGCGTAGGCGGCGAACTTGTCTATACACATGCATCTCCTCCCACGGTCGCATACTACATGCGAAATGATTATTCCTTAGGTGATCCGCTGATTTTCAGGCATATGCTGGTTTGCGGAAGTACGGGAACTGGGAAGACATTCCTGACAAAAAATATCCTGCGGCAGTTCTTAAATGAAGACAACCGCTATGTTGTCAGGGATGAAATTGGGCAGGGAGCCAAAGGCAGGCTTCCGTGCCTTGTGGTAATGGATCCGCAGGATGAATATTCACAGTTCTTTGAAGAGAATACCGGACTTACTTCAGATGATAAATTCGTGTTCCAGTCAGAGGCTGTGGAATATGGTGCCTATCAGGATACTCGCACGTTTATTGCAAAAGTTGAAGGGCATCCTTACAGCGGAAAATCAAGGGCAATACAGACGGATTTCACAATTCCGTTTGAGATGGTGAAAGACAATCCCTGGCTGATAGCCGCAGCCGAGCTGACCCAAAATCAGCAAATAGGCATTGAAAGGTTGCTTGATGATTATTTCAGTGAACCTGGTACACACACATACCGTGGGTTTGTTGAATTCGTAGATGATCCAATGCGTCGTTCTGAATATGTTGATGGCGGTAAACTACACGAATCTTCCTATGATGCCATTGCAAGAAAAATCAATAATAGGTCATTTTCAGCAGTTTTTGATCAGCCCGCAACACCTGTAACCGAAATTCTGGATGAGATTTTCAAAGCAGGAAGGATCAGCGTGTTTCCCACCGAGTATGTGAATAATGTACGTATCCGGGATCTGATTACTCTTGCATTGATGACAATTACAGTGGACAACAAACTCAGCACCTCCGGTGACAGGGCAGTGAAGAATACTCCGGTAATCCTTGTGCTTGACGAAGCCCATAGGTACCTTTCAAATGCAACCTCGGCGCACTCAAGACGGATCATTTCAAAGTTTGCAGACGCTGCACGTCAGGGGCGAAAAGAAGCTCTGGGGCTTTTCCTGATTACACAGGATCCACAGGATATCGATTCAACTGTGCTCAAGCAGATTAACACGCGTGTAATCCTTAATCTTTCCAATGATGCCGCTATAAAAGCTCTTAATGTCCCGCTTTCATATGAGAAGCGAATTCCGTATCTTAAGAAGGGACAAATGATTGTCCACAGTCCCGATAACAGTGATACCGTGGAAATCACGGGCCTTTCCACTTGTGTTGTCAAACATGCGTGAGGTTTTCAAAAAATAATAAATATAGCGGCAATCATGCTTGGTAGCAACATTGTTGATTACAGGTCTACACATTGCTTCTTCGAGGCTTGCCAGCCTCTGGATGGTCCTTTTTATTCATCTACCGGGGCAACTTTTCTGGCGTTGCTGGCGATTCATTGGAGTCCATAATAGAATGATCTCTGTGCAAGAGAATGTTATGAGATTTATCAAAAACTGTGCCCATTGCAGGTTTTTTTATGATTTTTCTGTTTTGACTTTTAGCAATTCTGCTTCTTAAATACTAGGTTATTTGCAGAAAATATAAATGAGGAGATCAAAATTAGCTCCTAAATCCTCTTCCCATTCTAATTTGATATTCTCGAAATACACGAAACATGGAGAAGATTACTTTATATATTTCTTCTCCTATGAGTAATTGACTATGGGATATAGAGGAAGACCCAAATCACCTAGGAGAATCGGATGCAAACCACGCATAATGTGCTTCAAACCCTGCGGAATCCCTATGAAGGAAATTGAAATAGTTGAGCTTGCAATTGAGGAACTTGAAGCATTAAGGCTTGTGGATGTCGAAAGACTGCATCAGGAAGAAGCTGCAAATCAAATGGGTATCTCACGAAGAGCTTTCTGGAAGGATCTCCAGAATGCAAGAACAAAGGTAGCGTTTGCACTTTCTACAGGGAAGGGTATCGAAATCCTTGATACAACAACTACTACTACCACTAATACTAATATTAATCCAGAAAATACAGAGGACGATTAAACATGAGTTCAAACATTCAATCATCTGAAAGTCTTTTGAGTGCGAAACCAGAAGAGCCAAAAATTGTCACAAATTTGCGAGGAATTAAGAATAAGATCATGATTATGAGTGGCAAAGGGGGAGTTGGTAAAAGTACAGTATCCGCCAATCTTGCAGCATTCCTTGCAAAGAAAGGTAAAAAAGTAGGTCTTCTGGATAGCGATATTCACGGACCTACGATCCCTACGATGTTTGGCATTGAAGACCAGCGCCCGACAGTTGGTGAAAAGGGAATTGAACCTGTAAAAGTCTCAGAAAATCTGAAAGTCATGTCTATCGGACTTCTCCTTGACAACCAGGATTCACCTGTAATATGGAGAGGACCTGCAAAGATGGCTGCCATTAAGCAATTTCTTGAAGAAGTTGATTGGGGAGTGCTGGATTATCTAATTATAGATCTTCCCCCTGGCACCGGAGATGAGCCACTGAGTATAGTACAGCTCATAGGAAAGATTGATGGTTCGATTGTTGTTACAACTCCTCAGGATGTTGCTCTAACAAGCGTGCGTAAATCTCTCAAGTTCGCAGAAACACTTAACGTTCCCATCATCGGCTTGGTTGAAAACATGAGTGGAGTCATATGCCCAGAATGTGGAAAAGAAATCGACATTTTCGGACGTGGAGGTATTGAAAAGGCTGCGGAAGATTTCAAGATTCCGATTCTTGCAACACTGCCAATCGAGCCTGCAATATCAGCAACCAGCGACGCAGGGAACGTATATACAGAGGGAGTGGACTCCAAGTGGAGTGAAGGTTTCAATGAGATTGTTGAATTCGTGGAAGACTTTACTCAAAACAAGTAATCTCAAAATGGAGATCGAACAAATGGATAACAAACAAATCAGTGAGAAACTCAAAGAAATACTTTATTTGAGATACGAACCAGTGGCGGTAAAACTGGTTCACAAAGGTGATGAAATTCCTGAAATATTTGATATTCCTTCTCAAAAAATCCGGCACTGCCAATCCATTATGCGGGCTCGTAAAGGCGAAAGCTTTGTAATACCGGCAGACATGCATGCTTGTGTTGTTGGGGGTTCCAGTCTTGGCTTGTTGCCTACCCCTGAAAAGGTAAGGAGTGGTGAATTTCATCACAATCTTGGCATGTTTGGAAGCAACGAAGCCGCATCAAAAATGATTGAAGAACGTGTCGAACTTGAAGAGGGGTCAATAATAGCAACAATTGTTTCTCCCCTGAAAGACGCGGTGTTCGAGCCTGATGTTGTGATTGTTGTTGATCTTCCAGAGACTCTATACTGGCTGATTCCAGCTACTACCTATGAAAAGGGCGGGCGGGTTAATATAAGCACTGCCCCATTTCAGGCAACCTGTGTGGATTCAACACTGATGCCCCTCACAACGGGCAGGATTAATCTTTCACTTGGTTGCTTGGGATGCCGCAAGGCTACAGATATACAGAACGATGAAATGCTCATTGGAATTCCTTATAAGGATCTACCACAGATTGTAAAAAATCTGGAAGAATTACATGAAGGACCTATGAAAAAAACACGAGGAAAATAAGGATCTAATGACATCTGGAATTAAAGTGGCCGTTGACAGGGGCTTCTTCTGGCTGGATCAACAGCAACCTGCTGAACTAAAAGAAATTAGTCGCTTTTATCTTGTATACAATCTATGGAATAGGGATGAACACAGGACAAATTGCCTGAAAGAAAGTCTACAGGATATACAGTCATACAGTATCAGAGATATTTCAAGGGCAATCTCTTCCGGCATTGTTGAGCGACAGAATTTGTCTGATCTAGTCTTACAAATTAAAGAACAACAAAATCAAGATGGTTATTGGGGAAACAAGGATATTTACGATACGATTTATTCGCTTACAGCCCTTGCCAACATTGGACATTACAATCCGACAGGATGTAACTGGATACTGAATAACTTCTCTTCCGAATGGAAATATCCCGGGACTGTTTCCCTGATAATTACAGCTCTCATAAAACAGGGAAAGGCAGGAAATACCGACATATATGATACTTTTATTAACCGAGAAGTACAGTGGTTGCTTGACAACAAAACAAGTGAAGGCGGATGGAAGTACATAGCCACAACAACAATCGTAATTGATGCATTGATTGATGCAGGGCACCCCGATGCAGTCAATGATGCCACAAAATGGTTGCTCAGTACACAGAATTCGGATGGTTCATGGGGAAAAGGCGAAAAAAAGAATAACACAACAGCGATGGTTCTCGCTTGTTTTTCGAGATTAACAGAATTTTCAGAAGAGCAGTTTTTATAAAGGAAATCTGGATAATGATAACTGAGGGGAAGTAATGAACAATAATTTCCTAAAATATCATCCAGAATCAAACACTTACATTGCTGAAAAAAGATCCTATTTTAAGGATGAAATAAGGGTTGATGGCAACCTGATTGCCGGTGCACTATCCAATTTTTGGAAATCCCTTCGGGTTAACGGCTCAGTGGAACTGGGGAAAAGGACGATTGTTCGCGGGGATTTGCAGGCAAAACGTATTCTTCTTGGACCGGGAAGTGAAATTCATGGCAATCTTCATGCAGAGGAAGAAGCAATTTTGCTTGATGGAGCAATTGTAACCGGTTCCGCCACCTGCGGTGGACAGATGAAAATAAGACCCGGATGTAAAATTGAATTTGCCAAAGCTGACAGGGAACTTGAAATCGTAGGCAAAGTACAAATAGGGGACATCGAATCAGGAACCCGCGTGGTTGTCCGCTCCGATTAAATCCTCAATTATTTTTTGCGTTCTTCCGCAAGTTCTTCTAAAAGCTTATTGCGAAGCTCATTTGCCTGCCGACTAGTGCGATCCCGTGGCCTTGGAAGAGTTACGGTTACAATTTCCTTGACCTTACCGGGTCTTGCGGACATGACTACTATACGGTCGGCGAGATAAACCGCTTCATCAACGCTGTGAGTTACAAAGAGAATTGTTATTTTCTTTTTGCTCCAGATCTGGAGCAATTCTTGCTGCAGCAAGTTTCGGGTCTGGGCATCAAGCGCGCCGAAGGGTTCATCCATGAGCAGGACGGATGGGTTATTTGCAAGTGCCCTTACAATCGCAACTCTCTGCCGCATTCCTCCGGATAATTCATAGGGGTAACTGTTCCTGAATTGTTCAAGACCTACCAGATTTAGGTATTCTTCCGCAGTTTTCAACCTTTCTGCTTGTGGAACATGTTGCATTTCCATCCCAAATGTTATGTTTTCCATAACCGTTCTCCAGGGGAAAAGAGAATACTCCTGAAATACCATTCCTCTTCTGGGATCAGGAACTGTAATCGTATCACCATCAAGAGTTACCTGACCCGAATCCGGAATATCAAGTCCTGCTATTATGCGCAACAGAGTGGTCTTCCCACAGCCTGATGGACCTATAATACATACAAATTCCCCATCTTCTATTTCAAGACTCACATCTTCAAGGGCTTTTGTTGATTCTCCACTATCTTTCTCAAAGGACTGCGAAATATGTTTAACTGAAAGATGCCCCATCAGACAACCACTCCTTTACGCCATTTCAGGATTTTTCCATCAACATACCACCTAAAAACACGGTCAATTAATAATCCAAGAAAACCGAGTATTAGCATGTAAACCAGTACGTAATCCATCTGATGAAGATAGTAATGCCACCAGATCTTGTATCCCAACCCACTGCTGCTTACTCCAAACATCTCAGCTGCTACAAGACACATCCATCCAACACCCATTGCAATCCTTATACCGGCAGCAATTGAGGGCATGGACGACGGTAAAGCTACATGGCGTATCAAACATCTGTCATTCATACAGCCAAGCACTTTAGCTGCTTCCACATAAACTCTTGGAATTCCTTTGAATCCAGCAACAGTATTTATAATAATTGGAAAAACAGCCCCTACAAAAATAACAAAACCTGCAGAGATATTTGTCAGACCAAACCAAACTATTGCAAATGGTATCCATGCAAGCGGAGGAATCGGGCGCACCACTTCAATAAGAGGATCAATCGCCTTATTTACATATTTGAACCACCCCATTGCCACCCCTATTGGGATTCCAATAATCAGGGCTGCAAAGAGACCAAGACCAAAATGCACAAGGCTAGTAAGTAAGTCCATAAAGATAACGCCAGTCTGGACAATATTAACAAATGCTGAAACAACATCGGTAAAGCTTGGAAGAATAAGTTTTCTCTGGATTAGAAAGTCTGCTATGAACTGCCAGATGATGATTACAACTAGCAGAGATATAAGATCAATACCTTTTCCTGAAAAAGTACTCTTCTGGTGATTCATGTGACCTCCGGAAAAAATGGAGAGCTGTGCCTCCACTTCCGGAAGCTATTATGTACAGCTCATTAAAGTATGTTGCCGTTATTCTTCTGTGGCAGCCTTGTAGAAACTCAGATCAAATATATCATCCTGAGTCAACTCAGTATCTATGTAACCAAGATCATGCTGTACCTTGGCATAATTTACAGTTGAGTTTACAATTATATTTGGATCTGCAATCCACTGGCCATCCCACTCATCAAGGGAAGCGCGTACAACATTAACATCCCATCCGAGTTTGTCAGCAAATATCTGGGCTGCTTCATCTTTATTCTCAAGGTTATACTCAGTTGCCTTAATGTGGGTTTTCACAATCTGTGTAACCAAATCAGGATTATTGCGGATGAGGTCACCACTCACAACCAATACACAGCATGCATGTCCAGGCATGATTTCACCGGAAGATACAACGGGTCTCCCACTGCCTTCTTGTTCAATGAGGGTGGGTGCGGGATGTGGAAGGAACACACCATCAACATGACCTGCAGAGATAGCAGCAATTGCATCTCCCGGACCCATTGCCTTGATAATCACATCTACATCCGGTTCGAGCCCGTTTTCAATGAGCCAGTTACGCAGAATGGTATCCTGAATGGTTCCCGGTGGGAAAGTTGCAATTGTGAGTCCTTTAAGATCTTCGGGACTTTCATACGGAATTTCTGGAGCTAAAACAAGATCAGAACCCTGTGAATTTACCCCTGCAACAATTTTGGCATCAAGACCACCGCTTAGTGCAGAAATAAATGGAGCTGCACCAACGTATGCTACATCCAGGTCGCCTGCAAGCATTGATTGCATTTCAGGAGCACCTGTGGGGAATTCAAATTCATTGATTGTTGTTACGCCAAAAGGCGCGAGGTCTTCAGCCCACCAGCCCTTTTCATAAGCAGTCATGTATGCAATCTGGTGAGTGCTTGGCTGATATCCGAAATTGATCACTTTTACGACCGATGCTTCGCCGTCTTCTTCCGGTGAAATACAGCCGGAAATCAAAACGACGCCGGCAAATACAATCAAAATTAACAAAATAGTTTGAAGTTGTTTCATGATAATGCCTCTCAAATAAACACGTCCTATATAGTAAGTCCTATATAGTAGATATAATCTGCAAACTGGAACCATCAAATTTATAGTTTGCCGTGAAACATAATTATTTAACCCAATAGTGATAATCTCCAAGGTAATATTTCCTAATAATGAACAATATGTGGAGGAGATTATACAAAATGAGTACTGCAAACAAAGTTATAGAAGCTGCATTTGAATCTGATGAAGCTTTCCAACAAACCTTACTTAAGGTCATTAAAGAGGATCTGGGGCTCACAGCAATTAAATTTTCAGAGTATTCCGGGATTCCTCCAAGTACTCTTTACAAACTTATGTCTGGAAACAGGGAGCCAAATCTGCGCACAATAAGGCAAATTGTAAAAACCATACGCAAAATAGAAGGGCAGGAAAAAGACGATTTCATTGCAGTAATTGCTGCAAGACCCGTGCTTGACAATATAAAGGAATCAAAAAAGAAAATCTGTGGTAACCTCTGTACTATTCGGGAATACTCAGCCACGACGATGGAAGAAGCTATAATTGCCGCAGTGAGAGCTGAAAGGGAAGGTGCAAAAGCACTTGTATGCGCTCCTATAGTCAGCCCTACCGTTGAGAAAATTCTTCGCATCCCGGTTTCAACTATTATGCCAAAAAATAGTCTTGTGGAAGCTATTGAAAACGTGGCTCGCAAGGTTGAAATTAAAGGATAAAAAAGTATTGTTAATTAAACATGAGTAGTTCTTTATTTCTATATTTTATAGAGCAAAACACAACATTAAGCGTTTGTTTGATGAATTCCCTTTGTTCATCAGAAAGTTTAAACTCATCCATAGAATCCCGGCTAGAAGCCCTCGAAAAACAGATGGATTTGCTCCTAAAAACGCTATCAGAAGAAAAGAGTGGGCCCGCTGAGATTCGAACTCAGGATCCCCGCCGTGTAAAGGCGGTGTCATAACCGTCTAGACCACGGGCCCAGATTTATTGCAACTCCTTAATGGAAAAGCTGGTATATATCATTTTTGTAGTCATACCGCTCTCATCTGGAAGCTTTTTATATAAAAATGTCTGATTACGCATAGTGCCTGAATCCTCCTATGAAAATGAGTCTGAGATTGAAGAGCTTTATCTCGGAGACTATGCAAGCATCGGTTCAATTGTAAGGGAAGCTCTTCCCTTTGAGCTGGTAGCAACAGTAGGAGGTGTGTTTGCAGGTTTAATTTTTTCCGGGATGACCAACGAATTGCAGATGATTCCGGGGTTGATTGTTATTGCTCCTGCAGTTTTGGGTATGAGGGGAAACATTTCTTCAACACTTGGTTCTCGACTCGGAAGTGCTATTCATATGGGTCTGATTACTGAAGTCGACATGAATAACCCTGAGCTTACTAACAATATTATAGGTTCCCTTTTATTGAGCTTTATGCTATCTATTTTCCTGGGCATAATGGGTCATTTTATGACTCTTGCAATTGGTCTTGAAAGT
The DNA here is from genome assembly GCF_030156785.1 of Methanohalophilus sp. Lineage (GTDB taxonomy): Archaea > Halobacteriota > Methanosarcinia > Methanosarcinales > Methanosarcinaceae > Methanohalophilus. The sequence goes on from NZ_JASGLW010000005.1 coordinate 52,584, forward strand.
GCGGGACCTTTTGTCCTTATAGCTATTGCAGTAATTGCCGGAGTTTCATCTGGATTAATTCTATCAGTTGTTGCTGTGCTTTTCGCGTTAGGTATGTTCAGGTTCGGATTTGACCCTGATAATGTAGTAACTCCAGCAATCGCAACAATCGGTGATATTGTATCCATGATAATGCTCTTCATTGCAGCAAAGGTGGTGATTCTCCTGTGAGTTATTACACCATTAAGGGTATTGTGAGAGGTAGTGTTCCAATTCTTGTTTTTACAGCATTTATCGGCATCATTGCAGGGCAGATTATGAATACAAGACTTGATAGTCTTCTCTCTTCACCTGTTCTTTTACTTCTGATCCCTGCTCTCATCAAGATTGGAGGAGATACCGGAAGTATGCTTGCAGCAAGACTTGCATCGGCTTTTCATATGGGTTTGGGTACCACACATATTCAAAAGAATCCGGTGGTAAGGAACAGCCTGGTAGCTGCTTTTATTGTAGGTATAATTGCATCATTTGTCGTTAGTTTCCTTGTTTGGATAGCAGGACACTACTTAGATAATTCCCTGCCATTTCGTATAATATTCCAGCTATGTGTCATTGCTGAGATTTTTGAATTGATTGTTGTATATGCAGCAACGCTTGGAATCGCTATAGCATCTCACCGCTTTGGGCTGGATCCTGATGATACTATTATTCCCATTATTGCAACTCTGGGGGATATTGTGGGAGTGCTGGCGATATTTACTACAATTAATGCCTTTAACATAATATAAACTAAAATCACTAATATATGAAGATAGAATATATATTCAAGGTCGAAATATCATGTCGCCAAAGGAAATAAAGTACAGTCCGAGAAACCTTAAGGATCTTCTTATCGAGATGAAGAACACTTCCGAATTAATGGTTGATTTGGCATATTCTGCAATGGTTTATGATGATGAGGACATTGCGCATGAAGTCAATAATCTCGAAGAACGCATGGACACTTATTTCTATCAAATGAACATGGCTGCAATACTCAGCACCAGGAAAGTGGATGAAGCTGAGGAAATGACCGGTGTTCTTCAGTTGGCTTCTTCATCTGAGAAAATAGCAAATGCAGCAGGTGACATTGCTAAGATAGTATTGATGGATATGGGGATTCCCCTTGAGTTGAAAATGGCATTGAGGGAAGCTGAAGAAACAATTATTCGCTCAACTGTAAGTGAAGACTCACCAATGGTGGGTGCTACACTTGGTGATCTTGAACTTGACACTGAAACAGGGATGTGGATAATAGCAATCCGGCGCAATGCAGACTGGATTTATGATCCTGATCACTCTACAAGAATAAGAGCCGGCGATGTGTTATTTGCGCGTGGTCATGACGAAGGGGTTCCACTTTTAGTGGAGCTTGCTACTAATCACAAGTATATCCCCCAAAGAATCGACCATGAACGTATTCTCAGGGATCTTGAAAGGGCTGTTGATATTATTGTGGATATGAAAAACATGGCTGAGCTTTCTGTGGGACTTGCATATTCAGCAATTCTCTTTGACAACGATGATATTGCAGAAGAAGTCAAAGCCATAGAAGTAGAAATGGATTCGATGAAATACGATCTTCAGCATTGGGTACTTGAAACTGCAAAACATGTAGAAAATGTAGATCAGTTAAAGGGTCTACTCGATCTTGCAAATGCTTCAGAAACAATCTCCGATGCTGCATATGGCATTGCTGACACAGTCCTGAGGGATATTGAATTGCATCCCATCATAACTCTTGCTGTCAGGGGTTCGGATGAAGTAATAACTCGTCTGAAAGTTGAGGATTGCTCACCAATTGTAGGCAAAACATTTGGTGAACTCAAATTGAGCACTGAAACCGGCGTACATATTATGGCAGTAAAAAGAAACGGAAGGTGGGTTTACAGCCCTAGTGCAAGAACCAAGGTAGAAAGTGGCGATATCCTGATAGGTCGCGGTTCCCACACAGGAGAAGAAGCACTAATTGAGATGTGTTCCTGTCCGGTAAGAAAGGATTAAAATCCCTTTATTTTTTTTCGTATTTGCTAAGTGCAGAACGGGCCATCATATTGGAGCCAAAGATATAAATCACCATGACAACTCCAAGCCAGATGAAATGCTTCCCGATATCTGCCATATCCAGATATTTGAGCGCAAGGCCTATGAATAGGATTACCATGCTTACAAGCCCGATTTTACGGTTTCTGTTTTGTATACGAATGTAATTTTGTTTTTCCAGCATGTAGTTTTTCTTATCTTCTTTCATGCTCTTATCCTCAAAGATTAATCATTTTACTGGCAGCTTTTCGCAATCTATTAAAGACGGCAGCACCAATTCCCTGTGACGTAAATGAACCGTCTACCAGTATGATATCGATTCCTTCCATGTCCATTTCTCTCATTGCACTAAAAATCCGCTGGGCTGCGACAGAAGGTTGGGAGGCTAATCCTAATGAAATAACTTTCATGGCTACAAAATTATCCTGAAGCTCTTCTGTTAGGAGGACTCCGATCTTCTTTTCTTCGGATGAGTATTGCTGTATTAATTCTGCAATCTTTTGTTTTATAGCTTCCGCACTTCCTTCCAGCAGGATAACTTCCGCATGGGGGGAATAATGAGTATATTTCATTCCGGGGGATAGCGGGTTTTTAATACCTTCCTTATTGTCTTTGTATCCAATTTCCACTTTTCCGACAACAGTTTCGATATCTTCCCTGGAAATTTCTCCTGGTCTCAGGATTATTGGAATGTCACCTCTTGCATCTACAACAGTTGATTCAATGCCGATTTCCGTGTTTCCTCCGTCAATGATTGCATCTATTTTTCCATTGAGATCATTCATTACATGTGATGCAGACGTAGGACTTGGGCTTCCGGATCTGTTGGCACTGGGTGCTGCAATAGGTGTGCCAGATGCAAGTATGAGTTCACGTGCAATTTTATTTGAAGGAAGCCTGATTGCCACACTATCCAGTCCCGCAGTGGTGATATCTGGTACAATTTCTTTCTTTTTCAGGATTAATGTAAGAGGTCCGGGGCAAAATGTGTCCATGAGTTTTTTTGCTGTGGGATTTATCTCATCTGCAAGACGGAAAAAATCTTCTTTTTTTGCAACATGTACAATTAGCGGATTATCAGCAGGTCTTCCTTTAGCTTCAAAAATTTTCTGAACTGCATCTGGATTCAGGGCGTTGGCTCCTAATCCATAAACTGTTTCTGTTGGAAATGCAACGAGCCCACCTGCCCGAATTATTTTTCCGGCGGACTGCATTACCTCTTCAAAATTTCCCTTGTCCTGAACAAAAAGATGGGTTTGCATCTTCATTGGAGTATTCCATCTTTATTTGTAAGTTTTTCCGTAATCATCCATAATTGATTCATCACACAAACCGACACCATGTCGGTGTGCAGCTCTTGCAATCATGTGGGCAGCGATAGGTGCTGTTAATAGCAGAAATAAACCTACAGTTATAGCTTTTAATCCCATTGCCGAAAGTCCGACTTTCAACACAATACCAATCATTACTGAAAACGCACCGACAGTTCCGATTTTTGTTGTAGCATGAAGGCGATTATAGACATCAGGAAGACGCAATAAACCGATCATTCCAAGAAATACAAAGGCTATTCCTATCAGGAAAAAAAACATACTGATAGCGTCAATTGCAGTAGTTAGTGTACTCAAAATACAGTCCCCTCATCAAGATATTTGGATATTGTTACTGTTCCTATGAATGAAATTATTGAAAGTACAAGGGCAACATCAAGGAAAAAAATAGATTCCTGTACAAATGAATAAACACCAAGTGTTACCACGATTACTGTAGTCATTGCATCAAGAGCTACCACCCTGTCCGGGATGGTGGGTCCGACTATTACCCTGTAAACGCATGGGATCATTGAAAGAACCATGAAAACAAGGACAATGTAAAATAGTTCTGAAATCATTCAAATGCCTCCAAGACGTATTCTTCCAGGTCATCACGAATGGAATCACGAAGTTCCTTTGGATCGGAAACATCAATTGAATGGATATAGAGTGCGGATCTGTCGTTTGAAACATCAATTGTAAGTGTTCCGGGCGTCAGTGTAATGGTATTGGCGATTGCAGTTATGGATAAATCCTTTGTGGTACGCACCGGTACTGCAATGATTCCAGGATGGATATCTATTTTTGGCTGCAAAACGATTTTTGCTACCACAATACTGGCTTTTATAATTTCTACTATGAGCATTGAAAAGTATCTGACTAATTTTGGTATCCGGAATATAATATTGCGATATGATGTCTGCTTATCGATATCATAAAGTTCCTTAAATGGCCTGATTACTAAGAGTCCCAGTACAAGGCCGATGAGGAAATTTGGCAAATTAATAGCACCATGAAGGAAACACCATGTCGCTCCCAGTGTTACTGAATAAATAACATACTGTTTCATCTTACACTCCTCTCGAGTACTGCTGTTATGTATGGTTGTGGATCAAGCAATTCATTTGCAATTGATGTAGAAAGTGCCATTAAGGGTTCCGGGTAAATTCCGAGAATCAAAACAATCCCTGCCAGTATTACCATGGGGATTGCCATTCTGGTTGACACGGTGTGAGTATGATAGTCTCCATATTCATCAGTTGCTTTCTCGCCCCAAAACATGAGAAGCCATGCTCGGAACATGTAGAAAAGGGTCAATATTGCAAATAATAATGCGATTATTATTGGGATATAATATTCACCCAAAAGTCCTGCATCAAAGAGGACAAATTTTGCAATAAATCCTCCCATTGGCGGAAGTCCTGCAATTGACATGGAACCTATAAGAAAAATACCGCTCATCAGAGGTGCGGTTTTTACCATCCCTCCCATTTTGCGCATGTCTCTTGTACGTGCATGGTGAATGATCCCGCCAGCTGTCAGGAAAAGCATGGACTTAGCAACCGCATGATTGACAAGGTATACAAAAGTTGCTGCAAGTGCATAAGCAGTACCCATACCTACTCCTAAAATCACATAACCAATTTGGCTGATACTTGAATATGCCAACAAACGTTTAACATCATTTTGGCCGATTGCTGAAATTGCCCCGATTATTATAGTTAGAAGTGCCAATATAATTATAATTGGCTGAAGGATGAACATCGCATCATGGAATATTAGGTAACACACCCTTAGGATTCCGTATACTCCTACCTTTATCATTATTCCGCTAAGCATTGCACTTATTGGTGAAGGTGCAGATGGGTGTACGTCAGGGAGCCAGTAATGCAAGGGGAAAATGGCGGCTTTGTTTCCAAAGACAACAATGAACAAGAGTGCAATGACATATATATGCCATGGCATAGTTCCCGCAGCGTTTAGAGTTTCGATTTTGACAGCTATGTCTGCCATATTGAGTGTTCCCACTGTAGCATAAAGAGCAGCAATTGCAATAAGCATAACAATGGAACCCAGCATGTTAAGCATGAGATACTTGAAAGCGGCTTCCATTTTGTCAGGTATTTTTGTAAAGCCACCTTTTCCGGAAGCAACTACAAGTCCGCATGATGATAGTAGCAGGATTTCGAAAAAGACAAACATATTAAATATGTCGCCTGTGAGGAAAGTACCGTTAAGTCCTGCAACCAGTAAATTGAATAATGCATAATATGTTGTGTTGAGGGCTCTACTGTCCATATAGTCAAGGGAGTATATCAGTGCCATAAGGGAGACAAGGGAGCTAACTACTACCAGTCCCGAACTAAGTAGATCGGCCACCAGAATAATTCCATATTTACCCCATTCGCCGACTTCATAAACCAGAATCCCGTTATTCCAGACGTTGAAAAGGAGTACAATGCTCAATGCAAATAGTATTAATGAAGCAAAGAGATTAATGCCCTTCTGGAAAGATGGCATCGTCCTGAGTATCACTGTTATTGTCGAAAGGACGATGGGCAATACTATCAGTATAATAGGAATGTGGTTTGATATATACATTAACCCCATAACCTCCGCAGTTTTGAGATGTCTGTAGTCCCGTATTCTTCATATATGCGATATATAAGGATCAAAATAAATGCGGTTGTTGCCAGACTGATTACAATAGCAGTAAGTACGAGTGCCTGTACAAGAGGATCAACGTATATCATCTCAGCTGATTCAGGAACAATAGGTGCAAGAATTGAATTTGCAAGATCATCTGTGAAGATTGTCCCGGACGAAGGTTCAATGTGTTCGCCGGTTATTATTGGTACCTTTTCTCCGTTAAAAAGACCGGTTGAAACAATTAACAGGTTTACTGCATGTGAAAGAATGGAAAGCCCAATGACCACTTTGATGAGATCTTTCCTGAGGATAAGGAAAGTTCCGATACCAAAAAGTAATGCTATGGTTATTGAAAGCAATGTATTGTTCATTTTTCCTCCCCCAGTGTTTTGAATATGTAAAGAAGGCTTCCGATTACTACAAAATAAACTCCTGTATCAAAGAGTGCTGCAGAAACCAGTTCGATTTCTCCGAACATTGGTAGGTGTACCAACTCCACTGCGCTCCTGAAGAAATTATGATTAAAGGGTATGGCCGCAAAAGCTGTCATTGATGCCAGTAGTAGTCCAAATGCAAACCATTTGTCCCATTCCGGATTAAAGAAGGATTTCACATTCTTAAGTCCAAAAACTACATATGTGAGTGATATTACTGATGCAAACATAACTCCTCCGATAAATCCTCCTCCGGGGTTATTGTGTCCTGCAAGCAGGAGGGATATGGAGAATAAAATTATCAACGGGATGCATATCTTAGTAACAGTTTTGGTAATGAGAGTTGTCACTGTTTGTCACCTCTACTGCTTATGAGGTTATATGTTCCTAATGCAGCAAGACAGAGTACTGAAATTTCTCCCAGAGTATCGTATCCCCTGAAATCAACAATTATGACATTGACAATGTTATGGCCACCTGCGAGAGGGAGGCTCTTCTCCACAAAATAATATGAAAGGGATTCTAATGGGTATACTATTTCATGTGTTGCATTGAGTAACAGGATCAATACTGTGAGGGATACTGCTGAAGCAATAACGAGGTCTTTTGCCATGGTGGTTCTGGATATTTTTTCTCTGAATATCTGCGGAACCCTGACAATCACCAGCAGGAAAATTATTGTGGTAAGTGTTTCCACCAAGATCTGAGTCATGGCAAGATCTGGTGCTTTGAGATAGATGAAAACAAGGCTTACAAGGTATCCCACAGCTGAAAGTGCGATTATGGCATGCAGGTATTTTTTTAAGACTGCAGATGCGATGGCTGCAATTATCATCAGACCAAGTATTAGGACCTCATATGCAGGGACATTAAAGTTCAGGTTATCCGGAATCAGAGTAGCCGCAACCATGAGGGCAGGTATTGTTCCCAGAATTACGAATAATAGAAGCATGGCATTAATGTAGGTCTTTATAGTACCCGGCTGGAAACATCCAGCAAAGTCTCCAGCTCTGGATTTTGCACCATCTACTATTTTATCATATACGTAATTCATGCTAAACCATGGAATGCGTTCATTTGTCCGGTTTTGCCATGCAGCAATATTGTCATATTTTGTGTAGACTGCAATTCCAATCAGGAATGTTGCAATTGTCATCATCAGGGATGTTGTGAATCCATGCCACAGTGCTACATGCAGATGTACTTCCTCAAGCAAGATTCCAGCGGTAGCCGGTTTGATTATGTAATAAACGGCAGTGGATGGCGAAATCCCGATGAATATTACAAGGACTGCAAGGAATGCTGCAGGAATCAGCATGGTCAATGGTGCTTCATGGACATGCTGGGGAAGGTGATGATCCTGTCGTTTCCCAAGGAATATCCCGTCGATGAGTTTTATTGAGTATGCAAATGTAAATACACCACCCATGACTGCTATTGCAGGAATAAGAACTTCAAATGGTCCTCCAAGTATATGCCCCATCTCAAGAGAAGTCTCATAGAACATTTCCTTGCTGAGGAATCCGTTCAGAGGTGGCACTCCTGCCATAGCAAGAGCTGCAATTGATGCGATTATGAATGTGATAGGCATCTCTTTTCGCAATCCTCCAAGCTTGCGGATGTCACGGGTAGCAGTTTCGTGGGCTACAATTCCGGCTACGAGGAAAAGACATGCTTTGAATATTGCATGGTTGAGGAGATGGAATGTGGCTGCTGCAACCCCGATTCCGGGTTCATGATACGATGTGTATCCATACATTGTCATCATGTAGGCAAGCTGGCTGATAGTCGAATAAGCGAGAATTGCTTTGATATCCGTCTGCCTGAACGCTAGGAATCCTGCAAGTAGCATTGTGAATATTCCGATTCCACCTACAAGGATAAACCATGCATCTGTTCCGGAAAATATTGGATGCATGCGTGCAATCAGGTATATACCGGCTTTTACCATTGTTGCGGAATGCAGGAAAGCACTTACCGGAGTTGGGGCTTCCATTGCATTGGGAAGCCATATATAGAAAGGACCCTGTGCGGATTTCGCAGAGGCACCGATCACAATCAGGATTAGGGTTATAAGAAACAATGGATGTACCTTAAGATTCTGTACAATTTCTGGATTCTGGAGGATTGTAGGAATATCAAACGTACCGGTTATGGAGTGTAGTAAAATGAATCCAGCCAGCATGAATAGTCCGCCTCCAACTGTAATGAGCAATGATTTGGTTGCGCCGTAGATTGAAGCGGGTTTGTTTCTCCAGTAGCCGATAAGCATGAATGATGTAATGCTGGTAAGCTCCCAGAAAATAAAGAGCTGGATTAGATTTGATGAAAATACCATTCCGATCATGGATCCCATGAAAAGTAATAGGTATTTGTAGTAGCGTGGTAGGTCCTCTTTGTGGGACATGTAGCTATTGGAATAACCCATTATGATAAAGCCAATACCAGATGCAATAAACCCTATCATCATCGAAAGACCGTCTGCATAAATTCCAAATTCAATGCCTGCAGACGGTAACCAGGTTATTGATTGTTTAATTGCATGACCTTCTGCTACAGTGTGGGTAACCTGTCCAATGAGAATAAAACTGATTAATGCAATGGCTGCCGAAAACCAACCAATGCGATGTTTGATGCCTTTTTCAATAAAGGGAACAAACAAAGCGGCAACAAATGGAAAAAATATCGCCAGAATGATTGCATTAAAGGGGTCCATGTCTTTTCTTGATTGCATTACCGATATATAACTGTTGTTAATGAATAATTAAAAAAATAATACAGTTGGTATGATTTAGGTATTTGAGTATTGCACTTTGCGAATCATTTTAGTTCAAACCAATTATATTTTTGCATAAAAATGTAATCTTATACTTTCTTTTTGCTAGTTAGATAAGTTGCTTTATATGAATGCCTCCTGCGTGGAACAAATTATATATAGGGTAAATTTGTATAGGAGTGTTTGCTTCAGGCATGCGGTTCCTGAAGAAATGGCATCCTCGTTTTTGTGGATGTCAATAAAATATATGGGCTCGTGGTCTAGCTGGTTATGACGTCGCCTTGACATGGCGGAGGTCCGGAGTTCGACTCTCCGCGGGCCCACCATAATCCGATAACTATAAATGCAAACACATTAACTATGTGTTGCTTACAATGCCCAGGTAGCTCAGTTTGGGAGAGCGCTGCCCTGAAGAGGCAGTTGTCCCCGGTTCGAGTCCGGGTCTGGGCACCAGGGATAGGAATTGAATATACACCAGTAGTGTAGTGGTTATCACCGGGCGTTGCCAACGCTCGAACCCGGGTTCGAATCCCGGCTGGTGTACTCATTTATTTTTATATATCATTTTTAATAATTTACCCATCTCCAATGGGTTTGGTGTATTGTTTCTGATTCTTCTGTGTTTTTTGCACTTCTATATAAAAAATATATGATTGTGAAAAAAATACTATAAGGATACATATTCAATAAATTCAATAAATGTGCTGCAAATAATATTTGTTTTAAACCTTTAGTGCTGTCACGTAAGCTGTACAACATCGTACTAATTTTTGAGTATAATCAAGGGTATGGGAAAGCAAGCAGTTCATAGATACTCTTAGAAGATGTTTTCAGTTTCGCTATATGATTCTCAAACTATATTTAAACCAGCATTGTTGGGAACAGAGTCGCTGGAATTCATAAGATGTTGTTGTAATCGCAAACCATTTCACGTATATGCATCCAAATTATGTCCAATAGGTAGGTCAGAATAATACCATATGCCTTCAATATAATCGTTTATCTATGACACTATTTTAATGAATAGTTTACCAGTAATACCTCTTTTTACAGAGCCTGTTTCAAAGATCCATTTTAGTATCCTCCCTTCTGCCGGGAAATGATTTCTAGAAAAGCAATGCAAGTGAATTAACTACAGATAGATGAATCCCAAAACATGCTACAGCGAGGCGCAGTAGTGGCAACAATTAATGTCATTAGCCTTCAAATCTGTGTCAATGAGGGGATGCATTCGATCAGAATTCCCTTGATATCCTGAACCTGATGATGAAGGGAGCAAGGTCACAATGATAGGTCGTTTTGCTCAACTGACTCCCCAGAGACTCAAAAAGTCTTCAACTCTTAATATGGTTAAGAACTGAAAGGATTGATAATGATAAGTTAATTCCCCTGACCCAAAGATTCGCTCTCGGAATCAATTGCTTTCTTGGATGTTGTACTATTAACGGCAAGCAGTCATGAAATGACGCTATTGATAATTTTTGATACAATTCTGCACGCATCAAATGTAGTATTATTGGAAGTTGTCTCCTTTATCAGAATCCTTTTTTGAAAAGGGATATAGCAGTTTATGGATACAGAAATAGTGGATTCTGACTTTGATGCTTGATATTGTGGGACAGGCATGAGGCACTCCCACAAATACTCAAAAATTGCGGAAAAATCATTTAGTGACAATGGTTAAATTGTGGTTAGATCAATATCCTTTCCGGATTTGAATAAATATAAAGATTGGGTCTGCGTGCAAATCCAACCAGTGTTACATTATTTGCCTGTGCAAGTCTGATTCCCTGATCCATTGGTGCAGCCTTGCTTACTATTACAGGAACTTTCGCATTCACAGCTTTTCCCACCATGGTAACAGACAATCTGCCTGACGTTGCCATTATGCACTTATGAAGCTTTACACCTTCAAGTGCTGCTTTGCCGATTGCCTTGTCAACAGCCGAAGCCCGGCTAACGTCCTCGCAGAATGCAAGTATTTCACCATCCTGACTTGCAATAATCGTCGAATGGGCACCGCCTGTCCTTCGCCAGATCTTCCCTTCTTCAAAAATATGATCAATAAGATCAAAAATCGTATCTTTCTGTACTCTTAAGTTAGGATCTGGATCAGCAGTACATTTTGTCAGTTTTTTTGTCTTGCAAAAAAGCTTGTTATTATCAATCTCAATCGAAGAAATATCATCTGCATTTTCAATGTATCCTTCAGAAATCAGATGGCCAGCAGTCATCTCTTCAAGTTCTCTCGGACTTCCTAAAAAAGAAGAAATGTAATTGTCATTCAGGAAAATTTCAAACATTTCCTCAACGACAACGTCTACACTGATCTCTTTCGGGGACTCATCGCCCTTGATCTCAATGCAGTTCATGGAAACATAAGGAGCAGTTTCATCCCGCTCCTCTTCTTTCCATGTAATTTCGGTTTCTGGCTTCTTATCGAAATGCCAGTTGTCTTTGCTCATGCCTTCTCTTTCAGTTCCTTAACCTTTGCAAAGAGCTGTTTCATTGTGTCCTCATTGCTCTTTGTAAAATCAAAGGGTGAGTCAGTGAATGGCTCGAAGTAGACTGGTACGTTATCCAGTCTGTAGAATGTACCGTCACATTCAAATGCGTCGATGACACCTGGCAGGAGAACGTCTGCACCTGATGGGGTCGGACCCGGTGCGATGTCAATACAGACCATTGGTATCTGGCAGAGGTATTTAGCAGAGTCTGCAGGAGTATGGCCCACAAGGTCGGCACCAAGCACAAGGGCAGCATCAACATCCTTTTCCCTCAGTAAGTCAACACAGGAAGTTTCTCCCGGATTGTATCTGGCGTAACCACGTGCAAAGTCAAGTGCAAATGGGTATCCGTAGAGATAGGTTGCAATCTGGTTAAAACCTGCTACATTGCAGTGTCCACGAAGTGCACCTATCCTAAATTTGGTACCATGGTTGTTATTTAGCTCTTTTACAAGGTTCAGTGCCATTTCGATGTTGCGGTGCTTACCGAAGGATGAGCCTGCACCAAGACCTACGTTAATGCTTCCGAATTTGGCTTCAAGCATCATATCAACCATTTCTTCCATTACGGATATAGCTATACCTGTCACCTGTTCCACGGAATGGTGTGGTGTTTTTCCATTAAGGATGGTAAGCAGGGCATTCAACAGTTCATAATCACTGTTTGGCTGGAGTTGGATATGCAGGTCAGATGCAACAGCAGTATCTGTTTTACGTGGGTCTACTGTTATAACTTTCCTGTCAAACCGACCTCTCTTTGTCCAATATCCTCTGGGGAAAAGACCATACTTTGACATGTGTCTGGGCATGGATGCGAGTGGGTTTGTCCCCCAGTAAATATTCAGATCGGAACGATTTATTGCCACTCCGCAGGTAGATGTAGGCAGACCTGCTTCCTGGATACCCATACATGTTGGCCCATGACAGATAGTTGCGTTAGAGTCTACCACACCGCCAAGATATTCTCCCATGTGAAGACCAACTTCCTGAGCTTCACAGGAGGTTTCACTGCCCATAAAAAGGAGCGGTCTTCTGGAGTTGGCAAGAATTTCGGCAGCTTTGTCTAAGGCTTCTTCCCAGCTTACCTTCACAAACTTACCATCTTTCTTGATCATCGGATCCTTTATACGGTGCTCACTCACGACTTCCTGAAACTTACCGTTACCCATTTTACAGGCATTTTTCACAGTGATACTGTTGTCTTTAAGCTCGACCTGGATGTCTTCACATGATCCTCCACAAACAGGACATACTACATTCTTAACAACCATTTCACTCACCTCCATAGTATAGTTTAAGCACGACATCCTCAGCGTCGAGCACCTCATCGTCACTTGGTTCCACAGTTACGGGGCTTCCTTTGTAGAGCGGGGATCCGGTGGAGAATGTCCATGGGTTCACGACAACATTAGACCAGATTGCACGGGGCATAAAGATATTGCCACACATCACTCTGTCAGTGCATTTTGTGTTAACCACAATTGAATACCTGCCATCTGTGCTGGTTACTTTCACTTTTTCAGGGCATCCCAGCAAGTCAAAATCTTCCGGTGAAATCCAGCAGACTGCACATTCTTTTTTGTATTCTTCGCTGTATTTGTTTCCACCTTTTGCAAGCCTTCCTTCATCAATAGTGCTTCCGGTGTTTAGTAAGAACTTCATTATTGTCACCTCACAGATCCGGATTTGTTTCTTTTCCTGCATAGACAATGCCCTTTGGGTTCTTGGCAATGGCAAAGTCGCCTCTGAACTTTTTGAAAGTGCCACTGCATTTGATATCCTCGAATTCCAGATCGGATTCTTCACCTTCATTCTGCATTCCGGGAGTGAATTTCTGAATGTTTCCGCCAATTACAATGGTACCACCACTCATCTCAGCACCAACTGCACGAATTGCATTGCCTTTGACCACAATGAGGCCGCCAGTCTGGCGAATTCCGCAGAAGTTTTCAATGGATCCGCCAATTATAATTTCTCCGCCAGTCATACCGCCGCCAATCTGGCTGCGAGCATTCCCGTCAATTATAAGGCGACCACCCTTCATACCATGCCAGCTTCCGCGGTAAGCAGAACCAACATGATCACCTGCGTTTCCTTTGATATGAAGAACTCCTCCAGTCATTTCCATTCCGGGCCAAGAGTCTGCATCACCTTCAACGACGATTTCTCCGCCAGCCATCTGTGATCCCACATGCATTCCTGTTGAACCTTTGACAATAATTTTTCCGGCAGTCATTTTTGCGCCGATTAATTTAACTCTTGAAACATCGCCATTAATCACAATGGTTGTATCTTCGGCTGAGCTGCCTCCTTCTCCTTCAACATCGAAGAAGTCAGAAAGAGGATACTGGGATGGACCCTGCCAGACGAGCAGCTGTTCAATCTCAGATTTTCCTTTGCCGGCAAATTCATCCGGAGTAATCACATCAGCTTCAACTTTAAGATCAATTTCCTTATTTGGTGTAAGTTTAACCTCTGCCATTCAAATCACTTCTCCGTGTTTACGTTGATGGCTGTGGGGTTGGTAAGGTATTTCTCAGGGGTTGGATAGTGCTTGAATCCAATGGAGTAGTACCTGAACCATTCCTTTACATCTGCAAGCATAGCTTTTTCAGCTGTTTCATCAACAGTAATGTCACTGTAATAGGTTCTCTGGTTAGGGAGTGAAACAATCTCACCGTCCTTTACAGCAATTTCACCGCCTTTGATTGTGTAAGCTGCCCTACTGAATTTCCTGATAAGTTCCTCATGGTTGTTGACATCAAGTTTTGTCGGATCGATGTCGTAGACAGTTACATCACCATCTGCGCCAATTCCAAGGCTTCCTTTCCTGTGAACCATACCAATGGTCTTTGCAGGGTTGGCACGTGTGAGGATTGCGATATCATATAGTGACATCTCTCTGTCAACACCGCCAAGTTCACTGCGGTCATTTGCCCATTTGTGGCATTCGTCGAATGTTTGTTCTCTAAAGGAGTTGGACATCAACCAGCTCATGACAATTGGATACTTTGTGAACGGTCCACCATTAGGGCTGTCTGTTGTCATGATAGCCTGCCATGGATTGTCAATAAGCAAAAGGCACTCAAGACCCATTGCCCACTGGACACTGTGTACCGGGTTGTTCTTGAGATATGTGAACGGACAAACCCCTGAACCACATTCCAGATCAACATCACAGTTGGACCATTTGCCACCGGTCAGCACTGCTATATCGTGGATTGAAGGACCATCACCAGTCATACAGGTTGCATTTCCAAATGGTACACAACCACTATCAATGACCACATGTTCGTTCTTATTAATGTAATCTGCAAGTGGCTTGACACCTGATTCAAAGTCTCTCCATGAAGTACCGGCAAATGCGT
Source organism: Methanohalophilus sp. (assembly GCF_030156785.1). Lineage (GTDB taxonomy): Archaea > Halobacteriota > Methanosarcinia > Methanosarcinales > Methanosarcinaceae > Methanohalophilus. The sequence goes on from NZ_JASGLW010000005.1 coordinate 67,692, forward strand.
TGAACTGCATGTGAGTCAGGTAAATGGATCTATCCCTTGACGGATCAATCTTGGTCTCCGCCCATTCAACAGCAAGATCCTGTCGGGCTTTAATCTTTGATGGAATTGCCAGGGATTCAAGAGTTGTTTCGTAGCATCCTGGGTGTCCGAGGTTGTTTGCGTGTAAGTGCATAGGCATGGGGATTCCAAGCTCTTCGTTGAGTTCGCAAAGTCCCTTGATAATTTCCCTTGGTGTTATTTCAAAGTGAATGTTAGCTTCATCAAGTGAGCTTACGTTCTCACCCCAACCCCAATTCTCTACACCAGCAGGGTTGACACATTTGATACCATATGTCTTGTGTGCCCTCATCATCCAGGAAATGTAGGCAGCTGCCTTTTCCATGTCACCTTCTTTGAGGTATCTCATCATGAACCAGTTGTTACCCAGAACAAGGTAGGCACCCATATCCAGCATAGGAATGGAGCGCATTTCCTCATGGGTATGTCTGGCTTTCATTGGAGGCACGGCAGCTTCAAAAGCAGTTGTGTATCCCATCTGTGCGTATTCATATCCCTCAAGATAAACGGTCTTTGTGGTTTCACCGCATCCGGAGTGGGTAATATCAGTTTTTGGCTTGTTATATTTGTAATGATCTTCTGGTCTCATGAATCTTCCGGAGTTAACCTTTGATCCTGCAATATGTGTGTGTGAATCCACTCCACCAGGCATCACAGTCTTGCCGGTAGCATCTATGACCTTGGCATCTTTTATCTCGGCTTCGGAAAGGCCAGATACGATCTTACCATCTTTAATGAAAACATCCATTACTTCCCCGTTAATCTCATTGAGGGGATCGAAAACATAACCATTCTTAACTATAAGTGCAGCCATTTTATACCACCTCTCTCTTCTCAAGCCAGATTGCAGATGTCGGGCAGATAAGTGCACATGTACCGCATGATCCACAAACTTCCGGATCGATTACTTTGATTGCACCGTTTTCCACTTCAAGAAGTGGTTTGTCATCAATATCGTTCAGGCATCCTGCTGCGATATCCTTGTCAGAATTTGAATTGACAGGGCATACAATCACACAGTTCCCGCATCCAAGGCAAGCATCCCTGTCCGTAGCAAGAGTGGATGCAAGTACCGGTGTAGGTGAAGGCTTGTCAACAAGTTTCTTTTCGAAGACATTTTTCTTTGCCATCTCCGGTAATATAGCTGTCTTCCTGACATCAATTGCATTAACCGGACAGGCTACTGCACAGGCACCACAGTAAATGCATGCGTCAGGCCTCTGTGCAACCTTGTCCACGCGCTCTCCAACACCCCATTCAGGGTTGAAAAGTGCATTGCATGGACAAACGTCCAGACAGGTCTGGCATGCCTGGCATATATCATCATCACGTGCCCAACTTCCTGAAAACGGTTTTTCCACTTCGATTGCATTGGTTGGACAAACTGATGCACACCATCCGCAGTGTACACAACATTCCTGATCAATGATAGTCTGACCCTCAATTTTTGCAACATTTTCGTTTGAAAGCCACTGTTCAACTTCAATACAACCCTGTGGACAAATCTGTTCACAAAGACCGCAGTGTACACAATCGTCATTTACAGTTGTGGGTTTAATGGAGCCGTTGATATAATTTTCATCGGTCACGGGCTTTCCATCTTCTCTCATTTCCAATGCGCCTGTCGGGCAGACTTTTGCACACATTCCACATGTGATACAGGTATCTGGCCTGATATCTAAGAAATCCTTGTCCAGAAGACCGCGGGCTACAGGACCGACAGATCCGATTACCAGTGTGTCTTTTGGACAAACCATGACGCATGTTCCACAGCCGATACATTTCTCTGGAATGTATACGGTCTGTTTGTTATCCTTGGTTGAAATCACGGTTTCGTTCATCTTGTATTCTCCGTTTAGTTATCGTTACATGCAGGACAGAGTGCTTCATCTTCATACTGGACGAAGCTCTCACCACACTTTTCGCAAAGTCGTACTTTCTTTTTCATTTTCAATGGGACTTCAATATCTACCATCTCGTAACTGTAGACACTTTCCCCGGCTTTGAGTAATTCAGGGAGAACTTCTTCATGGGGTACTTTTGCAGTATTCATGTACCAGGCATGAAGCTTTGGGTACTCTGCCATCTTATCGGGATCAAGGTATATCCTCACACCTTTCACTGAAGAAATGCCTTTTTCCGCTCTCTTGTTGACCGTGACAGCCATTTTGCCATAGTCCTTGACGCGAAGTCCTTTGTTGCCGATGGTTGCGCCTTCCAGGATCTGGAATGGATCTGGTAAACAATTGTAAGTCTCGCTGACAGCGTAAATGCGCTCTCCTTCCTTGACATCAAGAATGCGTTTGGCCATATTGAGCATTTGAAGTCCGATAAATGCACCAGTACTCAAATACCCGTGGAAAGGAATGATTTTTTCGACTTGAGAATAAAGTTGTGGGTCCTGTTTCTCAATTTCATTAATGATATTTTCCATAAAGAACCCTCATTTTGGTACAGAATTTACTATAAATATAGCTATTAGGCGAGGACGCCTAAAGAACATAGCTGAGAAAATTATATATATTTATCGATGTTCCTTTGCAGGCTTGTTAGCTTTAGATAATATTTTCGATAAAAAGTGATTTATAAAAAGACGATTCTCATTTTGAATATAGCACTATGAGAGAGGAAATACGATTCTATATTTTATGAGGTAGACCTATGCAAGCTCAGTCTTTTTCCATTATGATTCTGATAATACTTTTTCTTATATATCCGGTCAATGCATATGAAATTGAAGATGTCCAATGGGACTCAGTTATAGATTCCAAAACAATGCATTGGGGAGATAGGGTAGACGTGGATGAATATACCATTGAGACAGCCGATTTTGATGATGATGGTTATGTTTATGTGAATCTCTACAAGAATGGTGTTGGGGTAAAATATGCTCCAATGCAGGTAGGTGATTCTCTGGATTACAGGGATGTGGACGATGGTCATGATATTCGGGTTTACATAAAAGAAATTGATCTTGATATTGATCAGTGGAAGGGGACTATGCAGCATCCTACTGCAAAAATTAGTGTTTACATGCGTGGTTTGCCGGAATTTGACATAACGATTGATACAAATAAAGATACATATGATCCACGTACTACCGCATCTGTAGATGGTATTGAAGTATCTGTAAAAGTAAAAAATACAGGCGAAGCCGATGCCTACGATATTACTCTTAGACTCTCTGGCGCAGACCTGGACCTTAAAGATGGAGATCTGGTACATGAAATATCAGAACTAAGCATTGGTGAAACAAGTGAAACCTTTGTAACTAAATTTGAAATACCTCTTTTCTGGGAAGAAACTGATATTGACATTACCGCTACGGTAGAAGGTTATGACATCAATAACGATTTACACACGGAAAAGGAATCACACAAAGTGACTATCAAACCCAAATCTGAACTACTGATTACAAAATCAACTGTTGATGAAGTTTATATGGGGAATAATGTTAGAGTTAAGGTTTCTATGCGCAATTGGGGGCTCTGTAGCATTTCTGGAATTCATGTTGAAGACTCTCTTCCTACTACTGGTTTTGAAATGCTGGACAATGTTGTCTTGGAAAAAGATCTGTCCCTTGCTCCTGATGAATCAGTTGTTCTTTTTGAATATTCTCTTAAGCCAATCAACGATGGAAAATATAAATTGCCGCCCACTGAAGCCACTTTTACTGTGGATGGTATTACATACACTGCCAAATCTCAACAACCTGAAATTCAGGTAGATGGTCCGGTAATAGAGATCAGTCAGTCCTTAAGTAATTCTAAAATACATATAGGTGAAACTTCAACCGTGACAGTTACTATTAAAAACAGCGGAAACAGACCTGCAAATGTTAAATTCTCTTCCGAAGTACCTGAGGGGTTAAGCTTTGTTAGCGGGGATCTTTTTGTCGATCAGGTTTTAGACGATGGCAAGTCTGTAACTTACTCATATGTTGTAAAAGCAACTGAAAACGGCACATTCACAATCCCTCCTGTTCAGGGAAATTTCATTGATCTGGAAAATTACAAAGGTGAGATGATTTCTAATTCACTTTCACTTTTGGTAGGTGAACAGGTTGAATCAGAATCTTCTTCACCTTCCCAATCATCCGGAAACTCTGGTTCAGGAAATGATAACGATCCTATTTTTACTCTTGGCGATCCTGCTGAATCTGAAAATACTCATGAAAACACTGACGACAATAAAGTGGAACCGGGTTTTAGTTCTCTGCTTGGAGTAATCATAATAGGTTTATTATATATGTTTAAACAACAAAGGTGAAAAAACCAACATGGGATAAATGGAAAACTGCATGATCTACGGTTTATTTGTAATCTTGCAGATCATGATTATTCCGAGTAACTCAGAAAGATGGATTATGGAAAGAACCTGACTGTATTCTTTATTGGGAGGAAGAAGTAAATGTTATGGTTATTCCATAAATTGGATCTTTCCATAATCTAGTGTTACAGATATTGATATTGTTTTACTTTCCATAGAAGGCAAGAAATCAGATTCGTGGAGTGCAGTTCTCTGTGCAAATAGTTCCATCATTTCCTAATTAAAGATTGTAGGTGGTAACTTCAAAATTGAAGCTCTCAATATAACTGGAGGTAGTGATATTCCCACTATATACACAAAGATTGCTGCATAAATTACAAATAAAGATTCCAGCCTGTAGCCCCTTTCCAGCAATACGGGAAAATAACGTCTAAGGGATTTTTATGTCCAGATTCTCAAGATTATTAATGAAGCGCTTAGCTTTTGGATAGGCTTTTTGGAAGGACAGAAATGAAAGGAAAATCAAAGAAAACTATAATCTTTACACATGGTGATTCAGATGGCATATGTTCAGGATCAATTGCCAAAAGTGCATATCCGGATGCGGATGTTTTTTTTACAAATCCTGTGAGTCTTAACAGACGCCTTGATATTGCTAAAGGTTATGATAATGTCATAATATGTGACATTGCGGTGGATGAACGGACGTGTGGTGAACTCTACGAGAAACTTGATACAATGTCATCAAAAGTAGATCTTGTATATATTGATCACCATCCTCTCCCAAAACAATGCTGGGATACTCAATGGTTCCACCACTCTCTTGAAACCTGTGCTGCTGAACTTACCTACAAAATCTTTAAATCAAGATTAAGCCGCGATATTCGCAGAGTTGCAATTTATGGTGCAATTGGGGACTATTGTGATAATACTCCAGATGTTAAAAAATGGATCAAGGATTGGGATAAAAGAAGCCTTTATTACCAGGCGGGTACTCTTATTCAGGCAATCCAGTATGCTGGCAGGAATTATGATTTCAAGCGTAGTTTGCTCGTTCCTCTTTCAAAGGATGAAATACCGTCCGAAATTGCCAAATTATCCAGATATGCACGTGCAGCTTCCCGTATGGAAGAAGAATTACGTATTCGTGTGAAAGCTAGTGTCCAGAGTTTGAACAATCTTGCTTATGTTATAGATCCAAACGGTTTCATGGGGAAATCTGCAATTTATGCGGCTTCTTATGGCAGGAGAAATGTTGGTATCGGTGTGGAGCACAGGGAACGAAAAGGTGTGTATGATTTGAGTCTTCGATCCCGCAACGGTGCGGATATAAATAGAATTCTCAGGGAAGTTGCCCCGAAGTATGGAGGTTCTGGCGGAGGTCATCCGGTTGCAGCAGGCGCACGCATCCCTGAAGAGTTGTTTGAGTCCTTTATTATGGAACTGGATCGGAGAATTGGGATTGAAGAGAAAAAGGCGGCAGAAAATGAGTGAAACCCGATTTTCTAAAAAAGGAAAGTTTGAAATTGCAATGTTTGGCCGATCCAATGTGGGTAAATCTTCTCTTGTCAGAGAACTTACAGGTCACAAGGTTCGTACAGGGAAACGCCCGGGAGTTACGTTAAAACCCACTATTGTGAAGCGATCGGATCTCGTTGTGACCGATCATCCTGGTTTTGGATTTATGAGCGGTGTCAAAGAACGAAAGCAGGATATTGTTAAGGACCGGATTGTACGCAGCATTGAGAAAAATGCAGATGAGATCTCACTGGCTCTTCTTGTGATTGACGCATCTTCTTTTGTGGAAGTTGTGGAGCGCTGGGAATCCCGTAATGAGATCCCAATTGATATTGAGATGTTTGATTTTCTGGCGGAACTTGAAATTGATACCATTATTGTCCCGAATAAGATGGATAAGGTGAAAAACAAGGACAAGGTACTGGATGAAATAGTTTCCAAATTTGGTCTTCTGAAACCATGGACCAAATGGAAATATATTATTGCTCCGACCAGTGCAAAGAAAGGATCTATTGATACACTGAAAATCCTTTTAAGGGAGCGCTTGCATGCTGCCAAGAGGGATGATCTGTTAAAATACCTATAAATTCAACCTCGAACATGGAAACCTGCTCCAAGTGAAAAAGCTATTTCTCTGCATTTTTTAATATTAATTTCGGGTACCTTCACAACAGTCATCCTTGTATCCATTCCCGCATCAATAGCACCTCTTGTGAAGCCAATCATAGCCAAATAGGCGTTGGGGTATTTGGGTTTGCATATCCGGTCATATTTTTCTTGCGATTCGGCATTCAGGCTTACAGAAACCGCATCAAGACCTGCTTCTTTAAGATCCTTTATGACATTTCTTTCCGGATTGATTAGCTGTGCATGACCGTTTGTATCAAGCCTGACATAGGCTCCCTTTGATTTCAGCCATTTGATGATTTCCAGAAGTGTTTCAAATCTTAATGTTGGTTCGCCAAAACCCGTGAAAACAATTTCTCCGTATTCAGAAAGTTCGTATTTTTCCAGCCATGCAATAATTTCTTCCAGCGAAGGATCTTTTGATAGTCTGAGATCGTATCCATACACTCCTGTCTGAAATTTTCGGATGCAAAAAGTGCAGTCTGCGCTACATTTGTTGGTGATGTTAAGGTACAGATTGTCATGTGCCTCGTAGCAAATTGTATCCTTCTTACTGTTTTTCATTTCTGACATCCCAGTTTCCATCTTTGATTACAGGATACTTGTTTTTTATGACTTCAGGTGAGAGGAAACATGCATAAGGTTCTTTTCCAAGATTGTCGGGAAATGTTCCAGTTAAATTCTGCTTTCTTTTTCCCAATTCTTTTCTTAATTAATTTTCAAAAAATAATGCTTAATAACCTATTTATATTATTGTAACTTGGAATACTGCTCGATCCCAATTGCCTTTATTCCGGAGTTTATTATGAAACATTTTTTGATAATCGGTCACAAAGCCGTTACAAGCGGGGACTATTCCCTTAATGATATGCCCGGTTCAGCCGGAAGAATGGACATACTTTGCAGATGTGTAAGTTCCGCTTTTTTCCTTTCCCATGATCTTCGTAGAGATGTGCAGGTACATCTACTCCTGCTCGGAGAACCACATCCGGGAAGGCTTGTGAGATTTGAAGGAGAGTATGTTCGCTACTTGAGCCCAGATGAGAGAAGTGCAGGGGCGCTAATTAAGAAAGCTCTTCAGAAAGATATTTCGAGTTTTGAAAGCCGTTCAACTCCCGGCGTAAATACCCGTACTGCAAGCCTCAAGGAATTGCTTGATGAATTCGTAGAGAAAGGATGCGAACTTGTGTATCTCAGGGAAGATGGGGAAGATATAAGGTGTACCGCAGATTTTGCTGAAGATACTGTTTTTATATTAGGTGATCATCTTGGTGTCACTGAAGAAGAAGAGAAACTAATACTTGATGCAGGAGCAAGGCTTCTTTCCATAGGTCCCCTCTCACTGCATGCAAATCACTGTATTACCATAATTCATGATGAACTGGATAGGCGGCAGGGAAGGAGGAAAAATGAGTATTCTTGAAATTGCAAAAAAAATACTGCCGGAAGGCGCCATTTGTGATCATTGTATGGGCAGGCAGTTTGCAAACCTTTCCACGGGTCTTACAAATGATGAAAGGGGAAGGGCTGTCAAGCTTGTACTTGCGATGGAAGCTGATAGACTAAGCAAAGATGAAGATGACAAATCCCTTCTGGAACGTCTTGCACCATCAAGCCGGAATGCCCGGTACAGTCTCAAGGATTTCACAAAAAACGATGAGCAGTGTTGGGTCTGCCTTGGCATTTTTGAAAAACTGGAAGAATGGGCAGATCGGGCTGTAAAGGTAGTTGAGGGTATTGAATACTCCACTTTTGTTGTAGGTACAAAGATCAGTGGTCTCCTGTCTGAAAATGAGGAAATCCTCTGGGCAGAATCAGGTACTACCTATGGGGAACCTATCAAAAGTGAGCTCAACAGGGAAGTAGGGAAACTGATAGCTGCTAAAACCGGTAAAGAGGTAGATATTAAGAATCCTGATGTTGTGTTTACCCTTGATATTGCAAAAGAAGTTGTTTATGCACAGATTCGTTCTCTTTACATTGCGGGACGGTACCGAAAATTTGTGCGAGGTATTCCACAGACCCGCTGGCCATGCAGAAACTGTAAGGGCAGGGGCTGTGAAAAATGCAACCAAACCGGACAACAATACCCGGAATCTGTTGACGAATTAATTCGTGGACCAGTTATCAGGGCTACAGGTGGCAATGACACACGTTTCCACGGCTCAGGCAGAGAAGATATCGATGCCCTTATGCTCGGAACAGGACGTCCATTCGTTGTGGAAGCCTTGTCCCCAAAAATCCGTACTATTGATGTAGCTGCCATCCAAGAAGAGATTAATGTTGAATCGTCCGGGAAAATTGAGGTTGAAGGTCTAAAACTGGTCTCAAAAGATCTTATTCATAAATTAAAGAGTTCGAAGGCAGATAAAGTTTATAAGCTTAAAGTTACATTCAGTGACCCGGTTACTGAGAATACGCTCCGATTGGCGGCTGAAAAACTCACAGGTTCCCAGATTGAACAACGAACCCCCGTTCGTGTATCCCATCGTCGTGCAGATCTTGTAAGAAAACGGAAGGTACATTCCGTGGAATTGCTTGAATACAATGCTGAATACTCAATATTCAAGGTCGATTGCCAGGGTGGTTTATACGTAAAGGAACTTGTTTCGGGGGATGAAAACAGAACATCTCCAAGCCTTACCGGGATTATCGGAGCCCAGGCCCGTGTAGAGGAACTAGATGTCATTGACGTAAAAATAGATATCTAATCCAGATAATCTCTGAGAAAACAAAATCGCATTTATTATCATATTGTGGAGGAAAATAGAATGCCTACATCCCATGGTCCAAAATGTTGTACCAGATACAAATTGAAGAAGACAGTAAGAGAAAGAGGACTCTCACCTGTGAGCCGTGCTATTCAGGAGTTTACCGAAGGTCAGATGGTTCACATAGACATTGATCCAAGCGTACAAAAAGGAATGCCAAACCCTAAATTCCAGGGTAAGACCGGGAAAGTAATTTCACAGCGCGGTCGTGCATATATCCTCCACGTGCGTGATGGCAATGCAATGAAAGAGGTTATTTCCCTTCCGGAACACCTCAAACCACAGAAGTACTGACACTCCAACAGGAGTTATAAAATAATACACCAGAGAACATCGGATAGATATATCTATCCGATGTTCTATTATTAATCAGCTTTCTGGATTGTCAAATATTCGGAATAACTGTACTTATACAATTACAGGGATGCGTGACCCAATGATAGTAAAGGAAGTTCTTGAAGAAGAATTGCTCACATTACCAGAAGCCCGTGAGATCCTGAATAGGATCCTTCAGGAACGCACCGAACGTGGTGAAGAGCTTGGTTACGAGTTCAGGAAAGCTGTAAACCATGCTGATCTTTTTTCCAAGACATCATCTGCAAAAGCTCGGGAACTTGTTAACAAGCTTCTAGAAATGGAAAAGATGAAACCTGAAATAGCAGTTCATATTGCAGATATTATGCCTCTTTCAAGGGATGAACTAAGATCAATTTATGCAAAAGAAAGATTCACTCTTTCCGAAGAAGAGCTAGATCAAATCCTTGAACTTGTGATGGAAAGTATGGAATAAATTTATATTCCATACCCCACCTTTTTCTATAATTGCTGGAGGATAGGAGGATATAATGAACGCCAAGGGGAAGAGACCAGAGCGCGAAGAGTATGCATGGGTACTTGATTATTTACCTTATGGAAATCCCAATGATAAGAGGCCAACCTATCAGAAAAAACCTCTTGTACAGGCTGTTGGGGACAAGCAGTTTGTTCTGATGGAATTGATTCCCAAAGAAGGCTATACTCCTGAGATCCAGTCTAGGGTATATATCGGTGAAGGCGACCGTAAAGAAATCGATCATGTTAAACGTCGTATTAGATTTAATGACCTGAGCAGTGGCTCTCAGCTTGAACTTCCTTTTGTTCTTGAACAATCCGTAAAACATCATGAAGAACGGTTTGTGAAATTCTTCAATGAAGCCCATCCAATTACAACCCGTCTTCACATGCTGGAACTGCTTCCGGGGATCGGTAAGAAACTTATGTGGGCTATAATAGATGAGCGTAAAAAAGGAGATTTCAAAAGCTTTGCAGATCTTCACGAACGCGTAAGCGCAATGCATACACCTGAAAAGGTTATTGTGAACCGTATCCTTGAAGAATTAAAGGATGACAATATAAAATATCGCCTTTTTACACGTCCAATACACCACCGGCAAGACTAAAAGGTGGGTTAATTATTGGTCAGGAATCTTCTTTCAAGATATAGGGTAAAAGGCGGGTCACATGATCAACATTTTCTCATTGATGAAGATGTTCTTGATTTGATAGCTGAAACTGCAAACCTGTCGGAAAGCGACCATGTTCTTGAAATTGGTGGGGGGATCGGGAATCTTACAGAACGTCTTCTTAAAAAAGCTGGAAAGGTTACAGTAATTGAGTATGATCCATATCTGGTGGACGTTCTCAACGATCGCTTTGGTGATAGGGATGATTTTGAGGTAATCTTGGGGGATGCTGTAAAAGTTGATCTCCCTCCATTCAATAAAGTGGTTGCAAACCTTCCTTACTCCATTTCCTCGCCGATTACTTTCCGCCTTTTGAAACATGGTTTTGATCTCGCTGTTCTGATGTACCAATATGAGTTTGCAAAACGCATGGTTTCGTCTTCAGGTTCTAAAGAATATGGTAGGCTTTCAGTTGCTATCCAGCACTATGCAGATGTGGACATCATAGTCAAAATACCGCCTTCGTCATTCAGCCCCCAACCTGAGGTATGGTCAGCTGTGATTCGTCTTGAACCACACGAATCACCTTATCTTGTAAAGGACGAGAAGTTTTTCCTTAAACTTGTGGAAGCTGCCTTTTCCCAGCGGAGGAAGAAACTCAAGAATGCTATTTCCAGATCCCTTCCGTCAGAAGAAAAACAGTTTATTCTCACTCATCTTCCGGAATCTGTAATGAATAAAAGAGCTGAAGAACTTTCCCCGGAAGATTTTGCATCCCTTGCAAACTATATTCTGGAATTGAAAAAAAAAGCGGTGGATAACTAATGTCTTACGTTGTCTACAAGGGAGCTACGGTTTATTTTTGTGAAAATGTATATGAACCTGCCGAAGATTCATTTCTTCTTGCGGATGCCTGTATCGAATACATAAAAGATGGTAGCTGCGTTCTTGAAATAGGCACAGGAAGTGGGTTTGTATCATCTGTTATACTCACAAACAAAAAGAATGTTAAACTTATTGCTTCAGATTTAAATCCCTATGCCCTCAATTGTGCAAGAAAAAATAATGTTGATGTAATATGTTGCGATTTGTTTGGGGGATTTAAACAAGTAAAACAATTTGATACAATTGTATTTAATCCTCCATACCTGCCGACAGAAGATGATGAGCGTTTGGGAGGCTGGATAAATCTTGCCTTTGATGGGGGAAAAGATGGAAGGGAATGCATACGGCGTTTTTTAGCAGAAGTAAAACAATACCTGAAACCCGATGGTGATGTGTTGCTATTGATATCATCCCTTACCGGACCTAAAGAAGTCATTCGCTTAATGAATAATGAAGGATTCAATGTTAATGTGATTTCTGATGAAGCCTGTTTTTTTGAGAAGCTTATGGTGCTGCATGGGTGCTTAAATGGGTAACCGTATTTCACCATTTATATATATGGTTATAATCATAATTTTGTCATTAAATCTTCCTGAGTTATTTTTGATTATCTGGAGTTGAAAAAATGCAATATAGTATGGGAATTGATGCTGGTGGTACTTATACAGATTCTGTCATTGTTCGCGATTCTGATGGCAAGATAGTGGATTCCAGTAAGGCGCTGACCACCTATCCTGATCTTCTTGAAGGAATACGCAATTCCATAGACGGACTTGATCCTGCCTATCTTGAAAACATAAAACTTGTCTCAGTATCCACGACTCTGTCTACAAATACAATTCTTGAGCATACAGGTTATCCTGTTGCGTTGATTCTGATAGGTGATTTAGGGGTTCCTGAAGACGTATCCTTTGAAAATTACATCGTAGTTTCAGGAGGGCATGGGTCTTATGGAGAGGAAGTAGAAAGGCTTGATATTGATGCAGTGCGGGATTTTGTTCTGGAAATTAAAGACAGGGTTTCAGCATTTGCAGTATCTTCCTATTTCAGCATTCGAAACCCCAGCCATGAATTGGAGGTAAAAGCTCTCATTCGTGAACTTACAGGACTGCCTGTAGTTTGCGGTCATGAACTATCCCAGGATTTGGGTGCTTTTTCAAGAGGTATAACCGCTTATCTTAATGCCCAGTTAATTCCCATTACAGATAATTTCATCGATGCGATAATGCACGAAATGGAACGCAGAAATATCAAAGGGCGCCTTTTGATGCTCAAATGTGACGGTTCAGTTGTGGGCATTGATGAAGCAAAAGAAAAACCTATAGAGTCCATTTTTTCAGGCCCTGCTGCCAGTTTAGTCGGTGCTTCTTATCTCTCGGATGCCCAGACATGTGTTGCAATTGACGTAGGCGGTACGAGTACCGATGTGGCAATGATCAATTCAGGATTGCCGGAAATTACTGATGAAGGAGCAGTTGTCGGAGGCTGGCAAACAAAAGTAAAAGCTATTCGTATGGAAACTTCGGCTATGGGAGGCGACAGTCACATATGGGTTCAAAACCAAAAAATCAATATTGGTCCACGTCGTGTAATTCCCATATGCGTAGCAGCATCCAAATGGCCATCTATCAAAGACAAGCTAAGAATTGCTCGTATTCCTTCAAAAATGCAGTTGTGCGAAAACATTCAGCCAACCAAGTTTTTTATTCGTACCGGCAAGGAGCCGGCAGAGCTCAGTTCCACAGAAGAGGATCTTCTTGATCGTATTGGTGACGAACCGATTTCTGTAAATGATATTTATTCAGATCACCTTCCATCTCCAATATTCTTAGATCTGTTAATTAAAAAGCGTCTTATCCAGGCAATTGGTTTTACTCCTACGGATGCACTTCATGTCTTGGGTGATTATACTGAATGGGATGTTGAAGCTTCAAGACTCGCAGCTGGTACATTAGGAAGAATTATGCTGAAAGAAAGAACAGAATTCTGCAGGCATACTAAAACTATTTTTGCAAAGAATATGGCTCTCTACATTATGTCCTACCTTTTGAGAGGTGTTGATAGGAGTGAAATCGAGAAAATATTGGAAAATCGTGCTGAATTTTTCTCAGCATTCAAGGTGAATATACCAGTTGTTCTTCTTGGTGGTCCTGCACAGGCATATGTTGACGAAATCAATGAGTTTTTTGATGCGAAAGTCATACTCCCTGAACATGCTGAAGTCGGAAATGCCGTTGGAGCTATTATGGGGAAAGGAATCAAGAGATTTGAAATTCTCATTCGCAGTATATACAAGGGCAGAAAATCTGGTATCATGATGTTCTCTCCAAACGGTCGAGAAGCATTTAAATATTCCACGTATCCAGAGGCACTGGAAGCAGGCAAGGCTCTGGGCAAAAAGCTAGTTATGGAGTATATGAAAAAATCCGGGTTTGATGGTGGAGACATACGGATTGAAGTCACGCAGCATGACATAAAACTTCAGGATGAAGGGGGCATCCCCATTGAAACCAAGCTTATATTTGTTGGTGTCGGCATGCCCAAGCTGAACACCTGAGAAGGAGTATTTTCATGGATGTATTAGGTTTGATTCCCTTCAAATATATCCGGTTTGTATCCTCAAGATTTTCTTCCATTTTTATGTTCAATACAAAACATTTTAAGGATTCAACTCAAGTTGTAGACGAAAGTTATCTTGAATAAAAGAATAGGTCATAAAATACAAACATTTTGCAGAATCGAGCTATGATTTTGAAAAACGATATGAGAAATCGCAATATATTTGTTTTGTGAAGTATATTAGATAGTAGTTAGAGGTTGTAGTATGAAATATAGTCTTGGAATAGATGCCGGAGGTACTTACACAGATGCAGTAATCCTGAGGGATTCGGACGGAGAGATTGTTGACACAATGAAAGCTAGAACGACATATCCGGATTTGCTTATCGGGATACAGAATGCTCTTGATGGCTTAGATCAGTCATATCTTGAAAATGTTTCTCTTGTATCGGTATCCACTACGCTTGCCACTAATACGATTCTCGAAGGTACCGGTTATCCTGTTGCTCTTATTATGATTGGTGAAGCCGACATCCCGGCAGATACTTCTATAAAATATTCAATACATATTGAAGGCGGGCACACTCCAGCAGGCAATGAAAAATATCCACTTGATATTGAAGCGGCGGAATCTTTTATTAAAAAAGTCAGAGATAAAGTATCTGCTTTTGCCGTATCTTCCTATTTCAGTATTCGGAATCCTGAACACGAACTCAGGGTTAAGGAACTGATAACAAATTTAACAGGTCTTCCTGTAGTATGCGGACATGAGCTTTCACAGTCACTTGGTGCGTACGAACGTGGTGTTACTGCCTACCTGAATGCCCAGTTGCTTCCTATATCCACCCGGTTCATGGATACAGTTGAATCAGAAATTAGGAGGAGGGGTATTGATGCTAAAATGATGATGCTTAAATGCGATGGTTCCATCGTAGGCATCAAGGAAGCTCTCAAGCACCCCATCGAATCTATTTTCACCGGTCCTGCAGCCAGTCTTGTAGGTGCCTCATACTTGGCAAAACGCAAGAATTGTATCGTGGTTGATGTAGGTGGTACAAGTACCGACGTGGCAATGATTATTGATGGATTCCCGGAGATCACCGATGAAGGTGCTATTGTAGGTGGCTGGCACACAAAAGTTGAAGCAATCCGAATGGAAACTTCTGCACTTGGAGGTGACAGCCATGTATGGACCAAGAATGAAAAATTATACATTGGTCCCAAACGTGTCATTCCGCTTTGTGTGGCTGCTACTCAATATCCTGAAATACGTTATAAGCTCAGTAAAAATCAGCACATTATGCGAGCTCAGCTTGGAGAAAACATCCAGCCTGCAAAATTGTTCATGAAAACAAATCATGAACCCATTGAGTTGACAGAGAAGGAAGAAGAATTGCTTGCAAGGATTGATGAATCCCCGAGAACCATTAATGAGATTTACTGGGAAAAACGTTCCTTCCCATCCCCTATGACGATGACAAGCCTAATCCAGAAGCGTTTGGTTCAGGCAATTGGCTTCACACCAACGGATGCTCTTCATGTATTGGGAATATATAATGAATGGGATACTGAAGCATCCATACTTGGTGCGACTTTGATAGGTAATTTTTGTTTCAGGGATGCCTACCAGATAAGTTCTTATGTTAAGGAAGAATTCACTAAAAATATAGTACTTAATGTTCTTTCCTATGTATTTGAAGATATACCAGCTTCAGAAATTCGCAAAGCACTTGACAATAACTATTACGGTCAGTTCAAAGTGAATGTTCCTGTTGTTTTGCTCGGTGGACCCGTAAGTGCCTATGTGAATGATATTGGCAAATATATGGATGCTGAAATTATCCTTCCTAAGTATTCGAAAGTTGGCAATGCAGTAGGCGCGCTTGCAGGCAGAGGTCTTAAGCGCATCGAGATCCTGATAAGGCCTAATTACAATAAGGTCGCAGCTCACAACCTGAAAACCGATTCGGTTTCCGCTTTTTATCCTGGAGGTAAAGAAATATTTTCATCCTATGATGAGGCAATTGAGTTTTCAAAGGAAATTGGTACAAAACTTATTATGGAGTATATGAAAGATGCAGAACTTGATGAAGGTGAGATTTCCATTGATATCAAAAGAAAAGATCTCACTTTCCCTGACAGCAATGCTCTTATTGAAACACGTTTGATCCTGACAGGTATTGCGGATCTCAGAAACAGGAATGATGACATCAAGAAGCCTAATACCCCTTAAATATTTAAGGAAAAAGATCTCTATTTCAATTCATGATGAAGTTGAGAAGTGGGCCTTATTGTCTGAAAATCCGCCCTGATATAATAGGATCAGAGCGGCAATTCCGTGAAAAACTAAATTTATCAGATTTTAATGGTGTACTTTTCAACGCAGGTTTGACAATTAATAACTCGTCACAGAAAATTGAGTATGATGCAATTCTATGGAAAGACAGGAATATTTGTTTCATGGAATACAAAGATTCCCTTCTAGCCCATAAGCGCATGAAAGCTAAGCGTGTCCAACAAGTATCTGATAAATCTAGAGATGTTGCAAGAGCTTTTGGATTCCTGAAATATGATTTTGTTGTAGTTGTTAATGGAGAGCCCGCAATTGATCAAAAAAGTGGTGTCAGGGTAATTCCCCTTGAAGACCTTCCGTCATTTAAACCGAAATACAAATGTGCCTACAAAGAAATTGATACTCTTGACAACCTGATTACAAAATATTCCCGTGATCAAAATCCTGTAAATCCGGAGAAGGATAAAATAGTTTCAGAATTAAAAAGTCTGAAAAAAATGATTATAGATATATCAAGGGAACAAAAATGACAGTAGTAGGATACGGCGAAGCGCTTGGTGCTGGAACAATTATTAATGCCATTGCAATGCATAAAGGAGCTGCTTTTGGGATAGATCTGAAAACACAGTCTAAAGTCGAACTTTCACATGGTTCAGGCGGTATCAGGGGTGAGATCGAAGGTAATACTGATGGGGATACACGCCTTATTGAATTAGCAGTCCAGAAAACGCTAAAACATTTTGGGTTTAAGATGGAAGGGACCGTGAAAACATGGAGTGAAATCCCAATGGCCAGCGGATTAAAAAGCAGCAGCGCAGCAGCCAATGCGGCAGTCCTTGCAACTCTTGATGCTATTGGGGAAAGCATGGAACCCCTTGATCTGGTAAATCTTGGAGTAACTGCTGCAAAGGAGGCAGGGGTTACCATAACGGGTGCTTTTGACGATGCATGTGCCTCCTTTTTTGGTGGAATTGTGGTTACAGATAACTGCAACAATACACTGCTTGCAAGGGTTCAGAGAGAAGATGAGGTTATGATCCTTGTGCCAGACAGGCAGGTTTTCAGCTGCAAGACAGATGTTATGCGTTCAAAGGCAATTGCTCCTTGGATTGAGATGGCATATGATCTTGCTCTTGCCGGAGATTATGAAAAAGCCATGACCCTAAACGGAATGCTTTATTGTAGCGCTCTTGGTTTTGATACAGAACCATTAATGATTGCACTTGATTGTGGTATACATGGTGTAAGTCTTTCGGGAACCGGTCCTTCCTACGTAGCTCTGTTAGGAGGTAATGATTCTGCTAAACTGGAAAAAGCATGGAATAAATATGATCCTGCCGGAAAAGTGATAAAGACAGAAATCAATAATGTAGGAGCGCTGATAGTAAAATAACTTGTTGATTCATATGACAATAGAGGAAGTGCGCGGCGAAATTGCCAGCATTGATGAGCAGATAGTTGAGCTGATAGCCAAGAGGGTTGCTCTGGCTGAAGATATTCTGCATTATAAACATAAACAAAAAATGTCAATTAATGATGAAAACCAGAATTCCGTTGTGATTGAACGTGCGATAGCCGCAGCAACAGAACACAATCTGGATACTGCTTCCGTAAAAGAAATTTTCGAAATTCTTATCAGGATGAATATTGAAAAGCAGCATGAATTAAGTGGCGAAGGAAATTTACCTTAAAGAGAAGATAAAATGGTTGATATTGCAATAATAATGGGTTCCGAATCGGACAGGGCCATTGCAAACCGTGTGACGAATGTTCTGGAAAACACTGATTATTCATTTGAAGTCCATGTAATTTCCGCTCATCGCAACCCGGATGAATTGGATGAATTTGTGAAAAGTAGCAATGCTAATGTTTTCATAACAATTGCAGGTCTTTCAGCAGCGCTTCCAGGAGTAGTAGCCTCCAAAACACGCAAACCAGTGATTGGTGTACCGGTTGGTGCCAAACTTGGTGGTCTTGATGCATTGCTCTCAATTGCCCAGATGCCTCCGGGAGTCCCAGTTGCAACAGTTGGTATCGACAATGGTGCAAATGCTGCGCACCTTGCCATGAGGATATTAGAAGTTGCCAAATAATTTTATTTTTAATAATATTATTTTTCAAAATAGATATCTATACAACACATTTCATCCCCATTGCCAATAGTCTTCCTTACATTTATATTGCCATCAATGTTTGCCTTGTTGAGCAATCTTGAAAGGATTCCAACTGTGAGATTGCACATAATGGGATTTGTTTTTATCTCATCTCCCCACTGACATTCATTCGCAGTTATCCTGACGAAATTGTCATCTGTTTTCACAGCATGATAATTCCCTCCAATTTCACTTAGAACCTTGCAACCAATTTCGCCGATGTTATCAACGTTCATTTCATTTGAATTTTCATGATAGTGCTGCAATATATTGCTCTCAACCTTTTCCACCATCTGTCTCATCATAATTTTTTTCTGCTCAATAGGAACTGTCGCCAATAACGATGGAATTATTGCAGTTAGTATCTTGCGAACTTGATTCTGCATTTCAAGCTTATTTCTGTCCTGAATAATCTCATCATGGTATTTTTTCAGTTTCAAGAGGGAATTAATTCGGGTTTTAAGTTCCAGTTTGTTAATAGGTTTTGTCAGGAATTCTTCTGCCCCGCTTTCCAATCCTTTTATCAGGTCTTTTTTTTCTGAAAGGGCAGTTATCATGATGATTGGAATATAGGGATAATTCTCATTTTCTTTAATTCTCCGGCATACTTCATATCCATCTATTCCGGGCATCATTATATCGAGAAGAATAAGATCAATTTTTTCTGATTCTACTTTTTGTAAAGCTTCTTCGCCACTTGAGGCAAAAATGAGATTGTATTCCTCCCCTATGAGATATGCTTCAATTAATTCCAGATTTTGGGGTTCATCATCCACTACAAGAATAGATGCCATTTCCATTTGTGTATCCTCTCTCTATTTTTGTCATAGAAACATATTTTTTGCACTCAGTACAACATAAATTTTCATTCGGTGGGTCCAATGACACGCATACCTTCGGGAGTTATTACAAATTTATTGAGATCAAGGGATATGTTTGTTCCTCTCATTTTTGGTATGAAAATAAATCTCTCCATTTTTGAGGTGTATGGATTTTCCTTAACAAGGAATTTAATACATCCATATGTTGAATAATCAGCAACATAGTTGGTTAGTTCGTGCGTAGCTTGATCAAGGACATAAATGGCCGTTACAGATTTTTCTGACAGAAGTAAGTTTAGAGTATCAAACTGATCCCTGAAATCACCGAGAGACATTCCAAGTGCAAAAACTCCTATGTTATCGATAAGTACCAGATCAACGTTTTCAGGAACCAGATCTGCAAGACCAATTATATCGATTTCACGTATGCTCAAACCACTTGTGAGATGTGATGATGCAGTGGTGGTTTTACTTCTCATTTCTAGAACTTTGGTTATTGTAAGCAACTCTTCTTCCAGATAATGTGAAAAGGCAAATCCAAAGTTCTCTGCTTCTGCTATAATATCTTCCTTTGTTTCTTCGGTTGCCAGTATTAAACAATTTTTTCCATCTTCACAAGCTCTATTAATAACATGTAATCCAAAAATAGTCTTGCCGGATCCAGCTGTACCGGTAACCAAAATACCTTTATTTATAGGTAACCCACCCTCAAGTTCCTGATCTAGTTTTGCAATACCGGTTGGAATCCTTTCCATCAAAGAATTCAAATAACTTGTTTCTATAAATAATTTATAGCAATAGTAGAAAACATTTCCGATTCTTCTTATAAGAAGTACAACATGCAAAGTCCCCCCCCAAATCGGGATTTGTTATCAGGTATCATCAATTAAAATAGGTTAAGAAAAGGGCTGCAGACAGTTACAATACGAGTATAGAGATAAATTTATGCGAAATCATTACGAAAACCCTCTTATTTGGGTTTACAATAGTCAGATATATCTATTAGGAATACACTTATTACCTGCACCAATAATTTATGGATATATTTTTAGTAGTGCTTTAAAGTTGTTGTGATATTTATTGAATTTAAATGTGAGCTAACATGGAAAAGGAAATATCTTCCAGCGATGAGGAATTTACAGGAGATAATTTTGAAGATACCAGTTCTATAAAGGTGCCTAAACTCCTGATTGACCAAATCATAGGGCAAGATCATGCGGTAAAAGTTGTCAAAAAAGCTGCAAGCCAGAGAAGACATGTTATGATGATTGGGACTCCTGGTACCGGTAAGTCAATGCTTGCAAAAGCTATGGCTGAACTTCTTCCCAAAGAAGAGTTACAGGACATTCTGGCATATCCAAACCCGGAGGACAACAACAATCCAAAGATACGAACTGTCCCTGCAGGCAAGGGTCGGGAAATTGTCATGGCACACAAAATGGAAGCCAGAAAGAAAATCCAATCAAGGAACATGTTAATGATGTTCCTTATTTTTGGTATTGTAATGTATTCATTCTATGTGGGACAATTACTCTGGGGTATTATTGCTGCTATCATGATGCTAATTCTAACACGGCAATTTATGCCAAGAGAAGAGGCATTGATTCCAAAGCTTCTCGTCAATAATTTTGAAAAGGAACATGCGCCTTATATTGATGCTACCGGTACACATGCAGGTGCTCTTCTTGGTGACGTAAGACATGATCCATTCCAGTCTGGAGGACTTGAAACCCCTGCCCACGAGAGGGTTGAGAGTGGAGATATTCATAAGGCACACAAGGGAGTCCTGTTTATCGATGAAATTAACACACTGAGGATTGAGTCTCAGCAGAGTTTGCTTACTGCAATACAGGAAAAGGAGTTTCCGATTACAGGTCAATCCGAGCGCAGTTCAGGTGCACTTGTGAAAACCGAGCCGGTTCCATGTGATTTCATAATGGTGGCTGCAGGTAACCTCGATGCAATGGAAAAAATGCACCCTGCGCTTCGTTCGCGCATAAAAGGATACGGTTATGAAATCTATATGCGCGATTCCATGGAAGACACTCCTGAAAATCGTAAACATCTTGTTCGCTTTGTTGCACAGGAAGTTATGAGAGACGGTCATATTCCTGATTTTGATAAATCAGCGGTTGCAGAAGTCATTCGAGAAGCACGCAGAAGGGCAGGTCGTAAAGGACATCTTACCCTCAAGCTAAGGGATCTTGGAGGACTTGTAAGGGTTGCAGGCGATATTGCACACGCTGAAGGAGCAAAAATCACTACAGGCAGCCATGTGCTTGCTGCAAAGAAAATGGCTCGCTCCATAGAACAACAGCTGGCAGATAACTATCTTGAAAGACGTAAGGATTATCAGCTGTTTTCCAAGACAGGAACGGCAGTGGGCAAGGTTAATGGTCTGGCGGTCATGGGCAGTGATTCCGGCATAGTGCTACCTATAATGGCAGAGGTAACTCCCCCACAATCCCAGTCAGAGGGGAGAGTAATTGCAACCGGTATGCTAAAGGATATTGCCAAGGAAGCTGTGCTAAACGTATCCGCAGTCCTCAAGAAAATAACTGGCAAGGATATAATCAAACAGGATATCCATATACAGTTTGTTGGGACCTATGAAGGCGTTGAAGGGGACAGTGCTTCTATTTCTATCGCAACAGCTGTGATTTCCGCACTGGAGAACATTCCAATAGATCAGAGTGTGGCCATGACAGGTTCACTCTCTGTAAGAGGGGATGTGCTTCCCGTAGGTGGGGTTACCTATAAAATAGAAGCTGCTGCACAAGCTGGAATTAAAAAGATCATAATTCCAAAATCCAATGCGGATGATGTTCTTATAGAAGATATCTATAAAGATAAGGTTGAGATAATTCCAGTAACAACTATCTCCGAAGTAATTGAACACAGTCTTGTTGGCAGTAAAAAGGATAAGATTCTGAAAAAACTCCGGGATTTGACTGACATGAAGTTTAATGTTGCAGTCTCTGAAAGTGATAGCATCAGCAGTCCTACCAGCTCCAGTTAAGAGATGATATGGAATGAAACCGGATTTTTTTGATGTAAGAGTGATTGAGGGTAATTCTATGGCGATTACCCTCGATAATGGCAGAGTGGAGGAAATATCCAGCAATCATGGCAATGGTTGCAGTGTCCGTGCCCTTTCCAATGGTTGCTGGGGCTATACCCGAATGGAAGGAAACTGTGATACAGAAAAAGCAATAAAAGCAGCTTCTGAGCTTTCAAAAAATATCAGTCTTGAATCAAACCGGGAATCCTTTTCTCTGATTCCGATAGAAGCACCGAAGATAAAAAATCTTCCCGTGGTGAAAATCAATCCACTTGATATTTCGGTTGAGGAGAAGGTTGAGTTCCTTAAGGAACTCGATTCTCATGCTCGTTGTGATGGGGTTGGAAGCACTTCAGCTATCTATTCGGAGAGTATGGTTCATGTACATTATACAAGTTCTGAGGGTCTTGATTGCGAGTATGAAATGACAAAAGTTGGATTTGCAATAACTGCTATTGCTTCAAGGGAAGGATTATTTCAGGCAGGCAGGGAGAGCAAATTTGGAGTTGCAGGATTTGAATTTTTTAAAGGTAATGAGCCCTTTGAGATGGCAAATCGTGCCGGGAAAACAGCTGTTGAATTGCTTGACGCAAGTCCAGCAAAGGGCGGGCATTTTCCTGTAATTCTTGACCCTGAGCTTGCAGGCGTTTTTGCACATGAGGCTGTAGGTCACGCATCTGAAGCCGATCTTGTTTTGGAAGGAAGTTCAATACTTGAAGGCAAAATCGGGGAAAAGATTGGTTCCGATAAAATCACAATAATTGATGATCCAACCCTCCATGAATTTGGATACTATCCATTTGATGCAGAAGGTGTGCAATCTCATAAAACTACAATTGTGGAAGAAGGAATTTTAAAATCATATCTTCACTCACGTGAAACCGCTTTCCATCTTGGTGGGAAACCCGGAAACTGTCGTGCACAGGGCAGCTCTTCACCGGTTGTGAGGATGAGCAATACTTACATCGATCGTGGTGATTCAAATTTGGATGAGATGCTGGCTGAAATCGGAAACGGTGTCTATCTTCTTGGATCCCGTGGCGGACAGGTTAACACAGGTGAAGGAGTTTTCCAGTTCAATGCCAAGAAGGGTTATGTTATTGAAAATGGTGAGATTGGTGATCTATTGCGTGACGTGTCATTGTCAGGTAAAACACTTGAAATACTGAATAATGTTTCAATGGTTGCCAAGGATCTGGAGATGCATTCTGGAAGGTGTGGGAAATCAGGTCAGTTGGTTCCGGTTTCTGATGGTTCACCTCATATTCTTGTATCAAATGCGCTGGTTGGAGGTGCATGAGCTTATGGATTACTATGACATTGCCGACAAAGCTCTCAAAACAGCTGAAGAGCTAGGAGCCAATGAAGCGGAAATCTATATTTTCTCAGGTAAATCCACCTGTTCGGATATTCGTAAGAATTCTATTGAAAGTGCTCATGACAAACATAGTTTAGGCATCGGAGTACGCTGTATAATAAACGGAGCTGTAGGATTTGCAAGTACCAATCTTTTAGGGGATATTGAGACTACAGTTCAGGATGCAGTAGCAGCAGCAAAGGTAATGCCGGATGATCCTGATTGGATATGTCTTCCTTCAAACAAACAATATAACGATGTGAAGGGCCTTTTCAGTGTTGATGTAGCTGATTTGTCTTTAGGGGACTGTATCCTGAAAACCAAGGAAATGATAGAAGGAGTATCTTCGGTTGATGGAATTCTGGCAACATCCGGTTCATTCTCACGAAGTATAGGATCTCATTTGATAATGAACAGCAATGGAGTTGAAGTTGAAGAAAAATCTACCGCAATCACAGGATTTATTGATGTTATTACAACGGGCAATGAAGTTTCAACTGCATATGATTTTGCCGTTTCAAGGGATCTCGATATAGATTTCTATGGACTTGGTAAAAGGGCTGCAACGCTTGCTTCGGATTCCATCAATGGCATTGAAATAAAAGGTGGAAAAAAGGATGTGGTTTTCCATCCGTTTGCCCTTGCAGACTTAATTGAAAATGCATTTGTACCCTCAATTGATGCTGACAATGTACAAAAGGGTCGTTCCAGCCTTATAGATAAAATTGGGGAAAATATTGCGTCAGATTCACTTTCGATTTATGATGACGGAACTCTTGAAGGGGGGTTGGGATCTTCAATCTCTGATGATGAAGGAGTTCCTTCACAGAAAACCTGTGTAATTGGTAATGGGGTTTTGGAATCTTATCTTTATGACTCGTATACAGCCGGGAAAGCAGGTGTTGAAAGTACTGGTAATGGTATCAGAAACTCCTATGCTTCTCTTCCAAGAGTAGGAACAACAAACCTTTTACTTGATTATGATTGTCCCTCTCCCGATATAATTCCTGAAATAGATGAAGGGGTTTTCATAAATACTGTTATTGGAGCACATACTGCTAATCAAATCTCCGGTGATTTTTCCGTGGAAGCAAGAAATGCTTTTGTAATTGAAAAAGGTGAAATCACTTCGCCTGTGAAGTCATTAATGATTTCGGGCAATATTTTTGATATTTTATCCAGAATACAGGGTGCAGGAAATGATGTCAAAAAGGTGGGTGGAATTGTTCTTCCGTCTATCTGGGCAAGTGAACTAAATGTTGTGGTTTGATAGTATTATTAGTAAGCATTATATAAGAGTCAGAAAACAGTATTATAAACATGTTCAACCTATACTATAATTATCGTTTGAACGAAGTGACTTTAACGATCCAGGTGCAAGTATGACAGAGAATAAAAGGACTAAAATATTAGTCGTGGATGATGAACCCGACAATGTGGAACTTTTAATTGCTTATCTTTCAAACGATTACGATATTATTCCGGCTTATAGCGGGAATGAAGCACTTGGGATGTTGAAAGCAAGTGAAGAAGATCTTCCAGATCTAATCTTAATGGATATTATGCTTAAAGATGATATGGATGGTGTTGAAGCAGCTCGCTACATTCTTCAGAATTACGATATTCCTCTTATTTACATCACTGCTTACGCCGATGATAATATCATGAGAAGAGCAAAACTTACCGAACCTTTCGGTTACATCCTCAAGCCATTCGAAGAGACTGAACTCCGTACCAACATTGAAATTGCTCTCTATAAACATAAAATGGAACAAAAGCTCAAAGCAAGCCAGAAATGGATGGTTGCGATATTAAACAGCATTGCAGATGCCGTCATTGCAACAGACAAAGATGGCAATATAAAGCTCATGAATCCATTTGCTGAGGCTCTTACTGGCTGGAGTCATGAAGAAGCAATGGGTAATCCTCTGACAAGCGTTTTTGTGGTTGAAAGTGATGAGCCGGGGGAAATAGTTGAAAATCCTGTAAAAAAGGTTCTTAGGGAAGGAATGTTCTATGGTCTTGGTAACAAAACAGTGCTGGTTTCCAAAAACAAGGCCCGTGTACCTGTGGATATTATTGGTTCACCAATAAAGAATGAATCAGGTAAGCTTCTTGGGTCCCTGTTTCTTTTTCATGATATCTCCGATCGTAAACGCATTGAAAAGATTATTTGCTCAAGAAAAGGGCCGGATTACTAACCTTGCACTATTTTCTCTTCTTAATAGTCTTTTCATTTATTGTCTTTTTAGTATGAGATATGCACCTGTAAGAGATAATGTACATGCCAATATTCCGATTGTGCTGAGTTTTTCCTCCGCTTCTTCTTCTCCTTCCAAATTTTCTCCAGATTGTGTCTTGTTGATGTCGACCTTTAGATTTTCAGAAAGCTTGTTAACAACAGGAATATGTTTTTCTTCTGAAATTGAAGTTATTGCAAAGGGGGATGCAAGTTTTTTTGTCTTCACTTCGTAAGTTACATACTCACCATCATCTGATATAATTGAAGGCGAATCCAGTATTGTCCATCTGTCATTAGTATACATTGCCATCACAACATCTTCTGCATGGACTCCGTGTTTTGTCAGCCAATCTTTGGACACACGGAAAGTGATTACTGCATTTTCGATGCTGTCTTTAAAGGCCGCATTGCCGGCCCAGATGTTCATGTTGCTGTAAACATCTCCTTCGGGTTTTTCACCTGCAATTGTGGAAGTGTTTTTGAGAACTTCAATAATGATCTTGATCTGTCCAGCATTTCTGTTTGAAGTTAATTGAATGGATTGGATTGCGTTTCCTTTCCCTTTGAACTCATAGGTTGCAGGAGTTCCTTTTTTAAGATACTGGATTGCGAAGTCCTTGAAGAGAATGTTTTCGTAATCTTCGCCGGTAGTTCCTCCCCCTCCACCACCACCGCTTCCACTTGAGCTTTTCTTTGTAGTGGTAGTTGGTGTAGTAACAACGATATATCCGATATATATATCACTGCCATTTTCATTGGTTGCATTGAGAATTACACTGTAGTTCCCTACTTCAGTGAAAATCCAGATCGGTGCACTTTCATTGGAGTCCTCTATGCCATCTTCATCAAAGTCCCATGAAAGATAAGTAGCATTTGTTGAGTTATCCCAAAATTTCACAGCAAGCGGTTTATTGCCTGAAGTCACGTTGGAAGTGAAATTGGCATTTGGAAGTATTAATCCTAAATATGAAGAATTGCTCCAGTTAACGTTTCCGGCAACATCGGTTGCGGATATATTGAGTGGTTGGTTTCCGGCACCAGCTATGATTGTAGCATTCCAGAGGTTGTTTCCTGTATAATTAAGGACATTGTTGTTTGCCATCACAATATTCACACGATGATTATCAGTAACATTAACACTCACATTCATTTCTCTTCCGGCAAATGGTACGCTGTTAGTTACGGAATGTATTACCGGTTTGTCATTATCTGTAAGTGTGGCTGCACTGTCGTTTACCCAAGTCTGGTTGATATTCCCAGCCCTGTCCACAGCAAGGATGCTTATGTTGTGTGTTTCACCAGGATCAAAACCAGTGGCGTTGTAATAGTAATTACTTGTGTTTCCGTTAAAAGTTCCATCAATGTAGATGATAGTGTGGTTCAAATCATCTGGGTTTGTGTGATTCCACGTCCAGTTGATCCATGAATAGCCCCTTGCTGTTTCATTAAGATCTATTACCGATAGAGGAGGGTCGATGTCCAATGCTCCTGAAATAACAAGTGCAAATGGTTGTGGTTCCTCAGTTTGTATATTTGTACCATTAACAGAAATAT
Source organism: Methanohalophilus sp. (assembly GCF_030156785.1). GTDB lineage: Archaea > Halobacteriota > Methanosarcinia > Methanosarcinales > Methanosarcinaceae > Methanohalophilus. The sequence goes on from NZ_JASGLW010000005.1 coordinate 95,301, forward strand.
TATACCAACCGGATTCAGGAGATTCCAGAGAAACCTGTTCGACATTATTTCTTCTGTCAGGTTCACTTCCTCCGTTACCCAAGTAAGTGGAACTTGGACCTATTACTTTGAGATCTAAGTCGTTGTACAGAGCTGGATCAGCTGCTTCTTCTGCGGGATAATCAGTCCATACAAGAGACATTTTCAGCGGATGCCCGCTGCTGATATATTGTTTAGTATACCAAATTTCAGTGTCATTTAAACTTATGTTATCGAAATACAGGATGCTTGCAGGTTCATCTATAAAAAGTGAGTTTTTAAGATCGACCCTACCCCAGCCCTGATCATTTATGTGATTACCCGTATTTACTGCACCATTGATCAATGTAGCTTTTATTAGTGCTGCGGAAGGGTTAATTGATTCATTTTTTACATAATATTGTCTTACAAGTGCGGCTGTACCGGCAGTTAGCGGGGTTGCCATACTTGTTCCGCTACTATAAGCATAGTAATCATCTATTGTTCCCCATGAATAAGTGCTTTTGTTTATGCTTGAGCGTGTAGAAATTATCCAAGTGCCAGGTGCTACAACATCTGGTTTAATCCTTCTATCCACTGTGGGGCCACGGCTACTAAAATAAGCAATATCATCTGGATCATCTGCATCAGATTTTTCAGGACGAAAATTTTCTGATGCTCCTACAGTAAGACAATTTTTGGCAGTGGAAGGTGGAGCTATAGTATTATTTGAAGGACCCTCATTACCTGCAGAAAACAAAATCAGCATATCTGGATGATTCCACATAAAATTATCAACGTCTATTGCTAGATATTCATAAACACCATAATAATGTTCTGATGACAATCCCCAGCTGTTGCTATGTATTCTTGAACCATCATTATATGCCTGTAGAAAAAGTTCAGACAAGTTGTTTATTTCGAGGTAACCAGAAGTCTCATTTCCGATTGCCTGAAAAACAAGTGTTGAATTTGGTGCAGTTCCGCTATACTTTCCATTGGAATGTGACCCATTTCCCAAAGCAGAGCCTGCCACATGTGTGCCGTGTCCGTCATAGTCCTCGGGATTTTCATCTACATAATCATAAATCCTGTAAATCCTTCCTTCCAGATCATCATGCATGGACGAATCATTCACTCCGGTGTCAAGTCCGGTATCAGCAATTCCTATGATTTGTCCGGTACCGTCAAGTCCATGGGTCTCACGCACTGTTGTTACATTCACGTTCATAATGGCTGTCGCTTGATCATTCAAAATCACAGGTTTTAGGTATTCATCGATCCACTCCACATTTTCAATAGCTGCAATGTCGGTAATACATGAAGAATCAACAATTGCACGGATATATTTTCCATTATGATTGACGATTTGTCCATAATTTGTCTCAATTTGTGAGAGTATGTCTGAATTATTATTAGGTTCAAATGAAATTATAATGATTTCTACCAGTCCCGTTTTGGAATGCAGCGAAGGAGCAATTTTGTAGTCTGGAAGGTATGGGCCAATCCATTTCACAAATGAAAGTCTGCTGACATTTGCATAATCACAATCATTAATTTTTGCAAGGTATGCATTGTTTGGGATATAGCCATGCAGGATTGCACCATTTGCTTCGACTGCTTTCTTATATTCTGCAGTCACATGCCCGTCAAACTGAATAAGATAGTATTCACCGCCATGATCATCGGAAGAAGATTGTGCTTTCATTGTAGCAATTGCATTATCTGTATTAATATGTGCATTCTTAAGTAAAATAAGGTTTGATCCATCTGATTTTCCGGAATTTCCTGACTCAGGAGCATGTGCTGTAACCATACTGAAAGTTATTAAAAACAAGATCAAAAGGAGCATTATTCCATTTTTCATATTAAACATGTTTGCCTCTTCTTATTTCCAGCATAAATATGAATCACTTGATATCCAGCAATCCCCTGAAAACTCCATTGAGCCTTTCATATCTGCATGCAATCTTCTTCTCATATTCAACCATGCAAAGAAATCGTTCAATACTGGTTCTTTTCACATAAGATTATTCTGAATCACCTTCTTTTTTTCTGGATTTATATATTTTTCTTCTTATTATCCTTTGTAAAGTTTTTCTTCATCCCTTTTTAGTTTCAATGAAACTACTGTCTACATTAAACCTTTTCAAGTGATGGCATAATTTCTGAGACAAAAATTTCAGGGAAAATGAAAGCAAGTTTTAAGTTTATCCTTGCCAATTCCAACCTTTCCAACCTTTATTTGAGTACTACATATTATTTTTCGCACATACTTGTTTCTGATAAGTTCGTCTCCTTTTCACGTTGCCAAATTCTAATGTGGAGTATGATGTTTTGTCCCGTGTGCTTATTCCCTAAATCAATCAGATGTGGAAGGAGTTTTTTAAGTATTATAAATTTCATTTACAGAGTATAACGTCTAAAGGTCTGGAATTGTAATTATTTTTAAAAGGATAACGTTATTATATTATGGAGAGTCTATTTTAACTAGGTGGAAAACAGGTGGAATGAATTTTGTCACTCGGTATTGAAGGAGATAAAAAAATGGTTGAAAAAACCAAAATGCTCCATGAAGATCTTGTTTGCCCGTCTAAAATGGACAGCATGTCCAATAGCATGTATTACTATGATTCAGATATGAAGTCCATTGGTGGACACAAGAGTTTTTGTACCATTGGATAATCAGGATACAAAGGGTTTTATGGCCCAGGATGAAGCTGAACTTATATATTTGAAGTAACCTTCCATCTTATTCGTTTATTTAGTACAAAATTAGAATTTGTATATCCATCTTTGCCGGAGGTTCTAAATTATGGTCGATAAAAGTGAAAGTGGTAGTGATAAGTCACAGGATAAAGATCCATTGCAGGATTTTTCAGAGATTATCGAGCAGATGATGAACAAGCTGGGCATTGATCTGGGTGATTTATCAGGTGAGTCATTTGTCTATGGATTTTCTATAACTAACCTTTCAGGTGAAGATCCTGAAATACGTGAGCTTGGAAATACCTCTTATGAACATGACTTAAGGGATGGTCCTTACATAGATGTCCAGGCAAATAAATGCAAACCTCTTATTGAGATCAATGAAATCGATAATAATATTTATGTAACAGCTGAGCTTCCGGGTGTGGAAAAAGAGGACATTCGACTTTCAGTTACTGATACATTGGTAAAGATCGATGCAACACGTGGAGTAAATGAGTATTCAGAAACTGTCATCCTCCCTGCAAAAGTGAGTCCGGAATCTGCAAAAGCTTCTTACAGGAATGGAGTATTGGAGATAGTTTTGCTTCGGGTTGCAGAATTGTTGAGATTTGATGTAACAATTGATTGATATTTTATATTTCCTGCAACAATTTACTATTTGTCACACATATAGCAATAGTAAGATATTTCTAAAATAAGATATCATGGTAGTTGATGGTGAAGGATTCTTCCACTGATCAAAACTGTTCGGACTAAATGCGGGAGGACAGGAAGCAATAAGTGTATCTGGAAATATGAATGCCTTTTTCTTCTTAAAACAATGATCCTCGATGTCCTACTCACCTATTTCATTATTTCATGGAAAACTTTTCTCAAAATCAGAGACAAATATTAAGACTTTCTCATTGCTATCCTTACTACAAGGTATCAGAAATTTGATGAAATGATGAGTGTTGAAGTTGATAGGAGTGGACAATTTTTCACAAAATCATTTGAAATTGAGACCTGTTTAAAAGTGTCCATTCACCTTTAGGATATAATTGATATCATATTTTTTTACAAAGAATTGCTTCCTTAGATGTCAAAAACAAGTGGAATTTGCTTGTTCCTTCTAAACCATTTTCAAGAATTTTTCTGAAATTCCAGTAATATTTCGGATCAATACTTCCTCTTAAAAGGGCATTTCCGGCTTTATGTTCTTTTAGTTTTTTATTGATTAAGATAGGATCTGGTTCAACAACATCAACCACTTCATACTGATTTTTAAAAAATGGATGCGAACAATTGGTGTCAGAAATCAGTAGTAATCTCTTACTGTCAATTACATAAGCTTTCAAAGAAGATTTTGTTTTGATGCTATCAATAAGTTCTCCCAACAAACCTGCCTGAAGTATTGCAGGATCGGGTTCGAATGCAAAACGATCTAGTTTTTTTGATTCTTCAACTATGGTTTTGCTTCCTGTGGAGCAGAGCATATCTTCAGAGGGAAGTAGAATAGCAGATATATCACATTTTTTCAAATCACCAAAGTAAAGGTTTAATCTGTTGAGCTTGCCTTTGAATGAAAGGTACTCCTTTTCACATGAAAAAGGTATTCTCTCAGGGGTAAGTTGTGGAGGGACTTCAAATGCAAAATTTGATGCTTTTGAGGAATATGCTTCCATAACTTTGTCAATGGGCGGCTGGAGATTTCTGATATCCCGCCTTTTTTCTGAAGGAGGGCGTGCCGGATCAGAAAATATGATGTCCACTTCAGGTATTTTGTTGATTATTTCTTCTGACAACGCATCTCCACACAAAAATTCCACGTTTGTTATTCCGTATCTGCGGCAGTTTTCCTTTGCATGCTTTATTTTCACGGGGTCAAGATCAATTGCAAAGACTTTTTTGCAATGTTTTGCAAAAGCAATTGTTTGTCCTCCTATGCCACAGCTGATGTCGGCAAGAGTATCAGACTTGAGTCTTTTTGCCCGGTAGTTAGCTACTTCTTCGGGAGTTGCAAATCTTAATCCGGGTTTATCGAAGCTGATTTTCTTACTATATTTTTTCTTTCTTGCCATGTGGTGGGTAAAAAAGGTTCATCTGCTTAAATCTATTATCCTTCATGTGGGTGTTTGTTGCAAAGGGTTTATATAGGTGATAGACGTCATAGCCCTCCTAACTGAGAATATAGTATGTAACATTCATACTTGTCGCAGGTCGGAATAAGAAGTGCAGACACGTGGGATTTAACAGCAACCTGTCACGGGCCAATTCATGGAATGCCCTCATGCATGCGTAATGATGTATGTATGGATGGTGAATGTTTAAATCTTTTCGAGAGAGGCGGCATAAGTATCTGCCTTTGGAACTAGAGTACACGGTTTAACGTGATTGATATCCCTTGTAGAGGGGATATTCAATTGCACTCTTTTAGACGCCTGCGGCTACACTATATAAAAACAAATAAGGAGAAGACAGATGTCAGATACACACAGGCCAAGACGTGGTTCCCTGGCTTTTAGCCCCCGTAAAAGAGCAAAAAGCCACATTCCAAGATTCAGGTCATGGCCAGAATCAGAAGGTGAACCCAAATTACAGGGATTTGCTGGCTATAAGGTGGGTATGACCCATGTGGTCATGGTAGATGATACCAAGAACAGCCTTACCGAAGGAGCTGAGATTTCTGTTCCGGCCACTATACTTGAAACTCCGGCAATTGGGATTGCTGCCATCAGGGCTTACAAACAGTCCTCCTATGGCGAAAAATCAGTAGCTGAAGCATGGGCAAAAGATCTGGATGCAGATCTTCAGAAAGCAATTAAAACTCCCGTTAATTATGATACTGAGAAAGCACTTGAAAAGGTTGCTTCTCTAATCGAATCCGGAGATGTCTCTGATGTACGTGTTATAACTTATACACTTCCATCCTCTATTACCGGTGTTCCAAAGAAGAAGGCAGATGTCATGGAAACCGGAATCAGTGGCAAGGACGTTGCAGCTAAGTTTGAGTACGCAAAATCAATACTTGGTTCCAAAGTACACATCACCGACGTCTTTAATGGCGGAAACATGGTTGATGTAGCTGCAATCACCACTGGTCATGGGACTCAGGGTCCGGTAAAAAGATGGGGTATCCAGCTACAGAAGCATAAACATTCCCGCCAGGGAAGTCTGAGGCAGGTTGGAACTCTTGGTCCATGGTTCCCTGCGCATGTAAGCTGGAGAGTACCTCAAATGGGTCAGATGGGTTACCACCAGAGAACTGAATATAACAAACGCATTTTGAAAATATCTTCGGATGCTGATGAAATTAATCCAGATGGCGGATTTGTGAATTATGGACTTGTTCGTGGAGACTACGTATTGATTAAAGGTAGTGTTCCAGGGCCATCCAAGAGGTTGGTAAGGCTCAGGGAACCTATTAGGTCAAAGGTATCTGGTCTCGGAGATCCGCAGATCCTTCATATCAGCACACAGTCCAGGCAGGGGTGAATTGAATGGTTACAGCAAATATCATCGATCTTTCCGGTAATTCTAAAGGTGAGATCACATTGCCTGCAGTTTTTGAAGAAGCATACAGGCCTGATATAATTAAGAAGGTAGTGCTTTCATACCAGGCAAACAGGTACCAGCCATACGGTCCAAAGATGTATGCAGGTATGGAAACTTCTGCCAGGTCATGGGGTTCAGGAAGGGGTGTTGCTCAGATTCCTCGTCTTGCAAACGGTAGCCGGGCGGCAAGGGTTCCGCAGGCAGTAGGTGGCAGGCGTGCTCATCCTCCAAAACCGGAAACTGACCGCACTGAAAAGATCAATAAAAAAGAGAGAAAGATGGCAATCAGATCTGCGATTGCAGCAACTATCAATGAAGAGCTGGTTAAAGCCCGCGGACACATATTCACAGGAAAATTACCTATTGTTGCAGATAATGCACTTGAAGCAGTTGAAAAGACTCGCGACGTCGTAAGTTTCCTGAGAGCTGCAGGTCTTTACGATGATGTTGTCCGTGCAAAAGAAGGCCGTAAAATCAGGGCTGGCAGAGGCAAACTCAGAGGCAGGAAGTATAAAGGCCGTAAGAGTATCCTTATTGTTGCAGGTTCTCAGAGTTCTATTCTAAAGGCTGCTAACAATCTTCCAGGTGTTGATGTGACAACTGTTGATTTACTGAATGCTGAATTACTGGCACCAGGAACTCATGCAGGCAGACTTACCATCTGGACCGAATCAGCAATATCCAATCTGGAGGGTATGTTCATATGAGTGCCATTAAATATCCATTCATCACAGAGAAAGCTATGATGCATTTGGAAGAGAACAAGTTGCAGTTTGTTGTTGATACCAGAGCAAATAAAAATGAAATCAAAGATGAGGTCACAAAGATGTATGGTTTCACGGTAACCGATGTTTGTACCATGACTACCATGAAAGGTATAAAGAAAGCTCTTGTGACCTTTGAAGAAACAGATGCAGCACACGAAATTGCAACAAGAATTGGTTTAATGTGAGGTGACTAAAAATGGCAAAAAGAATTATTTCCCAGAATAGAGGTCGTGGATCTCCAACCTACAGAGCTCCCTCACACAGGTTCAAAGCTGCTTTGAGACATCCAGCAAAAATAAACGAAGGCACTGTTTCCGCAACAGTTGTAGGCGTCGAGCATGATCCTGCAAGGTCTGCTCCGATTGTAAAAGTAGCCTTTGAAGACGGAAGCGAGAAGTTGATTCTTGCGCCGGAAGGTATTGCAATAGGTGATGTTATTGAATGCGGTGCAGAAGCTGAAATCAAACCAGGCAATGTCCTTCCGCTCTTTAGGATTCCTGAAGGTGTACCTATTTGTAATATCGAGTCAAAACCAAATGATGGTGGATGCTTTGCCAGAGCTTCAGGGACTTATGCGACTCTTGTAGGGCACGAGAAGACTCGTACGTCAATACAGATGCCATCAGGTGAACTGAAATGGTTTAATCCCAAATGCAGAGCTACAATCGGTATTGTAGCAGGTGGCGGTCGTGTAGAGAGGCCTTTCCTTAAGGCAGGTAAAAAATACCACAAACTTAAGACAAGGGCAGCAAAGTATCCAAGAGTTTCCGGTATTGCCATGAACGTTATTGACCACCCATTTGGTGGCGGTAACAGAAAGCACCCCAGTAAACCCACGACAGTAAGCAGGAACGCCCCTCCGGGACGTAAGGTTGGACAGATTGCAGCAAGGAGAACCGGAAAGCGTTAATCTAGAGGTATATATCATGGCAAAGAAATCATCATCAAGGTTACCAAAGAGGAAAGGAGAATATCTCTATAGGGGTAAAACCATAGATCAGCTCAGGGAGCTGTCTATCGAGGAATTCTCCGAACTTTTGCCTGCAAGGCAACGTCGTACAATAAAACGCGGTCTCACTGACGGTCAAAAGCTAATCCTGCAAAAACTCAGGGATGGCAAGGAAATTGTACGTACTCATAACAGGGCAATGATTATTTTCCCTGAAATGGTTGGTAAAAATATCGAAGTATATAATGGAAAAGAATTTGTGAAAATCGACATTCAACCTGAAATGGTTGGACACAGATTCGGCGAATTTGCTCCAACACGCAGTCGTGTTTCCCACGGAAGTGCCGGTGTAGGTGCGACTCGTTCCAGTAAGTTTGTGCCGTTGAAGTAAGGTGATAGGGATGGCAAGGATAAAATATACTATAGATCTTGAACCTGAAACCAGCTCCAAGGCAATGGGCTCCGAGTTGCACATTTCTCCTAAGAAATCACGGGAACTCTGCAAGGCTCTCAAAGGAATGCGTGCTACAGCCGCAAGGAAGTATCTGGAGGACGTAATTCAAATGAAAAGAGCTGTACCTTTTAGAAAACACAACGACAGTCTTGGACACAAGAAAGGTCCAATGGCGGCAGGTCGTTATCCGGTGAAAGTGGCAAAGGAAATTCTCAAACTGCTGACAAACGCAGAGAGCAATGCAGAGTACAAAGGGCTGGATCCTGCTCACATGCACATTGCTCACATTTCTGCAAAGAGAGGTCGTGTAATTCACGGAATGCGTCCAAGAGCCCGTGGCAGAGCTAGTCCCAAGAACACCGAGACTGTGAATATTGAAATAATTCTTAGCGAGGTGCGCTAAAATGGCTGTTGAGAAGAAATTCGTTAAGGAAGGTTATGTAAAGGCTTCACTTAACGAATATTTTGCAAAACAACTTAGTCGGGCAGGTTATGGAGGAATGGAATTAAACCGTACTCCAATGGGTACACAGATTGTTGTGTATTCCGAAAAGCCCGGAATGGTTATTGGTAAGGCTGGAAAAGTTATCCGCAAACTTACCCGTGATATCGACAGGATCTATGAATTGGATAACCCGCAGATTGATGCACAGGAAGTTCGCAGGCCAGAACTGAACGCCCAAATGATGGCTACAAGACTTGCTTCATCAATTGAGCGGGGTTGGTATTTCCGAAAAGCAGGCCACAATGCAATGCGCGCAATTATGAATTCTGGCGCATTAGGTTGTGAAATTATTATTTCCGGAAAGCTGACAGGTGCAAGATCAAGGGTAGAAAAGATGGTTGATGGTTACATCAAACACTCTGGTAAACCTGTTGATGATATTGTAGATGAAGGTTTTGCAGTCGCTATCAAGAAACTTGGTACTCTTGGCTGTAAAGTAAGGATTATTCCTCCAGGGGCAACTCTTCCGGATGCATATGATATAGTGAAAGTTGAACCGGAGGCAGAAGCACCATCAGAGGTTGCAGAATCTCCTGAATCCCAAGGTGTTGAAGATCTTGTAGAAACGGAAGCAACAGGTGAAGTTGCTGAAGCCGAAGATATTGAATCTACTGAGAAAGCTACCGAAGAGCCAGAAATCCCGGCTGTGGAAACTGAAGCTGAAGTTCCTGAAGTGGAAGTACAACCTGAGGAATCTGTTTCAGAAAAGGCTGAAGAAGCGACCCCTGAAGCAGAAGAACCTGAGGAAACTACAACTGAAGAGACTTTGCCAGGTGAACAGCGCAGGGAAGTTGATGGTGTCTGGCAACACAAACATGAAGGGCACAACTACTGGCATCCAATGGCCCGAGTTCATAAGGAGGCATAATTATGGCAATTCTTAAAACAAAAGAAGTCAGAAACATGTCCCCAAACGAGCGCATGGATGAAGTAGAAAAGCTCAGAACTGAGCTGATTCGTGAAAATGCATTGGCGTCCGCTGGTGGAGCACCGGATAATCCGGGACGTATCCGGGAGCTTAAGAAAACTATTGCACGGATCAAGACGATCCAGAAAGAAATGAAGGAGATCTGAATTGGCGCTCACACCGTGGAATCTGATATACAACGAGCTAATTGGGCTTGAAGTAGAGGTCACGGATTCCTCGAATAAATGCGCCATTGGAATACGCGGCAAAGTGGTTGATGAAACAAGAAACATGCTGGTGCTGGAAACCCATACTACGTTTGAAAAAATGATTCCAAAATCCGGCAATACGTTTGTTTTTCATTTACCAGATCCTTCAAATGGCAATATCACGTATGTGGAGGTTAATGGCGACCTCCTTATCTCACAACCCGAGAACAGGACGAAGAACATCATAAAGTCACGCATGAGGTAATAATCATGGCAAAAAATATCGGATTGGATGTTCCAACACCGTCTGAGGAATGCGACGATGCAAACTGTCCATTCCACGGCGAACTTCCGGTAAGAGGTCAGATCCTCACCGGCACAGTCGTCAGTAATAAGATGGAGCGGACGGTGGTTATCCAACAGAAATATGAGAAATTTATCAATAAATATCAGCGATATGAAAAGCGACAATCTAAGATACATGCTCACAATCCACCTTGCATTAATGCAAAGGTAGGCGATGTGGTCACTATCGCAGAATGTCGTCCGTTGAGTAAGACTAAATCATTTGTGGTCGTTGGCACGGAGGGTCAGGCATGAGAGGAATTAGGTCTGCCATCCCACGTGCACTTAACGCTGGCGCAAAAATTGAATGTGTAGATAATACCGGTGCTCGCACCGTTGAAATTATCTCTGTCAAAAAGTACAGGGGTGTCAAGAACAGGCAGCCTTGTGCTGGCATTGGTGATATGTGTGTGGTATCCGTTAAGAAAGGAACTCCTGAGATGAGGAAACAAATCCTTCATGCTGTAGTTGTCAGGCAGAAGAAGGAATTCCGAAGGCCAGATGGTCTTAGGGTTTCATTCGAGGACAATGCAGTAGTTATCACTGATGCAGACGGGATACCCAAAGGAACTGACATTAAGGGTCCAATAGCCCGTGAAGTGGTAGAGCGCTATCCAAAGATAGGCACCACTGCATCCATAATCGTGTGAGGTGTGTAAAAAATGGTTTCAAAGCAGCCAAGAAAACAGCGTAAAGTGCGATACAACGCACCTCTGCATGTGAAACAGAAATATATATCTGCTCCGCTTTCCAAAGATCTGCGTTCAAAATACGGTCGCCGCAGTGCAAGGGTTGCAGTAGGTGATAAGGTAGTTGTTACAAGAGGTGACCACGCTGGTACAAAAGGAGAAGTAGAAGTTGTTTCTCTTAAGAACGGTACGATTGTCGTGGATGGTATATATGTTACAAAAGCTGATGGTACTGAAGTACCAAGGCCATTATACCCATCGAATGTTATAATCACAGAACTGAATCTGGACGATAAGCAGAGAGCAGCAAGGTTATCAAAGAGCAGGTGATCTCAGGTGGGCAAACATCAGAAAAGAATATCTGTTCCACGTAGTTGGCAGATTTCCAAGAAATCCAACAAATGGATCACGGCTACAAGGCCAGGTCCCCATAATAAGAACCAGAGTGTTCCTCTGGCAGTCGTATTGAGGGATATGCTGGGGATAGTTAACAATCGCGCAGAAGCAAAGAGGATTCTCTCGAAAGGAAAAGTACAGGTTGACGGAATTGTCCGTAAGGATCTCAGGTTCCCGGTTGGTCTGATGGATGTAATCAGTATTCCGGAAACTAATGTCTCCTACCGTGTCCTTTTCGATAACAAAGGCAGACTTGTCCTGAAGCAGCTTGATGGTATTGAAAAGATCAAGCTATGCAGGATTAACAATAAGACCTATGTGAAGGGTGGAAAAGTCCAGCTTAACCTCAATGATGGAACTAACATACTTGGTTCAAACGATTACAATACCAAAGATTCAGTTGTTCTCTCCCTTCCAGACAAGGAAATTGTTAAGCATATTGCGTATAAGGAAGGCAATCTGGCAATGATTGTTGGAGGAGGTCACACTGGTGAACTCGGTACAATCAGAGCCATTAACAAGGTAAGCAGTTCCAAGAGCAACAAAGTATCTATTTCAGGAAAATCTGATTTTGATACAATTGAGGATTATGTGTTTGTTGTCGGAGAAACAGAACCGGAGATTAATATTGGCGGTGATGTTGTATGAGTAATCCGATGAAAAATCCCAAAGTTGAGAAAATTGTTGTCCATATGGGAGTTGGTGAAAGCGGTCAGAGGCTTGTTGATGCAGAAGGTATCCTTGAAAGTATTACCAATCAGACTGTTGTCAGAACCCATGCGAAACGTACTCTCCCAGCATTTGGCATTAAGAAAAACGAGCCCATAGGTTGCAAGGTAACACTTCGTGGAAGTTCCGCAGAAGATTTCCTGAAAACATCCCTTGGAATTATCGAGAACAAGTTGAGTGAAAATCAGTTTGACGACAATGGAAATGTATCCTTTGGTATTGAGGAACACACAGATTTCCCTGGAATGAGGTATGATCCTAATATCGGTATATTTGGAATGGACATTAGTGTAATTGTAAACCGTCCAGGATACCGCATTAATAAGAGAAGGGTTGCAAAACGCAAAATTCCTGCCTCCCACAGGATCACAAAAGAAGACAGCATTTCCTTCTTCCGGGATAAATATGCTGTGGAGGTTGAATGATGGTACAAACCAAGAAAAGTTTTGGACGTGGAGCAAACGAATGTAAACGTTGTGGCCGCAAGCAGGGTTTGATACGCAAGTATGGTATCTACCTTTGCAGGCACTGCTTCAGGGAAATCGCCCATGACATGGGCTTTGAAAAGTATACATGAGGTGAATGATTATGGTATTGCTCGACCCACTTGCGGATGCGTTATCAGTTATCAAGAATGCTGAGGCTGTTGGGAAACCGTCCTGCACATTGAAACCCGCATCCAACCTTATTGGAAATGTACTGAAGGTCATGAAGGAAGGGGGATACATCGGAGAGTTCGAATTCGAAGATGATGGAAAAGCTGGTATATACCGCGTAAATTTGATAGGAAATATTAACAAATGCGGTGCTATTAAACCCCGATATTCAGTAGGTGTTAAAGATTTCGAGAGATTGGAAAAACAGTTCCTTCCTGCAAAGAATTTCGGCACACTGATCCTGACAACTTCCATGGGTGTCATGTCCCAGTACGAAGCACGTGAAAAGAACGTTGGCGGCCAATTGCTTTCATTCGTCTACTGAGGAGGAAAGTTACTATGGCTAAAGAGATGAAAAAGGTCATCCCAATTCCTGAAGGGGTAAATGTCTCCTATGAAAATAGGGTATTTACTGCTACAGGCGGGAAAGGAACCAATACAAAGAAGTTGTGGTATCCTGGGATTACAATAACCATAAACGATTCGGAAGTAGTCGTTGATTCCACTTCTACTCGCAAACAGCAGAAAGCGATGGTTGGGACAATTGCATCCCACATAGCCAATCTGATGAAAGGAGTATCTGATGGATATGAATATCGCCTTAAAGTTGTATATTCTCACTTCCCTATGCAACTAAAAGTTGAGGGCGATAAACTGGTGATCAGCAATTTCCTCGGGGAAAAGAACCCGAGATCTGCAAAAATCATCGGGGAAACCAAGGTGAAAACAGGTTCTGACGAAGTTGTGGTTACTGGCATCAACAAGGAAGATGTCGGACAGACTGCTTCTAACATTGAGCAGGTTACAAGGATTAAGAGATTTGATCCCCGTGTTTTCCAGGATGGAGTCTATATAGTTGAGAAGATTTGAATGTAGGTGATCTGAATGGGAACTAACAATGCTGCAAATGCAAGTTCTTCCGGAAGTAGGACTTTCACTGATGAGAAACAGAAAAAACTTTTCAAAGTAAGGAAAGTCCAGAAAGGCAGCAAGCCGACTTTCAGAAGAGCAAATCATCATAAATTCAAGCGTCTGGATTCCAATTGGAGACGTCCCCGTGGTTTACAGGGTAAACAGCGCCGCCACTACAAGGCAAAAGGTGCCATTGCCCAGATTGGCTATGGTAGCCCAAAGGCTGTAAAGGCCCTCCATCCATCCGGTTATGCTGAAGTCCTTGTGTACAATCTGAACGATGTTGATTCGGTGAATGTTGAAGTTGAAGCAATTCGCATTGCTTCTAAAGTAGGCAGACGCAAAAAAGCTCTCATTGAATCAAAAGCTGCAGAACTTGGGATTAAAATCCTGAATCCTTTGAGAGGTGAGTAATTATGTCAAATCTCACCAACCAGAAGAAACTTGCATCTAAGATCCTTGGCTGTGGAATGAATCGTGTATGGCTGGATCCGAATGCTTCTGAGGAAATCGCAGGCGCAATTACTCGTGAGGATATTCGTGGTCTTATAAATGCAGGCCATATAAAAGCTGCTCCAGTCCGTGGGGTAAGCAGAGGTCGTGCAAGGGCAAGGGACGCCAAACGTAAGTATGGACATCGCAAAGGGCACGGTTCCAGAAAGGGACGCAAAGGTGCCAGGAATCCACGCAAAGAGCAGTGGATGAAGAAAATCCGTGCTCTTCGCAGGAGACTTAAGGAAATGCGCGATGAAGGTGAACTTGATAGGTCTACCTATTGTCTTGCATACCGCAAGGCAAAAGGTGGTGTATACAGAAGTGTTGCCCATCTTGAAGCACACCTTGCGATGGATAAAGAGGAATGAGCGCGGAGCTATCAATTATGTATAATATAAATCTGGAGGATTCATAATGGCAACAGGACCCAGATATAAAGTACCTTTCCGAAGGCGAAGGGAGGGAAGGACTGATTATCATCAGCGCCTCAAACTGCTTATTTCAAGGCAAAACCGTTTGGTTATCCGCAGAAGTGCAAAGCATATTCGCATGCAACTTGTGGAGCCTAAACCAGAAGGTGATTATACCCTTGTTTCAGCAATTTCAACAGAATTAAAGAAATATGGATATGAGGGATCCACAGGAAACACCTCTGCTGCATATCTCACAGGTCTTCTTTTTGGTAAGAAGGCTCTTAAGGAAGGATATGAGAGCGGAGTTCTTGATATGGGGCTTTATTCCCCTTCACCCGGTTGTCGTGTCTATGCGGCACTTATGGGTGCAGTGGATGCAGGTTTGGATATACCTCATAATCCATCCGTATTCCCTGATGAAGAAAGGGTACGTGGAGAACACATAGCAGAGCACATGGACATTCCGGGATTCTCGGAAATGTTCGATGCTTCAAAAGAGAAAATCCTTTCGGATTTCAGCTAAGGTGATTATATGACATATCAATATGAAGATGAATGGGTTCCCAAAACAAGGCTTGGAGTACTTGTTTCTGAGGGCCAGATTACTTCAATGGATGAAGCTATTGACTCCGGTCTTCCAATCAGGGAATCCAAAATTGTGGATATTCTCTTACCGGATCTTGAAGACGAAGTCCTCGATATCAATATGGTCCAGAGGATGACTGACTCAGGACGTCGTGTGAAATTCAGGGCTACAGTCATTGTCGGTAATGGTGATGGATATGTAGGTCTTGGACAGGCTAAGGATGTACAGGTCGGTCCGGCTATCAGGAAGGCAATCGAGAACGCAAAGATTAACATTACCAAGGTTCGCCGCGGTTGCGGCTCTTGGGAATGCGGTTGTGGAAAGCCTCATACTGTTCCTTCTGAAGTAAGAGGGAAAGCGGGCAGTGTTATAGTTGAACTAAAACCTGCACCTCGTGGACTTGGGCTTGCAGCTGGTGACACAGCACGTAAAGTGCTTGAGAAAGCAGGAATCAAGGATGTATGGACCAGAACCGAAGGACAGACCAGAACTACCCTTAACTTTGCCAAGGCAACTTACAATGCACTCGTGAATACCAGTACAATCCGTATTCCACAATCCTATGTTGAGGGGGTCTGAAAATGTACGCAGTTGTTAGGGTACGCGGTAGTGTAAATGTAAGGGATTCCATTGCAGATACCCTTTCCATGCTGCGCCTTCACAGGTTAAACCACTGTGTGATTCTGGAAAACAACCCTCACAACAGGGGGATGCTCCAGAAAGTGAAGGACTATGTTGCATATGGAGAGATTGACGCTGAGAATCTTGCACAGATGCTTACAAACCGTGGTAGGCTTGAAGGCGGTGCTCGTCTTACGGATGCATATGTGGTCGAAAATACTGACTTTGATTCAATTAATGCTTTTTCAGAAGCTGTTATTGAAGGAAAAGCAAGTTTGAAAGATATACCCGGTCTTAAACCGGTTTTCAGGTTACATCCACCAAGAAAAGGGCATGCAGGTATTAAGAAAACCTTCCAGCAGGGTGGAATCCTTGGAAACCACGGTAAAGAGATCTCTGTGCTCCTGAATAAAATGAGGTGAACCGTATGAGCAAAACTAAAACCAAAAAGTTCAGAGGCTCTCGTACATGTGGTGGAGGTACTACCAAAAACAGGCGTGGTGCAGGAAACCGTGGTGGACGTGGACGCAGTGGTGGAGTAAAACACCATTATGTCCTTGCGTTAATGGGTGGTTACACTCGCGGCAAACATGGATTCAAGCGTCCGCTTAAATCCATTAACTCGGTTTCTATTGTGAACGTGGGTGAGCTTGATGAACTTGCAGATCAGCTTGTAGAAGATGGATTTGCAAAATATGAAGATGGTGTATATCACATAGATCTTGAGGATCTTGAAATCGAAAAGGTCCTCGGGACAGGTCAGGTCTCAAAGAACATGGTAGTAACTGCCGCCAGCTTCTCCGCTATGGCCCGGGATAAAATTGAAGCTGCAGGTGGCAGTTGTATTGGGATCGATGAGTAATGCCTAAATGGCATTACTCCAATATCCATGCCACTTTAAAAAATTAGTTTACTGGATATTTGACAAAAGGGTGTAGTAATGAGTTTAAGAGAGACTTTTGGGCCGTTTTTTAATAGGCTCCCGGCTGTAGCTGGTCCGGAAGGACATGTTCATTTTAAGAACAAATTGATGTGGACGCTTACAATATTGATACTTTATTTTGCACTTGCTAATGTTCCTCTGTTTGGTCTATCTGAAAGTTCGATTGACCTATTTGAGCAATACCGTGCTTTCTTTGCCGGTGCTTCAGGTTCACTGATGCTTCTGGGTATTGGTCCAATAGTTACTGCATCTATTGTGCTGCAGCTGCTTGTGGGGGCAGACGTTATTAAACTCAATATGTCTGATCCAGCAGATCAGGCTCTCTTTCAGGGAGCACAGAAATTCCTTGTCTTTGTAATGATTGTAGTGGAAGCTCTTCCACAGATTCTTGGTGGATACATCCTGCCGGACCCAAATATTGCTGCTTCGCTGGGAGTTGGACTGGGTGTTGTTACTTTCATTATATTCCTGCAAATTTGCATAGGTGGAGTATTGATTCTCTTCATGGATGAAATTGTTTCCAAGTGGGGTATTGGCTCAGGTGTGGGACTTTTCATCGTTGCAGGAGTTTCACAGCAGATTGTAACAGGTTTAATTAACTGGATTCCTGATTCATCTGGGTTGCCTGTTGGTATAATTCCAAAATGGCTCTACATAGCACAGAATGTGGATGCAGGCTATCTCTTGTCTGCAGATGGCGTATTATTTATGCTTGTTAATGGAGGACTTTTGGCTCTGGTAAGCACTGTAGCTATTTTTCTTATTGTTGTATTTGTAGAGAGTACAAGGATTGAAATTCCCCTTTCACACAGTGCTGTAAAAGGTGCTAGAGGAAGATTCCCTGTAAAGCTGATTTATGCTTCAGTACTTCCAATGATTTTGGTCCGTGCATTGCAGGCTAACATTCAACTGATTGGTTTGCTTCTTGCTGGTCGTGGAATTACTGTACTGGGTGAATATTCAGGTTCCAAACCAGTGAACGGGATAATGTATTACCTTGCACCTATCAATAGTCCTTACGACTGGATTCCTTCTCTTGTAAGAGAAAACTTTGCAAGTTATGGTTATGCAGCCCCTGCAACCTGGCAGATTGGATTACATGTCTTTATGGATGCTTTTATCCTGATTGCTGGGGGTATTATCTTTGCACTCTTCTGGATTGAGACAACAGGCATGGGTGCGAAACCAACAGCGAGAAAAGTTTTTAATTCCGGTATGCAGATCCCCGGGTTTAGAAGAAATGTTGGAAGTATTGAAAAAGTGATGTTGAGATATATTCCGAAAGTAACAGTAATCGGTGGTGCTTTTATAGGCGCTCTTACTCTGATTGCAAGTCTTATGGGTACACTTGGAGGAGCAGGAGGTACTGGTTTGTTGCTTACGGTAAGCATTGTATATCGTCTCTATGAGGACATTGCTTCCGAGCAGCTGATGGAAATGCATCCGATGATGCGTTCGTTCTTCGGACAGGAGTAATGTGAGGCTAAAAAATGAATGTTGTATTATTCGGGCCACCGGGTGCAGGTAAAGGCACCCAGGCCAAGGAACTTTCAAAGCACTATGGTATTCCCCACATTTCAACTGGGGATATCCTTCGTGCAAATGTATCGAAAGGAACCGATCTCGGTAAGAAGGCAGCTGAATATATGAATAAAGGCGAACTTGTTCCCGATGATGTTTTGATCGGTATAATTAAAAACAGGCTTGCTGAACCAGACTGCAAGGCCGGATTCTTGCTAGACGGTTACCCAAGGACTATTCCTCAGGCAGATGCACTTTCTGGCATTTTGAATGATATCAATATGCCTCTTGAAGTGGTACTAAACATTACAGTTCCTGACGAAGAATTAGTTACAAGACTTTCAGGTCGTTACAGCTGTAAATGTGGTGAAAGCTATCATATCAAGTTCAATCCTCCTAAGAAAGCAGGAATTTGTAATGTTTGCGGAGGAGAACTTTATCAGCGTGACGATGATAAGGAAGATGTGATTCGACAGCGTCTTGTTTCATATAAGAAGAATACTCAGCCACTCATTGATTATTATGAGGAAAAGGGCATTCTGGTAAATATCGATGGTACTGGTGGCATTGACGAAGTTTTCGGACAAATTATTAATGTACTGGATCAGTATAAATAATCATATATGAGCGGTGGATGATCGATTTGGTAACAGCACATTTCAAAAAACTGATTGAAAGATTCACTTTGGCTCTCGGAATTTCCCTGATGTTAGGGATTGTGCTGCTTGGTACCGAAGGAAGAGAAGCAATCGGTACTATGGTAGGAAGGCTGATGGATCCTCTTATTTCGTTGGTGGGAGAATCCAATTTCCACATTGTTCTTTTCATCATGGCAGGAATTACTGCTTTGTATGCATCCCTGATCCAGAAATACACCATTGACTGGGAATTGATGCGCAGTACGCAGGAAAAGATGAAAGCTTTCCAGAAAGAATTCCGTGAGGCTCAGCTTTCCCAGAACAATTATATGATCAAGAAACTGGAAGAGGAACGGTCTAAAATGATGGGGGACCAGATGGAAATGTCAAAGCAACAATTTAAGCCAATGGCATACATCAGTATTATTTCTCTTCCCTTGTTCATGTGGGCGTATCATTACATTAATCTCCACGAGGGTGCATCCCTGGTTTTTCCATTCTGGGGTGAGGTGCTTCTTGTTGATACTGTAATCGGTCCAATCCAGCACTGGATATTCTGGTACTTTATAACCTCTCTTGCTATAAGCCAGGTTGTGAGGAAAGCCCTGAATATTGGCGGCGTCTGAGATGCTTGTTACCGTAAGCGGACTACCAGGAAGCGGGACTACCACCACAGCAAAATTGCTGGCGGAGAAGTATGGAGTTGAGATGATCTCAGCAGGGGATGTTTTCCGTACCCTTGCAAAAGAGCACTCCATGTCTCTTGCAGAATTCGGGAAACTTGCAGAATCTGATCCTTCAATTGACAGGATGATTGACGAGAGGCAAAAAACCATTGCCCATGAGCAGGACAATATCATTCTTGAGGGTAGGCTTGCAGGTTATATGGCAGAAGATGCTTTGCGTATCTGGTTGCAAGCTCCTCAGGAAGTGCGTGTCCGGCGAATTGTGGAAAGGGAAGGTTCTTCTTTTGAAGTCAGACTTTCTGAAACCATAGAGAGGGAAGCATCAGAGGCATTGAGATATCAGGAAATATATGGAATTGACATCAACGATCTTTCTATCTATGATCTTGTTATAGATTCTACGCGGTGGGATCCGTATGGAATTGGTATGATTATTTCTGCAGCAATTGATGCTACAGGCGGTTTTTCCTAAACCATGGAGGGTAGGTAGGAAATGCCGAAATCTTTATTTTTTGAAAGGCGTGGTCATCTTTTAAAAGCAAATGCAACTACGGATTTGCGTTATGGTTGTGATCCTTATCAGCGTCCTATAAGGCAGCATCTGATGTACGGGGTTGTGAATCTCAATAAACCCGCAGGGCCTACAAGTCATGAAGTGACTGCATGGGTTCGTGATATACTGGAATTACCCAGAGCAGGCCATTCAGGTTCCCTCGATCCGAAGGTTACGGGTGTTTTGCCTATTATGCTTGGGAAAGCCACCAAGGCTGTTTCTGTTCTGCGGCTTTCTGCAAAGGAATATGTTTGCATGATGCGGTTGCATAAGGAGGTGCCTCACTCACGTATAAAAGCCGTATGTGAGGAATTTGTAGGGCCTATTTATCAGACCCCTCCGATTGTTTCGGCGGTAAAACGCTCCCTGAGAATCAGGAATATCTATTCCCTTGAGGTTCTGGATATTGAAGGTCCATTAGTTCTCATGAAAGTCAGATGTGAGGCAGGGACATACATACGCAAACTCTGTCACGATATTGGTCTGGTTCTTGGTTGTGGCGGTCATATGCAGCAATTGATAAGGACTTCCACAGGTCCCTTTGATGAAAGTACTGCGGTTACTTTACACGATCTTAAGGATGCCTATGTACTCTGGAAAGAGGAGGGGTGTGAGGATGAGTTGCGCAAAGTCGTAAAACCGATGGAAGAAGGACTTACTCATTTGCCTGCTATCACAATACGGGATTCTGCAATAAATGCAATCTGCCATGGGGCTGCACTGGCTGTGGTGGGTGTTGTTGGTGTGGATGAGTCGCTTGAAAAAGATTCTCTGGCATGTATTTTCTCACAGAAGGGTGAGGTAGTTGCACTTTGCAGGTCACAGATGAGCGCAGAGGAAATCCTTATTAGTGAGCATGGAATCTGTGCAATCACCGAAAGAGTAATAATGGATGCGGATATTTACCCATCAGGATGGAAGTCAAAGTCGCAAGGTTGCGACTGAATATTCAACTTAATTTCTTAATTTCATGCCGAGGTAGTCTAGTGGTAGGGCGCAAGCCTGGAAAGCTTGTGGGGCATAGACCCCTCGGGAGTTCGAATCTCCCCCTCGGCGCTCTGCTTCTCTTCTTGATTTGATTCTGCTTATTATGGAGTACAAATTACACTCATCCCATCGGTTGCGATACAGTTATTTCTATTTCATGTTGTTCATGTAGTGTGAACTATCTTTAAAGAATTCCATTTATTTAGATTTCCAGCAAATTGTGCAGACCTTTATAAATGGATTCCTGAAAAATAGGTCTGCACATAATAAATGCCCTTTTAAGACAATTTCTGATACATTTTAGCCGTTTAGTGACTATCGAACTATTTCGAACTATTCTTTGATTTTTACGATGATGGCTACTGAAGATGTTTTTATAAAGTTCGCAAGTAAAAATTGGCACTGGCGCTTGATATCGATTTTCAGACCTTTATAAAGGGTTCAGTACAAAATAGGTTTGCACATAACAGGGCAAAAAAGAAGCCTTTTAAGGTCTTAAAAATCTATTTAAAGGAATAATTACATAGGGTTGAAAAGAGGACCCGCGAAAATAGGGTATGGTAACACCAGATGTGCCGGATGAGAAGTATTGTGCAGTGCGTTGAAAAGAGGACCCGCGAAAATAGGGTATGGTAACTTTGCCTTGTGTTTCTTTTGTTCCCACTTAAGTGAGTTGAAAAGAGAACCCGCGAAAATAGGGTATGGTAACCTTGCAAACCAATTCAATTTGGCACCTGTTGATATACGTTGAAAAGAGGACCCGCGAAAATAGGGTATGGTAACATTTAAGCACTTTAATTTTAATCTAAATCCTATGTCAGACCTGCCAGATTGCCAGATTGAAAAAGTTTTGATAGAGGCTTTGCCATATATTCGGGATTTTTATGGCTCCTATATGGTTATTAAGGTAGGTGGCCATGCAATGGTGGATCCTGATATAATGAGTGCGATTGTAGAAGATCTTGTACTTCTTCGCTATGTTGGCATCCATCCGATAATTGTACACGGTGGTGGCCCGGAAATTACGGAAAAAATGGAGAAGTTTGGTAAGAAACCTGAGTTCATTGGCGGACTTCGCATTACCGACGATGAGACTGTGGAAATTGCACGGATGGTGCTTGTCGGGAACATCAATACGCGTATTGTATCACTCATTGGAAAGCATGGAGGCAAAGGTATCGGGCTTTCAGGTAAAGACGGTAAGATGATTATCGCCCGCAAAAAACCCACCCAGAAAATATTGATAGATGACAAAGAACACAGCGTGGACCTTGGCTGGGTAGGGGACACAGAAATTGTAAATCCTGACTTAATTTATATCCTCACCGAGAAAGGATATATTCCAGTCATCTCACCGATCGCAATGGACAGCGAAGGCAATGCACTTAATATCAATGCTGATACGGTGGCAGGAGATATTGCCAAAGCCCTTCATGCAAAGAAACTTATTTTGATGACAGATGTTCCGGGTGTGCTGAAAGATCCTTCAGACAAATCAACCCGTATCTCACGAGTACGTGCATCTGAAATTGAGGATATGATTTCAGAAGGAATACTCAAAGGTGGAATGATTCCAAAGATGCGCAGTGCCGCAAACAGTGTTGAAAACGGCGTGGAACGAGTGCATATAATAGATGGAAGTGTTGCTCATTCCCTGTTACTTGAGCTCTTCACAAACCGCGGAATAGGCACGATGGTATTCTGACTTAATGGGTTACCATGCACCCGAAAGTTCTGCAAAACATAATCTGCAGAAATCTCTGTATCTTCATGTCTCATTCCTGTTCCCGTATGCAGCAATATCATTTTGTATAACTTTTTTCCCTTTTGGGATATGCTGATTGGTAATTAGCTAATTGCGACAATATATAAGATATATTAATACATAATGTTGAATACTGGCTGTGAAAATGCCGTCAGTTCCTTTAAAAGGGAGCGAAGGCTGGGGAATTGAAGGGGATATGAATTCGCAGGTTCGTCGCAACGAGTACGCAACGGCTTTTAAGAAGCTTCACAAGTCCCACAAGATTGAGAGCAGCTTAACTTGACACAAGAAAAAACGAAGGATGTCATACGGTACATAGAATCTAATCCAGAATCATGGATATCAAGAGAGTATGGTTGAATTCACTTGATATGATAGGTAAAATCTACAATCAACTAAATAACTTGAAAAATGAAGTATCCACATGTGCACGTACGTATTAATGAAAATACTTGAATCTTCCCCGGGCAGGTATGACATGGGTATCCGAATTCTCACATTAGGGAGACTGGATGGGGTTTATGATCGTTTAACAGCTTATATAATAAAGGGGCAGAAGGTTCTTGATATCGGGTGCGGTAGCGGGGCATTGACACTAAGAGCAGCTCAGAAAAATGCAAAGGTGAAAGGGATAGATATCAACCCACTAATGCTGGAAATTGCACAAAATCGGGCAAATGAGGCAGGACTTACACAAAACATAGAGTTATGTGAGATGGGTGTTGCTGAACTTGGAAGCGAAGAATCGGAAAGTTATGATGTTGTTATGAGTGGTCTTTGTTTTTCTGAATTGAGTGAAGATGAATTAGGTTTTACCTTAAAAGAAGCAAAAAGGATACTGAAGATAGGCGGCTTTCTGCTCATTGCCGATGAAGTAAGACCAAAAAATATCTTCAAAAGAATAGTTAATTGGTTGATAAAAATTCCTCTTGTAATAATCACTTATCTTATTGCACAAACCACTACAAATAGCGTAAGGAACCTACCGGAAAGAGTGGAAGAAGCAGGTTTGCAAATAGAGTCTGTCAGATTTAACAAAATGGGTAATTTTATTGAACTGGTGGCAAGGCGACCGGAAGAGACAACGAAATGAATCTACATTATCTTATAGTATATCTTGTTGAAACATTACTGAGGTTTATTCCCATACCCTGTAAAACGGGTTTGATTAAAATAGGGAATCCTGACAGCAATTCACCTGTTATTCTTACCTGCAATTATCATCTGACTGTAGAGAAAGTAAGAAGGGCACTGGATGGTATGGATGTAAATCTTCTTGTTGCCAACAGCAGAGGGATCAACGTCTGGTGTTCAGCTGCAGGCGGTCTTTTCACAAATCACGATGTTGTTTCAGTCCTGAAAACAAGTGGTATTGAAGAAATTGTAGATCACAGAAATGTAATACTACCCCAGCTTGCAGCCACGAGTATCGAAGGTAATATTATACAGAAAAAAACTGGATGGAAGGTAACGTGGGGGCCGGTTTATGCAGATGATCTCCCTCATTTTATAAAAAACAATTTCAAAAAAACGGTGGAAATGCGGAAAGTGAAGTTTTCTTTGGTGCAACGTGTCGAGATGGCTGTAGCATGGGCATTTCCGATCACTGTCATCATGATCCCCATCATGAGTATTTTTTGGAGTTCGGCTGTTTTTTCTCTTACATTACTGATATGGTTTTTATCATTTTCAATCTTTGTATCTTTTCCACTTTATGCTGACTATCTAAGTTCTGAGGATAAGCGGATTGGCATTGCTTTCTTTGATTTTAGCCGGAGCGGATTTCATCTAATTCTATGGGGGATTGTCGTACTTTGTCTTGTTATTTATAGTGTTTTGATTGGAGATTTCAGCTGGCGTTTTATTTTTTCATGGGGATTTATTTCGCTCATTGTTGTTCTCATTTTAAGCCTTGATCTGATGGGCAGTACTCCGGTATACAAAAGCAGTTTGACTGAAGATCGATTTTTAAAAGTTGCTCTTGATAAAAATAAGTGTAATGGCTGTGGTTTTTGTGAACAGGTTTGTCCAAGGAACTGTTTTGAAGTGGATAGAAATCGACATATTGCAGCAATGCCAGAGGCGGTTCGATGTGTTCAATGTGGTGCCTGTATCGTTCAATGTCCATTCAATGCCCTGTATTTCAGAAGCCCTGAGGGTGAAATAATACTGCCGCAAACCATCAGAAAATTTAAATTAAATCTCATGGGAAAACGCCTTGTGAAAGTGAAGGAGAACTGAGAGTGAATCAAAATTTATTCTCTTTATACTTACAATAGGATTAGCAAGCTTAAACGACAAGGTAACAAATTTGACTTTTTCAATGTTGAAATTATATTTCTCTTTAAATATTTTTGCAGTGTTTTGTTTTTAGGAATAGGAGAATATGCTGAGGTAGCACCTCTCACTGCACAGGCTGTTGCAGAGGAAATTGGTCTGAAAAGCCACATGGTATGCTGCAGGGAAAAGATGTTGATAATGGCGTTTGACCTCGAATTGAAAGATGCATTGGTTGAAACAAAAATCCTTGTGAGGATGACAACTTTGCAAGTCTGGTTTGGGGTGTTGAGGAAGGGCGGCGAGAATATAACAATATCTTAAAGTTTACGCGATATCTCCTTTCATCCAATTTTGGGGAGATAATTGCAATAGCTGGTGCCATACTCCTGAACATGCCGTTGATACTTCTACCCGT
>NZ_JASGLW010000014.1 GCF_030156785.1 Methanohalophilus sp.
AAGTACTTGTTAGACAAAACACAATCATCCCCTTGTGTTTGTGGTGCAAACGTACACAGGGGACTTCTTATTATTAAAATTATAGTGGCTTAGGCAAATTTAGAGAAAAGGATTTCTACAGAGCCAGGTTTTTATAATTTTAAAAGGTAAAAATATGGTAGTTGATAATAAAATCGATATGGATTCAATCAATTTGGGTGATGATCGCCCGAAATTTGACATATCTGAACTGAAACTTAAAGGAATTCCGCCTATCTTAGGGCATGTTTTTCGTATTCTTGCAATAATATTTGCTGTGCTTATTGTGATTTCTGTATTATATGGCTCAATTTTTGTGTCAATCGGTGCAGGTGAAGTAGGTGTAAAATTCAGCCAGTTTGGCGGTGTACAGGATGATGAACTCGGTGAAGGGTTGCATATTGTGCCTCCATGGGTAACTGTAACTAAATATTCTGTAAGAAGTGAAGTATACACTATGAGTGGTAAGGCAACAGAAGGTGAAGTTGTAGGGGATGACCAGATTACTGCGCTCACAAGTGAGGGTTTAACCCTTGGTATGGATATCACTGTAAGGTACAGACTCATGGCAGATGAGGCAAGTTCTATTCACCAGCGTCTTGGTGTTAATTATGCGGAAAAAATCATAAGGCCAACCATTAAATCAGAAATACGTTCTGTCGTTTCCGGCAGGACTGCACTGGAGGTTTATGGTGAGCAGCGAGAACTTGTGGCAAGCCAGATGAAGGATCGCATGGAACTTGCTCTTAAGGATGACGGTATAATTGTGGAGGAGGTTCTGCTGAGGAACGTCAAGTTGCCCGAAAGGGTTGCAGAAGCCATTGAACTAAAACTACAGGCAGATCAGGATGCCCAGAGAATGGTTTTTGTAAAGCAAAAAGAGCAGTTAGAGGCTGAAAGAAAGATAATCGAGGCAAATGGTGTTGCAAATTCAACTATCATTCGTGCAACAGGTGAGGCTGAAGCCCTGAGGATACTTAATCAGGAGCTTTCCAAGAATCCGGATCTGATAAATTACAAGTATGTCCAGATGCTTCAGGGGAAGGAAATCCAGACAATGATTGTCCCGACAGATCAGGGTCTGATACTTGATACTTCCAAATGAGGGAGATTTTTTCCTCTCTTTCTTTTTTTTCCTGTCCAATATGCGTACAAGAAACATACAAATACATTCAAATCTCTACAGGAATAATTACCCAGCATTTGCAGAGAATCATTTTGCATTATTGAGGTGCTTAACGCTTGACAGACATTCCGCAAGATCATCCCCGCTATCTTTCGCTTTTGACAAGAGAACGCATAGTTGAAGGTGTCAAGGTTGGTATTACCAGCATGCAGGGACTGATTGCTCAGGGCAGGGGTGAGTGTTTTGACTATCTGTTGGGAGAAAAAACCCACCAGTTTGCAACTGAATCGGAAAGAGTTGCGGCAGCCATGCTAATTCTGGCTGAGCATCCTATTATTTCAGTAAACGGAAATACGGCGGCTCTGGTTCCGGAACAGATGATACGCCTTTCCGAAATTGTCAGTGCATCCCTTGAAGTAAACCTTTTTCACAGGACGGATGAGAGAGTAAATAGGATTATCGACCATCTGATGAACAATGGTGCATCTGAGGTTCTTGGTGGCAAAGGAGATGCAAATCTTCCTCTTTCTCATGCTAGAGGCATTGTTGATAAGAATGGAATTTTCAGTGCGGATGTTGTGCTTGTTCCTCTCGAGGATGGGGATAGGTGTGAGACTCTTGTAGGAATGGGTAAGAAGGTGATTACTATCGATTTGAATCCGTTGTCCCGTACATCCCGTACTGCAACTGTGAGTATCGTGGATAACGTTGTACGGGCACTTGATGTGATTGCTGATGCTGCACTTGGGATGCAGGATTGGGATCGGGAACAACTGGTAAAACTGGTTGAATCCTATGACAATAAAGTAAATCTTAAGATGTCACTGGATGCAATAAATGAAAATCTACGGAATATGGCGAATGAGGTACTCTGAATGGATGAATTGATTGAGAAAACCCGTTCATTTGTTGCGGATATTCTGAAGGATGAACCCAGCAGTCACGATATATCTCACGTTGAACGAGTGGAAAACCTTTGTCTGAAAATACAGGAAACAGAAGGGGGCAATCCTCATGTACTCCGGCTTGCAGCCATTTTGCATGATGTGGGTGTTGTGAAGGAGCATCAGGAAGGTGGGGACCATGCAGTTTACAGTGCGGAAATAGCAGGCAATTTTCTGACGGAGGAGGGAGTTGATGGGGAAACAATTGAACATGTGGTTTCATGTATTCGAACCCACCGTTTTAGCAGGGGGCTAAATCCTGGTTCCATTGAAGGCTCTATTTTGCAGGATGCCGATCGGCTTGATGCACTGGGCGCGGTTGGTATTTGCAGGGCACTGGTTTCAATGGGGACTCTACGGGGACTTAAGCATACCATCGGAACCGTGAAAGAAACTTCCATGAATGCCTATATGGAAGATCCGTTGGATGGGTTTGAGGATTACATGACACGAAAACCATTCAAAATAATGGATAGGTTGAATACCGATACATCAAAAGAGATTGCAAAAGAAAGATTAGTTATTATGGAAACATTTCTTGAACAACTGAGGAAAGAACGTTGTGTAGAGTGATTCTGCAGAGTGAGTTACATGGTTGATATCCTGATCAAAAATGGTTATGTCCTGACAATGGATCCCACAAAAGGAGATCTGGAAAAAGGTGAAGTTGCAATTAAAGGCAACAAAATAATATATGTGGGTAAATCATACGAAGGTCCTGCGGAGTATGTTATCAACGCTGAAGGCACGGTTGTCATGCCGGGGTTGGTCAATACTCACACACATGCCGGTATGGCTCTTTTGCGTGGGTATGCCGATGATTTACCACTTTCCTCATGGCTGGAGGATCACATCTGGCCAATTGAGTCTAAGTTAGCCCCTGATGATCTCTATATCGGTACAAAGCTGGCCTGCCTTGAGATGATAAGAAGCGGTACCACTGCTTTTGCAGACATGTATATACATATGGACAGGGTTGCAAAAGCGGTTGAAGAAAGCGGGATGAGGGCGGCATTATCTTACGGTATGCTTGATCTTGGTGATCCAGAAAAGGCAGAACGTGAACTTAAGGAAGGCAAACGCTTCGTTAGCGAATTTAACGGTGCTGCAGATGGCCGCATCACCACTATGTATGGACCTCATGCACCCAATACCTGTTCACGTGACTTCCTAATACGTGTGAGGGAACAGGCACGTAAGGATAACGTAAAAGTGCACATTCATGTGCTTGAAACAGAAGCTGAACTGAACCAGATGAAAGAGCAGTTTGGGATGTGTTCGGTAAATATGCTGGATGAAGCAGGTTTCCTTGATGCGGATGTTCTGGCAGCTCACTGTATCTGGCTATCGGAAGGTGATATGGATATTCTCAGGGATAGAGGTGTAAGCGTTTCTCATAATCCTGTAAGCAATATGAAACTGGCTTCTGGTATTGCACCGGTTCCGGGACTGCTGGATAGGGGTGTTAATGTTTCACTGGGTACAGATGGTTGTGCTTCCAACAATAACCTCGACATGTTCGAAGAAATGAAAATGGCGGCATTGCTCCACAAGGTCAATTCAATGAATCCAACTGTAGTTGACGCAAGAACGGTTCTGGAAATGGCAACTGTTAATGGTGCCAAAGCTCTTGGAATTCAGGCAGGGATGTTGAAGGAAGGTTATCTTGCTGATTTGATTATTGTAGATATGAATAGGGCACATCTGACTCCTTTGTATGATGTTTCTTCACATCTTGTATATTCTGCAAGAGGTAGCGATGTGATTACTACAATTGTAAATGGACAGGTTCTTATGAAAGATGGAACTGTTTTATCCATAGATGAGAAGGAAGTTTTGACGAAGGCAAGAGAAGCTTCTGAGAGACTTGTATCCAAAAGTTAAGTATGAGGTATTTCATGGCTGATAAGGAATTAGTTGAATCTGGTGAACAGAAAAT
The DNA here is from genome assembly GCF_030156785.1 of Methanohalophilus sp. Lineage (GTDB taxonomy): Archaea > Halobacteriota > Methanosarcinia > Methanosarcinales > Methanosarcinaceae > Methanohalophilus. Next base: position 4,028 of record NZ_JASGLW010000014.1, read on the forward strand.
AGAATGGGCAAGAAACCACATGCCTGTTTTGGCGATAATCCGGGAAGAATTTGAAAAAGAAAAACCTCTTAAAGGTCATCGTATTGCAATGGCACTCCATGTGGAAGCCAAAACTGCAGTTCTGGTAGAAACACTTGCTGCAGGGGGTGCAGAGGTTGCTATTTCTGGATGTAATCCGTTGAGCACCCAGGATGATGTTGCAGCTGCACTGGACGAAAAAGCCAACATTCAATGTTTTGCCAAACACAGCTGCTCAAATGAAGAATACTACAATGCTATTGATTCCGTGTTGGATATAGTTCCGGATATTACCATTGATGACGGTGCGGATCTGATCTTCAAATTACATACAGAGCGTACCGATCTTCTTCCGAACATTCTTGGTGGTTGCGAGGAAACAACTACTGGTATACACAGGCTAAAAGCTATGGAAAAAGAAGGTGCTCTCAAAATGCCTGTTATTGCGGTAAATGATGCAATGACAAAATTCCTTTTTGACAACCGCTATGGCACGGGTCAGTCTTCATGGGATGGCATTATGCGTACAACCAACCTCCTCGTAGCTGGCAAAAATGTTGTTGTTGGCGGCTATGGTTGGTGTGGTAGAGGAGTAGCAATGCGTGCTGCAGGTCTTGGTGCTGATGTTATTGTCACTGAAGTTGATCCAATTCGGGCACTCGAAGCAAGGATGGATGGTTTTAGGGTTATGCCGATGAAGGAAGCTGCCAAGCTCGGGGATATTTTTGTTACGACTACGGGGAACACTGACATTCTAAACCGAGATCATTTTGCAGTCATGAAAGACGGGGCTATTCTTGCGAATTCCGGTCATTTCAATGTTGAAATAAATCTTGAGGATCTGGTGGCAATGTCTTCTTCTGTAAGAGATGCGAGGCACAATATCAAGGAATACAATGTAAATGGTAAACGCATTAATGTTTTGGCTGATGGCAGGCTTGTCAATCTTGCAGCAGGGGATGGCCACCCGGCTGAAGTGATGGATATGAGTTTTGCAGATCAGGCTCAGTGTGTGAGATTTATTGCAGAAAACGACCTTGCTCCCGGAGTACATCCAGTGCCATGTGATCTGGATATAAGGGTTGCAGAGCTAAAATTGCAGGCTCTTGGGATTGAGATCGATAAATTGTCTCCAAAACAGTGTGAATACATGGATACTTGGGAATGCGGAACTTGATTCCGTTTTCTTTAACTTTGTAAAACCTCCGGCATCGTACTATATATATTTTCTGTAAGGAAGGCAATAACTGTTTTATATTTTGTATGTCTTTTGTTTTCGTCTTGTTCTGACTGCTAAAACCTATGACAATTCAAAAACAATTCGTAAAAACACTTATATATGATAATATCTATGTATTGCCGCTGCATTGAGGCATCATTGCAGTGGCATAAAAAGCGTGGGCTCGTAGCTTAGTCAGGCAGAGCGTCTGGCTTTTAACCAGACGGTCTAGGGTTCAAATCCCTACGAGCCCGCCAGAATTGTCATGGGTGACCTGGAGATTTCTAAGGAGGAGAGACGGTTTGAGTAAGTTCAGCCTGCTTGATCACGAATTAATACCTCATCATGAAATAGCTGATGAGGATGAGTTAAAATCTATTCTTAAACATTATAACATTGGAAGGGAGGACCTGCCTAAAATAAAGGTTTCTGATCCCGTAGTGAAGGAAATCGGAGCTGAAGTTGGGGATGTTGTCAAAATCACCCGCAATAGCGCGACTGCAGGCGAAGCCATGTACTACAGGTATGTGATTGATTAAGGCAGGGAGCTTGCAATTTGTTAAAAACCGCTTGTTATTTTGGCTCTACGTGTTTTGATTATTTGAAAAAACTTCATTCAGATTTATCTATATATTATCAATTGTAAAGAGGGTGCTATCATAGCATTGGATACCAGTGTTCTTTCAGAGGCTTATTTCACTAAAGACAAAATAGTGCAGCATCATATCGATTCATACAATAAATTCCTCAATCATGGTCTCCAAAAGGTAGTCGATGAACAGGGGATCATCGAAACCGATATTGAAGACGTTGTAAAATTAGGGAATATCAGGGTTGAAAGACCTGTTGTAAAGGAAGCAGACGGTGCAATCGAAAAACTTTATCCCAACGAGGCAAGGCTCAGGAACCTTTCTTATTCAGCACCAATTTTTCTTGAAATGGCTGTTGTTAAAGGGGAGGAAGAATCTGAGCCAAAAGAAGCTAAAATCGGTCAATTGCCTGTTATGCTCAAATCCCAGATCTGCAATCTTGTAGGGATTTCAGACAGGGAAATGGTAGAGCATGGTGAAGACCCTCTTGACCCTGGAGGATATTTCATTGTCAACGGTACCGAAAGGGTTGTTATGACTCTTGAGGATCTGGCACCCAATAAAATTCTCGCCGAACTTGGTGAAAGATATGGTGATCCTATTGAGGTTGCCAAGGTTTTCTCGCAAAGGCGTGGCTATAGGGCTCTTGTAGTTGTTGAAAGAGGCCGAAAATCGATTCTTGAAGTTTCATTCCCATCTATTTCCGGGCGTATCAACTTTATAACTCTTATGCGTGCATTGGGAGTCGAAACGGATGAAGATATCGTAAAAATAGTTTCAACAGATCATGAAATCATGAAATTCATGTTTGAAAACCTTGAAGAAGCTGAAGTTGAGACTACAGAAGAGGCAATTGAAAGAATTGGGGGGAGGGTTGCCGCAGGTCAGGCGCGTGATTACCAGATCAAGCGTGCAAACTATGTAATTGATCGTTACCTTCTGCCACATCTGGGTAATGACCCTGAAGACAGGATTGCAAAAGCTCATTTCCTTGGAAGAATGGCAGAATCCTGTTTTGAACTTGCTTTGGGTCGTCGTAACCCGGATGATAAAGACCACTACTCGAACAAACGCCTTAAACTTGCAGGTGACTTGATGGAAGATCTTTTCAGGGTTGCTTTCAATCGCCTAGCACGTGACATAAAATATCAGTTAGAACGTGCAAATATGCGCAATAGGGACCTGAATGTTGCTACTCTTGTGAGAGCTGATGTCCTTACGGACAGGCTTCAGCATCCTCTGGCAACAGGAAACTGGGTGGGCGGTCGCAGTGGTGTTTCCCAGCTTCTTGACAGGACTGATTATATTTCTTCCCTTTCTCACTTAAGGAGGGTTATATCCCCTCTTTCAAGGGCGCAGCCTCACTTCGAAGCCCGTGATTTACATCCCACACAATGGGGAAGGTTGTGTCCTTCAGAAACTCCTGAAGGCCCAAACTGTGGGCTGGTGAAAAACTTTGCCCAGATGGTTGAGTTGTCTACAGGTACCGATGAAACGGATACTCTTCGCAAGACAATTTATGGTTTAGGTGTCCAGCCGATTGAATTACATGTTCCGCAGCAAATTCTTGAAATAGCCGGGGAAGCAGCAAACTATAAAGAGGACATTGTGGATGTTGCAGGAGACGATGATCCTATTTATGGCAATTACTCCGGGGCAAATCCTGATTCTGACAAAACACTGGATCTGGAGGTTGATTTGAATGACTGAAGCCAAAGTATTCCTGAATGGAGAATTGATTGGTACTCACAACGACCCGGCGGAACTTGTTAAAGATATCAGGCGGCAAAGGCGTGCAGGCTTTATTTCTTCTCAGGTAAACGTTGCCCTTTACGAGGATATTCATGAAGTAATTATCAATTCAGATATGGGTCGTGCACGAAGACCACTTATTGTTGTCGAAGATGGCAAATCTCTTGTAACAGAGGAACATATCGAACAGCTCCGTGCTGGAGAAATCACTTTTGACGATCTCGTCAAACAGGGATGCGTTGAATTCCTTGATGCTGAAGAAGAGGAAAATGCCTATGTTGCTCTCTATGAGGATGACATCACTCCAAAACACACCCATCTTGAAATTGATCCATCATTAATCCTTGGAATTTGTGCAGGGATGGTTCCGTATCCTGAACACAATGCATCCCCAAGGATTACCATGGGTGCAGCTATGATTAAACAATGTATCGGTGTTTCCACATCCAATCTTAAACTTAGGCCGGATACCCGTGCACATGTATTGCATTATCCTCAGCGTGCACTCACAAAGACTCACACATGTGAATCCATTAATTTTGATGACAGGCCGGCAGGACAGAATTTTGTTGTGGCTGTAATGTCATACGAAGGATACAATATTGAAGATGCATTGGTTTTCAACAAAGGTTCAATCCAGAGAGGGTTGGGACGAAGTCATTTCCTCAGGACATTTGAGGGTGAAGAAAGGCGCTATCCGGGTGGACAGGAAGACAAATTCGAAATTCCTGACTCTGAATTCCGTGGTGCCAGAAGCGCCGAAGCTTATGCAAACCTTGATGTTGACGGGCTTGTAAACCCTGAAACAGAAGTAGGTCCAAACGATGTGCTTATCGGAAAAACCAGCCCTCCACGTTTCCTTGAAGAACAAACCGATTTTGGAATTACAGTTGAACAGAGGCGTGAAAGTGCAATCACTATGCGTTCCAACGAAAAAGGTGTTGTCGATACTGTAATTCTTACTGAATCCATTAATGGTACCCGTCTTGCTAAAGTGAAAGTACGTGATCAGAGGATCCCCGAAATTGGTGACAAATTTGCTTCCAGACATGGTCAGAAGGGTGTAATTGGCTTGATAGTTCCTTTTGAGGACATGCCGTTTACAGAGAGCGGGATGGTGCCTGATCTTATAATTAATCCTCATGCAATTCCTTCACGTATGACTGTCGCTCATGTATTGGAAATGATTGGTGGAAAGGTTGGTTCTATTGAAGGTCGTTGTATTGATGCAACTGCCTTTTCTGGAGAACCCGAGGATGATCTTCGTGCAGGTCTCAAGAAACACGGATTTTCCCACACAGGAAAAGAAGTATTCTTTGATGGCGTCACAGGCAAAAAGATACAGGCAGATGTGTTTGTTGGTGTAATCCTGTACCAGAAACTCCACCACATGGTTGCTTCCAAGATACACGCACGTTCAAGAGGTCCTGTGCAGGTTCTTACACGCCAGCCCACTGAGGGTCGTGCCCGAGAAGGAGGTTTGCGTTTTGGTGAAATGGAACGAGACGTGCTTATTGGTCATGGGGCTGCCATGACTCTTAAGGAAAGGCTCCTTGATGAATCTGACAAAGTTGTGGAACTCGTTTGTTCCAATTGTGGAATGATTGCAACCTTTGACAGGCGCAGGAACATACGCTATTGTTCAAACTGTGGCGCAGAAACGGATATCCATCCAGTGGAAATGAGTTATGCGTTCAAATTGTTGCTTGATGAAATTAAATCGTTGGGAATAGCTCCCAGACTCCAGCTGGAAGATGCAGTGTGAGGTGATCACGAGTGGATAATTCAATACCTTCTATTCCAAAAAGAATCGGTTCGATTCAGTTCGGTCTTCTTTCCCCGAGGGAAATCCGTAAGATGAGTGTTACTTCGATTATTACTGCAGATACCTATGATGATGACGGATATCCGATTGATATGGGTTTGATGGATCTCCGCCTAGGTGTGATTGATCCTGGTCTAAGATGTAAAACCTGTGGGGGAAGGGCGGGAGAATGTCCGGGTCATTTTGGTCACATTGAACTAGTTGCTCCTGTTATTCATGTTGGTTTTAATAAAACCATCAGAAAAGTCCTGCGTTCAGTTTGTAGTAATTGTAGCAGGCTTCTTCTCGAAGACAAAAAGAAACAGGCTTTCCTCGAACAGTTTGCTAAACTGGAAGATATGACTCACCTCCCAGATGCTGTTATTAATGAAGTGTTCAAGGAAGCTCGCAAAACCAAAGTGTGTCCATACTGTGATCACGAGCAATCCGAAATTAAGTTTGAAAAACCAACTGACTATATTGAAGACGGTCATAAACTTACGGCTACTGAAATCAGGGATCGCTTTGAGCAGATCCCGGATGAAGATATTAAGGTAATGGGTATGAATCCTGCAACAGCTCGTCCGGAATGGATGATTCTGACTGTGTTGCCGGTACCACCAGTAACAGTACGTCCTTCAATTACTCTTGAATCAGGTCAGCGCAGCGAAGATGATCTTACTCATAAACTTGTGGATATTATCAGGATTAATCAGCGTTTCCAGGAGAACAGGGATGCAGGTGCTCCACAATTGATTATTGAGGACTTGTGGGAGCTGCTTCAGTACCATGTTACTACATTCTTTGACAATGAAGTTTCAGGCGTACCTCCTGCGAGACACAGGTCTGGCAGGCCACTTAAGACTCTTACCCAGCGCCTTAAAGGTAAAGAAGGTCGTTTCAGGGGCAGTCTTTCCGGTAAACGTGTCAACTTCTCTGCACGTACTGTAGTTTCGCCCGATCCAAATCTTAGCATCAATGAGGTAGGAGTTCCTCTTGCTATTGCAAAACAGATGACGATTCCCGTCAGGGTATTTTCCAGAAACCTTGAACTTATGCGCGCTTACATTATGAGGGGAGGCGAAGAGCACCCCGGTGCAAATTATGTTATCCGTGGTGATGGAAGAAGAATCAAGGTTACGGAAATCAACAAGGAAGAATTGGCAGAAAAACTCGAACTCGGGTGGATTGTGGAACGCCAGATGCAGGACGGCGATATCGTACTGTTCAACAGACAGCCTTCCCTTCACAAGATGAGTATCATGGCTCACAGAGTCAAGGTTCTCCCAGATAAGACTTTCAAACTCAATCCGGCTGTATGTCCGCCATATAACGCTGACTTTGATGGTGACGAGATGAACATGCACGTCTTGCAGACTGAAGAGTCACGCGCTGAAGCCAGCATTCTTATGCAGGTGCAGGAAAATATTCTTTCCCCGCGTTTTGGTGGTCCTATCATAGGTGGAATTCACGACCATATCTCAGGTATGTTTCTGCTGACACGTAACGAGAAACACATCACCAAAAATGAGGCACTTGAACTTTTACGTAAGGCGGAAATTCATAATCTTCCGGAGCCGGCAGGGTACGACAAAGATGGTCATCCCTTCTGGACTGGAAAACAGATTTTCAGTCAGATTTTGCCGGATGGTCTTGATCTGGAATTCCAGGCAAATGTCTGCAATAAGTGTGACACCTGTAAGAAACTTGATTGTGAGTACGACGCATATGTGGTTATTCGCAACGGTGAACTCATCAAAGGTACTATCGATGAGAAAGCAATTGGTGCTTTCAAAGGTATGATCCTTGATAGGATCACCAAGAAATATGGATCAGCAGCGGGTGCCAAATTTATAGATGATGTGACAAAGCTTGCCACTCGTGGTGTCATGAAAACAGGACTTAGTTTTGGTATAAGTGACGAAGATATTCCGCGCGAAGCCAGGTTGAACATTGATGAGGAAATAGCAAAAGCGGAACAGGATGTGGCGGATCTTATCCGTGCTTATGAAAACAAGGAGCTTGATCCCCTACCAGGACGTACTCTTGATGAGACAATTGAATTGAAGATTATGCAGACTCTTGGTAAAGCCAGGGATCGCACTGGTGCAATTGCAGGAAACCATCTCGGTCTTGAAAATTCTGCAGTAATCATGGCAAAATCAGGTGCAAGGGGTTCAATGCTAAACCTTACTCAGATGGCAGCATGTGTAGGACAACAGGCAGTTCGTGGTGAGCGTATACGCAGAGGGTATGCGGGTCGTACTCTTCCCCACTTTGATAAAGGTGATCTGGGTGCAGATGCTCACGGTTTCGTTAAATCCAGTTACAAGAGCGGCTTAAATCCCACAGAATACTTCTTCCACTCAATTGGTGGTAGAGAAGGTCTTGTGGATACGGCAGTTCGTACTTCCCAGTCAGGTTACCTGCAGAGAAGGCTTGTCAATGCATTGCAGGATCTGGAAGTTCAATATGATGGTTCCGTAAGGGAAACCCGTGGAGTCATTGTGCAATTCAAATATGGAGAAGACGGAATTGATTCTACCAAGAGTGACTATAATGATCCGGCGACTATTCACAAAATAGTCAGCTCTGTTACAGGTAAGGAGGTGGAGTAATGACGATAAGTGAAACTACTGTAGAGGGAATGATAAAGGATCTCCCTATACCTCATAACCTGAAGCAGGTCCTTCTGGAGGATGCCATTAAGGTCGGTGTCACCAAAAAAGAGATGGAAGAAATTATTGAAAGGGTAATGGAAGAGTATGAAAAATCATGTGTAGAACCCTGTGAAGCCGTGGGTGTGGTTTCAGCACAATCCATTGGTGAGCCGGGTACACAGATGACAATGCGTACTTTCCACTATGCGGGTGTTGCTGAAATTAACGTTACTCTCGGTCTTCCAAGGTTAATCGAAATTGTAGATGCGAGGAAGAACCCCAGTACTCCAATGATGACTGTTTATCTGGACGAAGAGATTTCAGATGACCGGGATATGGCTACAAAAACAGGATGGGAAATTGAGGCCACTCACATTGACCACTTGGCGGATGTTACAACAGATCTTGCTAACATGCAGCTTGTTATTGATTTGAATGAAAGATCCATGAGTAAACGTGAGATTGACAAAGAATCAATTATAGAGAAACTGGAGGAAAATCTTAAGGTGAGTGTTGCACCTTCAAAAGATATCCCCAATCAGATTATTGTAACACCAGAGTCCCCTTCTTACAGAGAATTGCTTCAGCTTGCGAAGAAAATCAAGACAGTTACTCTTAAAGGGATTGAAGGTATCAAGAGGGTTGTTATCCGTAAGGAGGGTGATGAATATATCCTTTATACTGAAGGTTCCAAACTCCGCGAGGTTCTTGAGATAGATGGTGTCAATAAGACACGTACAACTACCAATAACATCGGTGAAATCTACGATGTTTTTGGTATTGAAGCTGCCAGGAATGCGATAATCAAGGAAGCAATGGACACCCTTCGTGAACAGGGTCTTTCTGTAGATATCAGGCACATAATGCTTGTTGCGGATATCATGACGTGTGATGGTGAGATCAAACAAATCGGTCGTCACGGAATTTCCGGTGAAAAAGCCAGTGTCTTTGCCCGCGCAGCTTTTGAGGTCACAGTAAATCACCTGCTTGATGCAGGTCTTCGCGGCGAAGTCGATTCCTTAAATGGTGTATCTGAAAATATCATTGTAGGGCAACCGATTAAACTGGGTACAGGTGATGTTCACCTGGTTGCCCGCAATCCACTTGAAAGTTAATTCAACCAGAATCTACATATAAAGAATTGCTTATTACAAGCTCTTAAAGATTAACGAGTGATTAAATATGGATGTTAATGTTGATAAAGCACTGTTGAATGTGATAAGAACCGGTAAAGTTAAGATCGGGGCCAATAGTACCATTGATGCGGTAGCAAAAGGTGAAGCTAAGATGGTGGTAGTTGCAGATAACTGTCCCGCAGAATTGAAAGAGAAGCTTGAAGACACAAATGTGCCTGTTTATGTTTACCCCGGAACCAGTGTGGATCTAGGAAGAAGTGCATGTGGTAAGCCATTTACCATTTCCGCACTTGCAGTAATTGATGCAGGTGAATCAGACATACTGGCATTAATTTAAAATAGAGGGTGTTGTATTTTTGAGCGATATCAAGCTTTCAACAGAAGCCATCAGGTATATAGCTCTGTTTGAAGGTATGACCGGTGCTTCTATCAAGGACTGCCTTGTTGATGAAGGTAGGGTTGTATATGTAGTCAAGAATGGTGATATGGGTGCTGCAATAGGTCGGCACGGTGATCACATAAACCGCTTCAAGAAGGTGGTTGACAAACACATTGACCTGATAGAATATTCCGATGACCCAGCAACCTTTGTTAAAAATGCCTTCGGCACAATCTCAGTTAAGTCAGTATCCATAAGAAATTCAAACGGAAAAAAGCAGGCGATTGTAGAGGTGCCAGCTTCCGAGAAAGGTCTTGCTATAGGAAAAAACGGTCGAAATATTGATATGATAAAAAGGATTGTAAATCGACACCACAATATTGATGATGTGATATTGCAGTGATATAATTCGAAGTTCATCGTGATTTATAGATTATTTGGAGGTTATTAAATGCCAAACGGGAAATATGCAGCTCATAAACTCAAATCTGTCCGCCATAATGCTAGGTGGAAAGACACACGTTACAGCAGACGTACATTAGGACTGAATGTGAAATCAGATCCGCTTGGAGGTGCTCCACAGGGTCGTGGTATTGTTCTTGAGAAGGTGGGAGTAGAGGCCAAACAACCCAACTCAGCTATCAGGAAATGTGTACGAATTCAGCTTATTAAGAACGGAAGACAGGCAACGGCATTCTGTCCAGGTGATGGTGCTATCAACTTCATTGATGAGCACGATGAAGTAACTGTAGAAAGGATTGGTGGCCGTATGGGTGGTGCAATGGGTGATATTCCGGGTGTCCGCTTCAAGGTCATTGCCGTGAATAATGTAAGCCTGAGGGAAATGGTAATCGGAAGAAAAGAGAAACCCAGGAGATAATTTATGTATAAGTTATTTGGCAAATGGGATCTGTCCGAGGTAGAGGTTGTGGATGCCGGAATCAGGCGGTATGTCTGTCTCGAACCAGTGATTGTCCCTAATACATGCGGAAAACACGCACATCAGCAGTTCAACAAGTCCGAAATTTCAATTGTTGAGCGTCTTATTAATAATATGATGCGCGGTGAACACAACACCGGCAAGAAGCAGCGTGCTATTCGCATTGTTGATGAGGCTTTTGATATCATCAATTCTAAGACTGGTAAAAATCCTGTACAAGTGCTGGTGGAAGCAATTGCCAATGCAGGCCCACGTGAAGAAGTTGTGAGGCTTAAATATGGTGGTATTTCCGTTCCTAAAGCAGTTGATACAGCTCCACAGAGAAGGGTTGACAACGCCTTAAGATACATTTGTGTTGGTAGCAAACAGGCTGCATTCAAGTCCAAGCGATCTGTGGCAAGTTGCCTTGCAGCGGAACTCATTGCCGCTTCCAACAGGGATGCAAAATGCTTCTCAATCAACCGTAAGGATGCAAAGGAAAGAGTGGCAAAGGCTGCACGTTAATCCATTATCATATTATTCGCGTAGGTTTTAAAGATGGGACGAAGGAAGAAAATGGTTGAGCGCGTAACAGCGCTGATGAACAAACCAGAAATGATCAGGAACATAGGGATCGTTGCACATATTGATCACGGTAAAACAACACTTTCCGATAATTTGCTTGCCGGAGCTGGAATGATCTCAAAGGAACTTGCAGGTCGTCAGCTTTTCATGGACTCCGATGAGGAAGAACAGGAAAGGGGTATTACAATTGACTCTGCAAACGTTTCCATGGTTCACGAGTATGAGGGCAAGGAATATCTCATTAACCTTATTGACACACCCGGGCACGTTGACTTTGGTGGTGACGTTACTCGTGCCATGCGTGCTGTGGATGGTGCAGTTGTTGTTATCGATGCTGTGGAAGGTACAATGCCACAGACCGAAACAGTTCTCAGGCAAGCACTTAAGGAGCATGTGAAACCTGTTCTCTTTATCAACAAGGTTGATCGTCTGATTAATGAGCTTCAGGTAGATGCTCAGGAAATGCAGATTCGTCTGGGCAAACTCATTGACCATGTGAACAAGCTCATCAAAGGAATGAACGAAGAACGGTACAAAGCAGGTTGGCGTGTTGATGCAGCCAATGGAACTGTTGCATTTGGTTCTGCGCTCTATAACTGGGCTATCAGTGTGCCAATGATGCAGAAAACCGGTGTTTCATTCAATGATGTTTATGATTACTGCCGTGCTGAGGATATGAAAACACTTGCAAAGAAATGTCCGCTTCACGAAGCAGTTAATGACATGGTTATCAAACACCTCCCAAGCCCCATTGAAGCACAGGGAGATCGTGTCAGGGTTATTTGGCATGGTGACATGGACTCTGAAATCGGAACTAGCATGAAAAATGCAGACGATAAAGGCGAATTGGCTTTCATGGTAACCAACATTTCCACAGATCCTCATGCAGGTGAAGTTGCTACGGGAAGACTTTTTAGTGGTTCACTTTCCCGTGGTATGGAAGTTTATGTTTCAGGTGCTGCTGGTAAAAACAGAATCCAGCAGGTAGGTATCTTCATGGGTCCGGAAAGGCTTGAGGTGGAGAGGATACCAGCAGGAAACATTGCAGCAGTTACCGGTCTCAAAGATGCAATTGTGGGTTCGACTGTTACTACTCTTGAAGGAATGGAACCATTTGAGAGTATCAAACATGCAAGTGAACCTGTGGTTACAGTAGCGATCGAAGCAAAACACATGAAGGATCTTCCAAAGCTTATTGAAGTACTCAGGCAGGTTGCAAAGGAAGACCCCACTCTTAAGGTAACTTTGAACGAGGAAACTGGCGAACATCTTATGGCTGGTATGGGTGAGTTGCACCTTGAAGTCATTGCTCACAGGATTGAACGTGATAAGGGTGTAGAGATAACAACGACTCCCCCAATTGTAGTTTACCGTGAGACCGTCCGTTCTTCAGCAGGTCCAGTTGAAGGTAAATCTCCTAACCGTCACAATAGGTTCTATGTAGTTGTTGAACCTCTTGAACAAGCAGTGGTTGATCTTATTCGTGAAGGTGAAATCTCCATGAATCTCCCTGAACTTGAAAGGAGGGAGAAACTCATTGCAGCAGGCATGGATAAAGAAGAGGCCAAAAATATTGTTGATATCTTTGAAAGCAATGCTTACTTCGACATGACAAAAGGTATTCAGCACCTAAATGAAACTATGGAGCTTATCCTCGAAGGTTTTGAAGAAGTTATGAGAGCAGGCCCTCTTTCAAGGGAACCATGTATGGGTGTAAAAGTTAAACTTATGGATGCAAAACTCCATGAGGATGCTGTCCACCGTGGTCCTGCACAGGTAATACCTGCTTCAAGGCAGGCTATCCAGGCTGCGATGCTTATGGCAGAAGACACCTTGCTAGAACCATATCAGAAAGTTTTCATTCAGGTTCCACAGATGCAGATGGGTGGAGCTACCAAGGAAATTCAAGGTCGTCGCGGAATCATTCTCAACATGACCTCTGAAGGAGATACTACAATTATCGAATCAAAAGCTCCAGTGTCTGAACTCTTCGGATTTGCAGGCGATATTCGCTCTGCGACTGAAGGAAGGGCAATGTGGAGTACCGAATTTGCAGGCTTTGAACCAGTCCCTGCCAACATGGTTGGAGATATTGTGAAAGGAATCAGGGAGAGGAAGGGTCTGAAAGCAGAACTTCCACAACCATCCGACTTTATAAGTATGTGAGAGAGAATAATCTTTCTCACACTAAACTTGGGATGGTTTGCGGAAAGGTTTAAACGTGTAAAGAACTATTAAACCACCAAATCCAAATCAATTTAACAAGGAGAAGTTTAAATGGCTGAGAAACCACATATGAACTTAGCAGTTATCGGTCACATTGACCACGGAAAGTCCACACTTGTAGGAAGACTCATGTTTGAGACTGGCGCAGTACCAGCTCACATCATTGAGAAATACAAGGCAGAAGCTAAAGAAAAAGGTAAAGAATCCTTTGCATTCGCATGGGTAATGGATTCCCTCAAGGAAGAACGTGAGAGGGGTATTACCATCGATATCGCACACAAGAGGTTCGACACTGACAAGTACTACTTCACTATCGTAGACTGTCCAGGTCACCGTGATTTCGTTAAGAACATGATTACCGGTGCATCCCAGGCAGATGCGGCAATTCTTGTAGTTGCAGCGCCAGATGGTGTAATGGCTCAGACCAAGGAACACGTTTTCCTTTCCAGGACACTCGGTATCAACCAGCTGATCATTGCAGTCAACAAGATGGATGCAGTAGACTACAGTGAAGACAGGTATAATCAGGTCAAGAAAGAAGTATCCGAGCTTCTTGGAATGGTTGGTTTCAAGGCTTCCGAGATTCCATTTATTCCAACCTCTGCATTTGAGGGTGACAACATCTCTGACAAGAGTCCAAATACCCCATGGTACACAGGTCCTACAATTCTTGAGTCACTTAACAATCTTAAGGAACCTGAAAAACCTGATACATTACCACTTCGTATCCCTGTTCAGGATGCATACTCCATTTCTGGTATTGGTACCGTTCCTGTAGGGCGTGTTGAAACTGGTGTCATGAGGAAAGGAGACAAGGTTATCTTTAATCCAAGCGGCGCAAGCGGCGAAGTTAAGTCTATTGAAATGCACCATGAAGAAATTCCGGAAGCAAGACCTGGTGACAACATCGGCTGGAACGTCAGGGGTATTGGCAAAGGTGATGTAAGGCGTGGTGATGTATGTGGTCCAGTCAACAACCCACCAACTGTTGCAGACGAATTCGTTGGTCAGATTGTAGTGCTTCAGCATCCATCTGCAATCACTGCGGGCTACACACCTGTATTCCACTGCCACACGACCCAGACAGCATGTACCCTTATGTCAATTGACAAAAAACTTGATCCAAAATCCGGCCAGGTTAAGGAAGAAAACCCAACCTTCATTAAAGCTGGTGATGCAGCAATCGTTACCATCAAGCCAACAAGGCCAATGGTTATCGAGCCTGTAAAAGAAATTCCACAGCTTGGAAGGTTTGCTATCCGTGACATGGGTATGACCATCGCTGCTGGCATGTGCATGAGTGTTAAACAGAAATAACACTCTCAACCTTTTTTCCAGGTTGGGGATTATTATGGCACAGAAAGCAAGAATACGACTCTCAGGTATCAGTCCAGTAGATCTGGATGGTGTCTGTGATCAAGTTAAAGCTATTGCAGAGCGTACTGGCGTAAGTATTTCGGGTCCTGTACCTCTTCCTACCAAAAAAATGGTAGTACCTACCCGCAAGAGTCCAAGTGGTGACGGTACTGCGACCTGGGATCACTGGGAAATGCGTGTCCACAAAAGGCTGATTGATATTGCAGCTGATGAACGTGCATTACGCCAGTTAATGCGTATACAGGTTCCCAAAGACATTAACATTGAAATAGTACTTCTGGCTTAATTCAGGGGATATGTCCTCTGAATCTTTTTTTTGTACCTATTTGCTACATATATGGATTTTTTGTACATTTGGTCATGCAAATTATATGTTGTGGAGGCCTGATTTTGAACTTTGTGGTCTCATGGGTATTCTGAATGTAAATGTACTTCCTTTCCCAACTTCACTTTCAACCCATATTTTGCCTCCATGTAGTTCCACATTCTTTTTGACAATAGAAAGACCAAGACCTATTCCATCATGCCTTCTTTTATAATAATGTTCGATTTGTTTGAAGGGGAGGAAAATATTCTCGAGTTCTTCTTCAGGAATTCCAATCCCATTATCTACCACAGAAACCTGTAGCATACTATCAACATTTGATACAATAACTTTTACAATGCCACCTTCATCTGTAAATTTAATAGCATTATTGATCAGGTTGTAAAGAATTTGCTTGAAAATCTGTTTATCTGCAATTGCAGTGTATATGTTATTTTTATTTTCAACATATATGTTAATGGATTTTTTAGATGTCAAAGGATATAATATACTTATAACCTCATCTATAACAGAATTTATATCAAATGAAGAGTATTGCAAATTTACTACCTTGCTAGCTTCTATTCTTGCAATATCCAGTATTGAATTAATTATTTGTAGAAGATGAACGCCACTTTTACAAATATTATTAACATATCGCTTCTGCTTTTTGTTTAATTTACCAAATTTTTCCGCATCCAAAATCTGGGAAAAGCCGATGATTGAATTCAAAGGTGTTCTTAATTCATGACTCGTCGTTGCAAGGAACTCACTCTTGGCACGATTGGCAGCCTCTGCTTCTATTTTTGCTTTGTTCAAGAGTTCAATTGCTTTCTTGTGTTCGGTGATGTCCCTTACTATCGCCATGAATGCGGGTCTGTTTTCATACTCGATATTAGATAGGTTCAGTTCCACTGGGATTGCTGCACCATTCTTTGAAATAATCTCTGTTTCATAATAATTTTGAACATCCTTTCCAGATAATCTGTTTTTGTGCATTTCAAGTACAAATTCTTTGTATTTAGGTGAAATAAAATCAATAAACGGTTTTTCGTTTACTTCGTCCTTTGAAAAACCAGTCATACATGTCATTTTATTGTTAACAAATTTAAGCAAATAGTCTTGAATAATGACGATCCTATCATTTCCTTTTTCTGCAAGGGTTGAGTAGATCTTTTCATTTTCAATCAGTTTCTTTAGTTTTTGCTTGCGCTTGGTTACATCTTTGACGATGGTTAGAATAGCCGGATTTCCATTGTATTCCATTGTGATAAATTCAAACTCAACTGGTATTAAAGAACCGTCTTTGCATCTGACTGCTGTTTCAACGGATCTGTTTTCTAGGTTAAATTTATCAGTAAATTGGTGGTGTACTTTTTCTATAAAATCAGGGGGTGTTATGTCCGGTACTTTCATTTGCAGTAATTCATTTTTTGAAAATCCCAATCTATCACAAGTGTTCTGGTTTGCCTCCACAAAATTTCCATCAATGTTATAAATAAAATAATCATTATTTATGGAGCTAAAAATAGTTTCAAAACACTTATTCAAAATATCACCTTATTATAGAAAACTAATATTAAGAAGCAAGTTTCAAAAATATAATTAGTACTTCTCGTAATTATAGTTTGAGGTGTGTTGAATAGAATTTAGAATACTTTCCGATGAACAATGGGAATTTATCAAACCTTTTCTTTCACTACAATAACTTGTAGGAAATGATCTAATTACCGCCAAGATCATCAATGTTTTTCTCTTTGTTTTAATTACAGGTTATAATGGGGAGATATGCCAAATGAACCAGTATTGAACGATTCTTTGCATGGTTGAAGCAGGGATTTAGAAGATCAGCAAGCAGAGATGAAAAGTTCAAATATAGTTTTCAAAGGATTGCTGACATAAATATGGGAAGAAATCAGTCAAAGAAGTACTGGAATCAAGTAAGAAGGAATTGATACATCAGTGTTGACCATCAAAAGCAGTCTAAACAAAAAAGCTCAAAAAATTCTTAATAAGCTTGAAAAGAAAGAGATGGGACATAGGTTTTTGTTCTTCCAAATATGTCCTATCCAACACCTTAAGATAATTAAAAAAGGAGTGAAGATTCTCACTCTTCAGCAACTTCTGCTTCTTCCTCAGCGCCTCTGCCAAGGATCTCTTCAATGGACTTGTTGCCATATCCGACAACTTTTGAATTGATCTGGACAATGTCCGGTGCAATTTCACGTCCTCTCATGAATTTGCGACGGCGAGCACCCTTCGTTTTTGGACTGTATCCAACTCCCCCGGTAACGAGGACTTTCTGCCTCTTTGAACCGGGAAGATCCCTTCTCATCACAAAGCCACTGTTGTCGCTTCCACCTGTAATTTCCAGAGTATAGCCAGGAAGACCTACAAGGTCACCATCCACTGTTTCTCCAATAGCTTTTCCAATAAATTTGTTGGCTTCAGCACCAGTTACATCAAACTGGTATGTTTTTGATTTGGGGTCAGAGACCACAACTTTAAAATCTGCCATAAACTTTCCTCCAATTTGTTAATCTGATCAATATGCTTTATTTTGCCCAAAATGGGTTGTCCCTGCGTTTAATTTCCAAAAACGCATCAAGTGTATCAATTTCATCCGGTTTAAGTTTGCTTATCAGTTCATGTTCAAGGATTTTTGCATGTTTCTCAGGTATATTTGAAAACAAGACATCATTTTCCTTGATTTGTCGTCCGACTGTAGGGCCTTCAATGGCCATAGCAACTTCCATTCCGGTATGCGCTACTTTGATGTTTTCTCCTTCGGATTGTAATCCTTTTACAACACCAACAACGATCCCCTGATCGTTTGTTACCTGAACATTTGTTTTAATTGAACCGCCTGTTATCCTAACTCCAACCACGGCAGGTTTGCTCTGCCGGAATGTGCAGCCGGGAAGTATAATAAATTTACCGGGTTTTACAATCATCTGAGAGATGTTTTCTTCGGATTTTGCTTTTTGTTCTTTCACCCAATCCTTATATTCGTCAATAAGCCGGTAGATTACATTATTCATAAACAGCTTTGTGTTTGAATGCTGCACCTTTTCTTTTGCATCAGGCAACAATTTGACATTAAATCCAATTATTACGGAATAGAACGGATCCTCTATTGCAGATACTTCCACAATATCGCGTTGTGCAATATCGCCTACTTCTGCCTTGCGTATAGGGATTTCTTCTTTTTGCAGTTCGTTGACAAGAGCTTCAAGGGAACCGATTGTATCTGCTTTAATAGTAACTCCAGTGGAATCGGTGTCTATCTGGACATCTTCAAGTTCTCCTTTTATATCTTCAACAACCTGCTCAAGGGTTTCTGGAGTTGCAACCTTTACAGTTGCACCTGAAAGTGCAGTGTCCAATCCAGGGGCTGACACTTTGATTCCAATGGCTGCAGTGGCACTGTCAACCTTTTCAAAGCGGTCTTCGGTTATAATTTCCTCCAATGCCCTTGGCTTTAATATTGCTCTGACTTTTGTCTGGATTGGTTTGCCGAGACTTCCAACTACAATAGTATCCCCTTTGTGAAGTGTTCCGTCGTAGAGAATAATGTCGATAGTTGTGCCAAGCCCCTTTTCTTCCTTTACTTCCAGGATAGTTCCTTCTCCGGGTCCATCTGCAGTGTAATGCAAGTTGGCCTCAAGGAATTTCTGGGCAAGTCCAAGGAGGATCATAAGCAAATCAGGAATTCCTTCACCAGTGAGGGCACTGATGGGAACAACACCAATTGTACGCTGGAAATCGGAAACACGATCATATCTTTCTGAATTAAAACCGTGGTTGTAGAGTACCCCTACGAGTTCATAAATCTTGTTATCAAGTGCAGATCTGACGTGCTCGGCTTGGGAATTGTAGGTTTGAATAAAACTGGCACCGGGTTTTGGGTCCCATCCATGGATCCTGTCAATCTTGTTTGCAGCAACTACAAATGGTGTCCTGAAACGTTTAAGGATTTCAAGGCTTTCAATCGTCTGTGGCATAAATCCTTCGTTTATGTCTACAATAACTACTGCAAGATCAGCTAATGCACCCCCTCTGCTGCGCAGAGAAGTAAATGCATGGTGACCGGGTGTATCAATAAAAAGCAATCCCGGTACAATGAATTTATCCTTCATTGCAACATTGCCACACTTTTCAGCAATAGCATCGATGGGAACCTCAGTTGCACCTATATGCTGGGTAATAGCTCCGGCTTCTCCTGCCACAACTGCAGACCCGCGAATTAGGTCTAAGAAACTGGTTTTGCCGTGATCTACATGCCCCATCACACAAACAATGGGAGTCCTGAGATTCTTATTGACAGACATTGAAAGCCCCAGATTGGATTTTCAGGCAGTCTTTATTCGTAGAGACAGGTTTCATCAATTTTTGTATATCCTACAATCTCATCTTCAGAGAAATGGATAGCTATCTCGCGCTCTGCGGATTCTACAGAGTCTGATGCATGAACCACATTACGTCCGGTTTCAATCGCAAAGTCCCCGCGAATTGTTCCGGGAGCTGCATCCACAGGGTTTGTAGCACCATTGATTGTACGCATTATCTTAACTGCGTTCTCACCTTCAATAACCATTGAAACAGAAGGTCCGGATGTTATGTAGGATATCAGGGAAGGGAAGAAAGGTTTTTCCTTGTGTTCACTGTAGTGTATTTGGGCGGTTTCTTCGCTGATAATATTCATCCTCAGAGCAGTAATTTTGAGCCCTTTGTTTTCTATTCTGCTAATGATGTTCCCGATGAGTCCTCTCTGGACTGCATCAGGCTTGATCATTACATAAGTTCTTTCCATGAAGATTTCACCCGTTTATTCTTTTTTCAGGTAAATCCTACCCTGTTCGGTCCAGACAGTACGTCTTGGTAGCCTTCCGAGTTTATAGTTATTTCTGCATTTTGATGAGCAGAAATAGTATGTTGAACCGTCCTTTTTTGCAAAAAGGATGCCTGTTCCAGGTTCAAGAAGGTTGCCGCAGAAAGAGCATTTTCTTTTTTCCATTGCTCATCACCGCGTTGTAAGTTTCTTTGCTTCCCTTGAGGTTTCCATCAACATGAGCACATCGCCCACGCGAACAGGTCCTACACAGTTGCGTGTAATAATCCTGCCCTTGTCACGGCCTTCTAAAACCCTGCACTGTATCTGGCTTGCTTCTCCATGCATGCCAGTGTTGCCGATGACGTCGATGACCTCGGCAGCAAATCCTGTGTCGTCTTCTGCCATGGTATCTCACCTCTGAATCATAAATGATTATTTAAGGGCGTTAATCTTTTCGACAAGATCATCAATGATCTCGGCACCTTTACCGGCATCTGTAATAGCTACAGCCGCACATGCTACGCCAATACCACATGCTGAGCCAAGTTCTTTCTGCTCTTTCACAAAGATATAAGGTGCATTTTTTTCTTCACAAAGGGCAGGGATGTGTGCCACGATTTCTGGAGGTTCAACATCATCTGCAATAACGGTAAGTTTTGCAATACCCCTTTCAATAGCTTTTGTAGCCTCATTTGTGCCCTTCTTGACTTTTCCGGTATCGCGAGCTGTTTCAATTGCTTCGAGAGCCTTGTCAGCCAATTCTTCTGGAACATTGAATTTTGCCATATTTCTATCTCCTTCGAAATCACAGTAAATACTGTGGTTTGTCATTATTCATTGTATAGATGCAAAGCATGAAAATTATCAATGCCTCGAATCTGATTAGTTAAGGAATAATGGTGTGAATCGCCACTTTCAAATATATATTTTGTGGCACACCCATAGAGCGAGGTCAATGCCACGATCTAATATAAATCTTCCTATAGGACTCATATCAGTTTTACATAACGGGCTCTGATACCAGTGCGAAAAATCCGGATGCATTCGTTGTTATGGTAACCTCTGTTATGTTCCCGTAATCGTTTACAGCATAATTAAGGCCCTTTGATCTTCCTTCGGCAGCATATTCAGTAATGTTTCCAATAGTTGCTTGAGTAGGGTTCAGATAAACTGTGGTGCGACTATAGTTATCAGAACTTTCTGCCTTCCATGCAATATAGATTTGATTTGCACCAGTTTCAGAAAATGCAGCAGTTTCCAGTTGCGCATTATCTACTGAATATTTAAGTATTTCATCAAAGGCATCGGATGGCTTTGCATCACCGGAAATTACGTTGATTACACCTTTGGTTGAATTCTCAGTACCCATAATCATTGGATTTCCAACAACGTTGTAAATACCATTCGATCTCAAAAGTAGTTGATATCCCTTGTATGGCTCAGGGGAGAGGTAATAAGGGAAATTAATTATTTCAGGTGAAATTTTGTGTAAATCAAATCTGTCTCCATTGCCCAGCCGTGCAGAATATATGGTTTCTACCTTTGCTCCGTATAATGTATCAAGGGTGGAAGTGTTACCCACAATAAGCTGCAGGTGCGATTTTTCGGCATCTACAATATCTATATATTGTGCAGCAATTACATCGGAAGGTGTTATAGCAAGACCGTCAGAGAGTGAGTTCAGTGGCACATTGACTTGTTTTCCACCAATATTGCTAAAACTTTGTGCATTAGTAGTTTCAGTAGTATTCTGGCGGTTTCCTCCACTAAGTAAGAACGGAAATATTGACATTACCATGATAAATGCAAGGAACAAGGCTACAACTTTCTGATTCATCCGTTTAACTCCGCTTTTGTTCTATATATAAGCGGATTAGGTATCATTTCTTAATCCTATATAACCCTGTTCGGATAAATAAATCTCATTCAGTATCCAACCAGAATAATACAATAATGGATGGTTTCTCATTCCATATAGTTCTGGAGAACACTGCATCAAACAGGCGGATCTTGCCCTCAGGAAGTTTAACTTCAAGTTTTTTCTTGAAAGTTCCTTCTTTGGCAACACGCATGGCAATTTCTTCTATGTTTACATCATTGTCAGCAATCAACTCTGATAGATTCCTTCCCACAACTTCTTCTCCAGCAGTGATTTCAATAAGCGTGGTGAGATTTGCGTATAATATATTCCCCTTATCCTCCATCACCATTAGTGCCTCAGGAATATCATCAAACAGGTATTGCAAATTGTCCAGATTTCTCTGCACATATGCTTCCGAGCGTATATGTGATATGACTTCACCGATTTGCTCTGCAATTAATTCCAGATCATGGCGGCTGTTGTCAGGGATTTCATATTCATCATGGGAAAAAAGCATAAGGGCAGCGATTACTAAATCCTGATACTGAATAGGAATGACGGCAGTTGCATGCAAACCTTCGTACTGGAGATTTTTTCCCATTGTAATCGCGCTTAGCTCAGAATGATGTTTATAGACTGGTTGTCCTGCCATCACAAGGCGTGTCTGGACTGAATTTTTTGAGTAATATGCTGTGCTGCGAACAAATTTATCTGACAGTCCCTTGTGTGACACAAGATTCAGATCCCCAGTTGCTTCATCCACAAGATACAGTGCTCCGGAATCTACAGGTTCAACTCGTAGTGTAAGTTCAAGCAGCATATCAAAACTTTCCTGTACCGTGCTCGCTGAACTCAGGATGCTGTCAAGATCAAACTGAATATGCATAAAGTCACTGGCATGCTTTCTCTCAGTAATGTCTACAATAATTCCCTGCAGGTAAGCGACTTCCCCTTCTTCATTATGTTTTATGAAAGTCCTTTCATCAACCCATCTAATGTCACCATACTTTGTCATAATGCGGTATTCCTGATTAAAGTCGGTATAACCTGCATCAATCCTTCTTGTAAGTTCTTTTTGAACCCTTTTTAGATCATAGGGGTGGACAATGTCAGCATAAACAAGTTTTCCCGAAAGGAAATCTTCCACTGTATATCCGAATTGTGTCACATTTTCTGAGACAAATTCTACCGGCCAGTCATCTTCTGCCCTCCACAGAAATACCGTAGCAGGACTGTTTTTGATTACTTCTCCCAACACCTTCTGGATTTCATTTGAGCGCTTAACCTCATTTGCATATCGTCTAAGCTCTTCTTCAGCTTTTTTCTGCTGGATCAAATCCCACATGCTCCGCATGAGCAAGGTTAACTGCCGCAGATCAGCTTCATCGTATTTCTCCAATTTACCTGCAACCCACACCACCCCAACAATCTGATTGTTTTCAATAACAGGAGTTCCTAAATATCGTTTTAGATCGATTTCCATCCCATCCCTTTCAATTGGTGGGAGCGTGGAGCAGTCGTTAACAATGTAGGAGTTCTTATTGGAAAGTATTTTTTCACAAAATTGAGTTATTTCCAATGGAATTTTCCCAGTTTGTTCAATTAAATTCTCGGTCGCAGACACATATATTACTTCATTCACACCAGTGAACCAGAAGATGACTCCGAACTTGCTATCAGTAAGTTTTAGAGCTTGTTCCCTTGAATAATTCAAAATGTCCTCCAGAGGTGCGTTTTTCATTTCATAAAGTGACAATATGGCTTCATGACGCAAGTCTTCCTTGAGGAGCGCAGTTTCGATTTTTTTTCTTTCTGTGATGTCAACTATAAGTCCTTGAAGGTAAGTTACTTCTCCAGAATCATTATGCTGGATCTGCGTTCTTTCATCTACCCAGCGAACCTCACCATTTTTGGTTATAATCCTGTATTCCTGTGCAAAAAACGAACTTCCCTCTTCTGTGCTTTTCTCCATACCTCTTCGTACTTTTTCGAGATCATCCGGATGCACAATATCTCCATATACCAGTTTACCTGAGATGAAATCATCCACCTCATAACCAAACTGGCTTATGTTTTCCGAAACAAATTCTACAGGCCAGTCTTTTTGAGGTCTCCAAAGAAAAACTATAACAGGACTTGAATTAATCACAGTTTCAAGAGCGTTCTTCATTTCAAGGGCACCGTCAAGAAGCTCCTTTTCTTCTTTTTTCTGATCTGTAATGTCAACAATTATGCCTTGGAAATATATTTCGCTGTTACTCTTGTGCACAGTTGTTCGTTCGTCAATCCATTTGATGTCCCCATCCTTTGTAAGTATTCGATATCGAAGGTTAAATTGATCCTCTCCTGCTTTTAAATACGCCTCCACTTCTTCATTAATTATTTCGATATCATCCGGATGCATAATGTCCCTATACCGCATTGGATCTGCAAGGATTTCATCTGCGCTGTATCCAAATTGCTCTATGTTCCTTGAAACAAAAACAACTGGCCATCCATGTTCATCCTTCCAGATAAAAGCAACTGCTGGACTTGAATTTATAACATTTTCAAGTATTTCCTGTATTGTAGCATTGTCTACTTCAGGGGAAGAACCTCCCCCTCTCTTAATTTGGAGGAAATCCAGCATTTCAGGGAACTTTTTTTTCATTGGCTTCACTCTGTATTATGAGTTTATAAAATACACTGTTGATAACCAATTGCGTTACATGGCCGTGATATTGTTAATCAATGGTTTGCCGGATTTGCAAAAAGTATATTTTACTTAGAGTTATAGTCAACTTATGAATTTCCTGAAAAAACTGTATTCTCAAGCTTCAAAACGCAAAACTCTCAAGAAGCAATACCTTGAAGCTGAAGGTCTTTTCGGTCGAGGTTATGCACTCTTTGAAATGGGAAACTTCGATGATGCCCTGTCAAACTATGAAAAGGCGGCAGATATCTGGGAAAACGTAGCTTCAAAACTGATTGAAAATAATATGCCAGAAGAGGCGGAAAAAGCATACAAAAAAGCATCAGCTGCGAGGTATAGTCGCTGTTTTCTTCTTCATAAGATGGGTCGTGATGAGGAAGCCCTTAAAGTTATTGATTGCTCAATTGAAGAGGCGCCTGATGATTCAGGCAGGTGGTTTAGCAGGGGTTTTGTACTTAATTCAGTTGGACGTTATGATGAGGCACTTGAGGCTTTTGATAAGGCTTTAGAACTCAAATCCGACTTCTCAGATGCTTTGTATTGTAAAGGAAACATTCTTTACATGAGAGAAAACTATAAAGATGCTCTTGATTGTTATGAAAAAGCCGAAGAACATGCCGATATCATGTATTTTTCCTTCCCACGCTATTCTTTCATGAACCTGAAGCCTGATCCACAGCTTAAGAATGATTCCTCGGAAATATTATATGCCAAGGGGAATTGCCTATATCAGCTTGGCATGTATGAAGCCGCGGTTGAGGCATTCAGACAGGTTTTAGATCGCAAGCCCAGGTTTGTTCCTGCATGGCAGGGATTGGTAAACTCATATCTGAAACTTGGTCAGGAATCAGAAGCTCTCCAGAGCTGTGATCATGCACTGGAAGTCGAAGCAGGTAATCCAGAACTAATAAAACTAAAGGCTTCTGTTTGTGCAAAAATAGGAAGAAATGGTGAAAGTCAGGAACTGCTTGCTTTGTTGGAAGAAAGCTGAATCAATAAATCGTTTTGTCTTCCTTTTTATCCCATTCCCTGAGAAGTATACGGCATTCTTCAGAATCAATGTATTGGGTGGCTGGATGAACTCTATGCTTTTCGCATAATAACTGATAGATGCGGTAATCATCAAAACCTGCCTTTTCGATTTCTTTTGAAGATGTACCGTAGTATAGTCTGTCAATACGTGCCCAGAGAATTGCAGCAAGACACATGGGGCATGGGTAGGAAGTGCTGTAGATTTCGCAGCCTGTCAGGTCAAAGTTATTCAGGAAAGAAGATGCCCGGCGGATTGCAAGAACTTCGGCATGGTTTGTAGGATCATTATGCAAAAGGACTTCATTGTGTGCTTTTGCAATGATCTTTCCGTTTCTTACAACAACAGCTCCAAAAGGTCCTCCTTCGTTATCATGCATGCCCTTTTTTGCTTCTTCAAAAGCCACTTTCATGAATCTGTTCATGCGAGAAACTCCTTTATTTAATGCATGTAGAACTAATGATATCCCTGAGTAAATTAGCAGCCTCTTTCTCTTGCTTCCCGCCACATTTTTCAGCAAGTTTCAGGTTTTCAAGAACAAGTTCGCGGTACTTATCCTGGCAAGTTAATTCATATCTTGTGGCATGGACAGTAGCTTCAATTATTGCAAAGAATCCCCGATTAGGTGCCTTTAAAGGAGATTTGTTAATTTTTCCTGCGATAGGCTCAATTCGTGCAACAAGAGCTTCCGAATTATATTGTATCTCTTCACACCTGAAAAAAATCCATCCAAGTGCTTCTTTGAGTGCAGGATACTTAACCTCATTGATGGATTCCATTACAAATTCATTATTGTTAAGATTCCCAAATGTACTTCGGACAAAAAGAATAGGATCATAGGTGATATTTGCGATAAGGGCATTGTTCTTTGCAATATTGGCATATGTGTCAGAACCTTTGTAAACCCTTACAAATGGTTTTTCATCCTTCCGGATTATGCCGATGGGGGCAGCATTTGGTATGGTTGTCCCTGTGGTTACAATGGTTTCTGAAATCCCGTCAAAAATCCCAAAATTTTCAAGATTAATTTCTTCGGTCAAAATCGAAATCCTCCCAAAAGGACGATGAACAGAGATGCTATAATGATGTCGGCAGTAGATCCGGGGTTGTTGTGATTTTCAATTAATTGATCGTCAAAATCTTCGATCAGTGGCAAGTTTTCTATTATTCCGTATTTATGAATTTTTGAAACAATTTCTCCCGCATCTCGACTTACTGCTTTTGCAACCTCTTTTCCTAATTTGGTTTGTATAAAAGTGTCAGGTCTTGCAGCAAGCAGTTCAAGAAAAGTCTGTACTATGGCATAATTTACACTTAGTCCGTTTTCAAGTAGTTCTGAAATCCTGATTGCTGCAGCATCTGTTTCCGAAAAGCCTCTTGACCATTCCCGGGCTATAAGATCGTAGCCACTGGAAATTTCCATAAGTTCGTAAAGGGTAATTCCTTTTTTCTGTATGTCTTCAATGGCTCCGGTGTCATGAAGATCAAGATCATCCACCTCTTTTACTTTAACACCGGCAGTCTGGAAGCAACGATAGAAATCAATTGCATCGTTTGTATCGGTAGTCCGCACAATTTCGTATGCAGTTGCAAAAATGTCGTCTACTTTAATTTTCTTGTTTGAAGATAACAGTTTTCCGGCACTCATAGCCAATGGGATAAGCAGCAGGAATGCCCCGAAATGTGTATTCCCTCCTTTTTGCCAGCGGTTGCTTTCGCTAACTGCCATATTCAGCAGATATCCCACACTGTAACGATTTGCAGCAGCACTATGCATTGCTGGGTATACAGAAATAGCGGAGGCAATGAAGTGTTCATATTGCGTATCATCAAAGTCATGAGTTCTATCAATGTTGCCGGGTTTAGGTGTAGCCGAAACTTCCAGTGCCATTGCAAGCTGACAGCATCGTGCTATATATGATGTAACATCTTCCTGTTCAGGTGGAAGTGCAATTTCCATGAAAAACCTTCAGATCATTTATCTATTCCTGCTTTTTTCCAGGATATAATCAGCCATCTCTTTTTTCAGTTTCATATATTCCGCAGGAGACAGATCAAGAGCATCCAGTACCCCATCTCTCAGGAAGCATGGCTTTGAGATTTTGCAGCACCATGCAAGACTTCCGAAACATGTACTGTCGCCGTATTCAAGGGGTGTGCCTTTCACGAATTCCATCTTCAAATCAGCAAATTCTTTCGGACTTAACCCCAGCTTCTTGATTTTTGAATGTACGGCACAGGGTTTGACCGGCATGCAACAGTACGTAAGTCCCCGCAGGTCACCTTCTCCCCTGCAAATATGTTTAGGGGCATTGTACCATCCGATTTCTCTCTGATACTGGTTTACCGTGTCTACAAGCGTCGGTACAATTTCAGGATCAGCAACAACTGCTCTTGCCATTGATACAAGGTCTGCTCCCCGTGAGAACATTTCCTTTGCATCGGAAAAATTCCATATTGAGTTGTTTCCGATCAGCAAGAGGCGGGTAACGTCCCTGATCTTCCTAATTG
>NZ_JASGLW010000006.1 GCF_030156785.1 Methanohalophilus sp.
GGTCAAGAGATTCACCAACTCTGAGAGTGTACTTTTCATCGTCGTCAAACATCAGTTTAGCAAGCTTGTCAGGGGTAGAATCTGTCAGAGGCACGTATGGTTCTGCAAAGAAACCTATGATGTTATAGTTACCTTCGAACCCCTCGTAAGCAGTCTCGTTGATGTAGGTAATATAAGTAAGACCGTACTCTTCTGCAAGTTCTCTCCCATCTGTACTGCTAGCATTAGAGATTCTAAGTACTTCAGTAGAGTCGTTCTCATCAATATCATACCAGAATCCGGCAAAATTTGTTGCGGTTACTTCTACATAGTCACCATTGCCATAAGTGGCAACGATATTATCAATATCGCTACCGTTGTATATTGGGCCTCTGATTTCAACAGAGTCCACTGTTATTGCAGCGCTTGCAGCACCAACAGCTGCCAGAACCATTAATGCGGCTACTGCGAATGTCAGTAATTTCTTCATTATTTTCCTCCGTTCTAATTTATTAAGGTCAAGGTAATAAGTGATTATTGGAATGAACATATGTTCAATCAATTCTTCCACCAACGGACAGAAAACGTCCATTGACGAAAGTCAACTCATCACCCTCTAATCCCGTCATATTGGTTAGCAACTTTGTAATAAGACAATTTCCTTTTAAATCTTTTGTGGTCTCTTAACCGAAAAATCGCTTTTTTTGATAGTGAATATCGACATTTACAACGACATGTGCCGAAAGGATTTTCCATTTATTAAATAGCTAAACGCAAATTTACGATGAAATATTCGTATATTGTCGATTTTACTATTTTTAAGATTTAAAAGGGCAATTCAAATAAAAAATTCAATAAAATATAAATTCCTGAAGAAAGCTTAATGCTATCCTTGAATTTTGTTTTTGAATACCTTTATATGCAAGACTTTCCATAATCTTAATACGAAATAAATTTGATTTCATTATTAGGCAGAGACTTGCCTGTAAAACAAGGAGTGCTCTTATATTATGTCAGAGGAAATATCGGCAGAGGATGCCGCCAATCGGGTTAAAACCGGCATTCCTGGTTTTGACGAGCTTTGCGGTGGGGGACTCATTCGGGATAGGACCTACCTTGTCTCAGGCACCTCCGGTGCGGGGAAGACAATCTTTTCTATCCAGTTCATCTACAATGGTATCATAAACTACGGTGAAAACGGAATTATAGTAGCAACAGAAGAACGTCCCGAACAAATTCGGAAAAACATGCTTAATTTTGGATGGGATCTTCAGGCTCTTGAAGATAAAGGAAAGCTTGCTATTATAGATGCCTGCTCTACAAAAATAGGAATTCCTTCCCAGGAAAAGTATGTTGATGTCAGACCTTGTGATACCCGTTCTCTGATGGACCAGATCATTGCAACCCAGGAAGAAATTGATGCTAAAAGAGCACTCGTGGATTCCACAACTTCTATTAGTTTTTACCTGCAGGACCCGGCAAGAATAAGGATAGAGCTCCTTAGGCTCAGCACAACACTTGAAATCATAGGTTTGACATCCATGATGACCTGTGAGATTATTGATGAATCAAAACCCTCTCGGTTTGGGATTGAAAATTTTGTCACAGACGGCACCTTCGCATTATACTATGACAGGCGTGACAACATCCGCTTCCGCAGTATGGAAGTCTACAAAATGCGAGGATCTGATCACAGTATGAAAGTGCACCCCTATGATATTACAAAAGAAGGCATTGTAATCCACCCCCACGAAGAAATATATAATACCAATTTCTGAAGGAATTAGATATCCGGAAATGCTTCTTCGTTGCCGCATTCCACGCATTTGTAAATAACCAGAGTGCGGCCAAACTTATCATAGCGCTTAATTGGAGGATACTTCCAGCGATTCATCCTTCCATGACAGATAGAACATCTGTAGTTCATGCTTTATCACCTATACATATTTGATCTTGGGAAATATAGTTGTTCCGTTAGTCGGTAACCATTAGTTTAACCTTTAAATTCTGAGACTTCTGGTCAAGTCAAAAAGCAGATTAAACAGGAAAAAAGATTACTGTGGATTTGCAATCGATACACTGATTGCAATTCCACTTCTGTTTATATACTCATTAATGCGATTTAATGAATGAGGGATCATTCCTCCATTAGTCAGTATCATACATCTTTTACCGCACAGCGCCATGAGAATAGCCCTGTCTATTACACCAGAAGAAATATTTACAGCAATGCAATGCTGTTCTGCAAGGGTTTTGCTGCGTTTACCCATGGCCCCGATAACATCTATCCCACCATCAAGAACAAAGTGTTTTAAACTTTCGGGATCGAATCTATCCATATCATAGATTATGATTCCTCCGGCTTTGAATCCATGCCTTGTAAGTTCCACAATTGCTTTCCCGTTGGAATGGATATGTAAAACCTTCCCGTTCACAGCCTCATATGGGGAATCAAGGGCATATTCACCATACAGAACGCCAAGGTTTAGGACTTCTCCCACCTGTGTTTCCGGCGGAACTTCCACCCACATCAGATCTGGAGGTTTGAGAGCATTCACCAGATCCGGCACTGTTTTAGGGTTCCTACCGGAATGGGCAAGGTTCCGCCTTTCGATTTCGCGGTAGATATCAAACGTTATCGGAAGGCGCAGATGTGCTTTTTGCAATAGTTCAGTATCCCTGAAAACATCCACAGGCTTGCCTTCTCCTATGATCTCCCCTTTCACAAGGAAAAACACATAGTCAGCCCACCTGTATGCAAGATCCACATCATGAGTTGAAATGATAAGGGTCGTTCCCATATGATTGAGTTCATTGAGGACATCCATTAACTCGTCAGCACCAACCGGGTCCAGATTTGCAAGAGGCTCGTCCAGAATAACAACCTGAGGTTCCATTGCAACAACGCCGGCAATTGCTACTCTTTTCTTCTGACCGCCACTCAAATGATGAGGCGGACGACCCTTGAGATCTTCAATCCCGAAGTATTCCAGCATTTCGTTAACTTTTGCCTTGACTTTTTCCTTGCTGTGACCGAGGTTTGAAGGACCAAAAGCAATATCCTGGTACACTGTAGGGGCAAATATCTGATCATCTGAATTCTGGAAAATTATGCCTATTTTTTGGCGTATTTTCTTAAGTGATTTTGAGTCATATTGCAACTCTTCCCCATCAAATAATATTCTGCCCCCAGAAGGCTTTAAGGTACCGTTAAGCAGCAGGAAAAGAGTTGATTTCCCTGAACCGTTCTGACCGACAAAGGCTATTTTTTTTCCTTTTTCCAGTTTGATATCAACACCTTTGATAGCCTTTGTCCCATCGGGATATGAGAATTTAAGATCCTGAGTTTCCAGTATTATCATTTCTTCACCTCATCCAACCCGTTCCATTGGTAATATACCACACAAAGACAACTACAACCACATAGAAAAGCGCCAAAATTGTCTCAGGAGCTCTCAGAGGTCTGGTCTCCTCGTAAAAAGCCATTTTCCCATCATAACATCTTGCATTCATTGAAATGAATATTTTCTCACCCTGTTCCCATGATCTCAGGAACAATGTGGAAGCAAGCATTGCAAGAGAATTAAGAGAAGTTCGCAGATCCTTATAACCAAGGCGAACAGTCTGTGCATATTTGATGCTTAGCGCCACTTCCAGAAAAACAAAAATGTAGCGATACATCATCATTGAAATTTCAATGAAAGAATCCGGAAGTTTTGATTTTTTAAGCACTGCAAAAAGCTCTACCATTGGAGTTGTCAGTGCAAGGAAGAAAAGACACGTCATACCTCCCAATGTTCTGGAAAATACAAGAAAAGCCATTTCAAGACCTTCTACATTAACTCCCAGATGATAGCTAAGAACGTTAAAACCAAAGAGTTCCTGTCCTCCACCAAAGAAAAAAGCGATAACAATGACACTCAGGATAACAAAAGAAGCTGGTCCGGAAAGTATTTTCAGATATTGCTTTAAAGGCATCTTTGAAATAACAACCGTTGCAGTCCCCATGCATAAAGCTATCAAAAAAGGAACTGCCGGGGAACCGGATGATACTCCCATAAGGATACCGAATAATACCAGACCGATCTTGAGCCAGTTATTGGTGTACCGTAAAGGACTCATAAGAGCATAATCATCCAGCATTTTTGTCATAATATTAACCTGAAATGTTTATCCTGTGCTTTTGAAACCAGTCTATTAAAAGCAGTCTATTAATATGTATCGTAAATTTCAAAAAAGAAATATCAAGGTCAGT
The DNA here is from genome assembly GCF_030156785.1 of Methanohalophilus sp. GTDB lineage: Archaea > Halobacteriota > Methanosarcinia > Methanosarcinales > Methanosarcinaceae > Methanohalophilus. The sequence continues at coordinate 4,235 of NZ_JASGLW010000006.1, forward strand.
CAGACTGACCTTTTCCCCTGTAATATCCAAAGAAATAACCGATTACTACTGCACCGATTGCTGCCTGGAGGGCGAAGAGCAGGCTTTCGATTTCACCGCTGGGTGGTTCAAAACCTAGATTGCCTATCCAGGGTTCATAAGAAGGATTGATTTCAGCAATCACACCTTCAGCTTCACCATCCGCACCTCCAAATTCGGAATCAGGATGCATGGACATTGTATAAAAGAATGATGCCGCAAACAGCACCACAAGAGCAACAAAAATCAGTTCTCCTTTCATGCAACTACCCCCCTTAGCTTCTCTGCTGTTTCTGAGGTAATAACCTTAAGCTCCACAAGAGCATCACTCTTAACCTGTACAATGTACTTAAAGACAAGGGCAGTAAGTGCACCTTCCATAATTGCCAGAGGTACTTGGGTCATGGCAAAAATTCCTGCAAACAACTGGAACGACGCCATTGCGCCGCCGGCTTCCGCCGGGAAAGCCAATGCAAGTTGTATCGACGTGACAACGTATGTAGCCCAGTCCGCAAAAGCGGTTGCAAGAAACACAACAACATAGAAATTTATGTTGGCTTTCATTCCTGCCTTATAGATCACATAAGCAACTACGGGCCCGATAATACCCATTGAAGCCACATTGGCACCAAGGGTTGTGAATCCACCGTGGGCAAGGAAAAGAGCTTGATAAAGCAGCACAATTGTACCCAGTACGGCAGTTATTGCCGGACCGAAGAGAATTGCAGCCATTCCCGTACCTGTGGGGTGTGAACAACTTCCTGTCACAGAAGGCAGTTTCAGGGAAGAAAGCACGAATATAAATGCACCCGCAACTGCAAGCAGGGGCAGAAGTTCACGTCTTTCACTGATGAGTTTGTTCATTCTGTACATACCAAAGAATATCACCGGGATGGAAATTGCGAACCAGATCCACCACCACGGCCCGGGTAAGAAACCTTCGGATATATGCATTTCATCGCCTCTTTTTATAACAAATTATAACAATTTCACTTTAGTGAAATAAAGACTAATTGGCTTTTTAAAGAAGTTATTCTATAAATACCTGTTCCTTAAATCAATTAAAGTTTATTAAATTATAACGAATGCCCCCTCCCCTCGAAAGTATGAAAAATGTTAAGAAACGTAAGACAAATGTATTGGATCTTAAAAAACAACTACCACACAGTGAAGAGAAGTTTCAGCTACCGGCGGATTGTTTACCGTTCCACGGGTAATACGTTCATCCGGATAGCCAAACTTCTCGCATACATAAATGCTGGCATCAATTCCCCTGTCTTTCAGGATTTCGGCAACTTCAATTGATCCGAATGTGTCAGCAGGAAGAAGAAAAATATTTTTCCCCAGATTGATTTGTTCCAGAAAATCTTTTTTTGCAGGAGTCGGATCCCTGCCATGCGCAGTTATGACTGCAAGCCCTGCCATATCCACACCGGTTTTTGCGCACGCGACCTGTAGGGAAGAAATTCCTGGAATAATACGATCACCTTCTCCAGCAAACTTGCCAAGACCAGAAAACATGGGATCGCCCGTAGAAAGCACCACAGCATCTTCCGGAAGCTTATGCAGATTTTTGTAGTCTTTTATACGCTTACCCTCACCAGCTATGTACTTAGCTGCAAGCTCAAGGGATCTCGGTGAACCGTAAACTTCAGAGGCAGTGCTTATGACTTCAATCGCCTCCTCCGTAAGCATGTTAGGTCCTACACCTACACCCACGATGATCATTCTACATCCTCACTGTCCATCAAGACTGTCCCATCACGATCAACAATGACCACACGAGCACCTTTTGCTTTCTCAACAGTTTTCCTGAAAGCCTCTTTCAGGTGCTTGCCTTCAGGTTCCCTCTCTATCATTTCCGAAACCGTGGCAAAACCGGTGTCCTTGAGTATCTCCGGATCGCCCCACTTAAGAATGAGTCCCGGAAGACCGCAAATAGCCACGTCACCGCTTGCTGCCTCAAGTCCTTCGGAAATGCGACTGCCTGCAAGCACAACCGTGTAATCAGGGAATAACATTGTGGAATAGCGAATGCCAATACGCCCTGTGGTGAGAACAACTTTGCGGGAAGAACGGATTAAGTCACTCTTCATCTCCCCGAGGTGATCGTTCCAGGGTTCAACAAACCCTGTAGTACCAAGAATTGAAATGCCGCCTTCTACCCCAATTGTAGAGTTGAGGGTCTTTTTAGCTATTTCCACTCCTTTAGGCAGGGATATTTCCACTTTCACTCCGGCAAGTCCCAGCTCTTCAACCGCTTCCTCAACGGCAGCCCTGATCTGTGCCAGAGGTTTCGGGTTTATTGCAGGAAGGCCTTTCTTGACCTGTAAACCACCCCTTGTGACAATACCCACACCTTCACCTGCAGTAATTAAAATCGTATCAGAAGGCTTTGCATGACCCACAAACTCAAGTCCCCTTGTTATATCTGACTCGTGATCATTCTGTATTTTGGCAACTTTCGCATAACCGTCCTTTGCCTCAACCACATTAAAATGGGCACGCACACCGGATGGTGTCGGCACCGAGATCTGGGAAACATCTTTCCCCATGGACAAGACAGCAGCCTTGGCAGCTGCTGCAGCTGTAGTTCCTGTAGTATAGCCTCGTCTGAGCACAGAACCATCACTCAGCACCACAAGCAGACCGTTTTTGATGCCTTCTTCCAATTCATCTCTTGGAAAACTGGATTTTTCCAGCCATTCATCAGGGATTTTTGATTTGTTCACAGGGTCGATCATTGTCATCAAATCACAGCTTTAAAGTTATAAAAGTACCGACTTGCTTTATACTATCAACCTGTTCTCCTGAAAAGTCTTGCAAGTTCATCCATAGTCAGGCGAATAACTGTTGGTCTCCCATGGGGGCAGGTAAACGGATTCTCAGCCATTTCAAGCTGCTCCAGCAAATTCCTCATCTGTGCAACTGTGCAAGAAGCCCCCGCCTTAATCGCAGCCCTGCAGGCCATTGTCTTGTACATATGATCATAAATACTACTTTTATCCTGTATCCTGCCGGTTGAGAGAATTTCAGAGACTAGATCACGGATGCCAGAAGGATCCTGCACTTTTCCGAAAACATGCGGGACTGCTGTTATAATATAGGTACTGGGACCAAATTCCGAAATAGCAAAACCCATCTCTTCAAAATAGGGTATATATTCCTGCATTATTACTTTTTCCCGAGGCGTCAGATCAATAGTCACAGGCTCCAGAAGTTCCTGCCAACCCCCGGCTGCTTTTTTGCGTATTTGCTCATACATTATCCTTTCATGTGCAGCATGCTGATCAATTAGCATAATCCCGTCTTCGGTCTCCACAATTATGTAGAGATTATGCACCTGCCCCACTACCCTCATATCCTTCAAAACAAATGCGACATTGTCCGGAGATTTTCCTTCAAGTTCCCTTTCAGATCGTTTGAGGCGCCTCTCGGTGTCTTTTAACGGTGCCCTGTATGCAGCTTTGCTTTCCTTTATGACAGGACTTCCAGCTTCATGCACAGGTTTTCCAGAATGCAGGGAAGTCTGGAAAGGTTGTTTTTTTGCCAGTTTCGCTTCAGGAACAAGTTCCTGATCAGCAAGAGTATTCTCCACCGCCCGGGTAAGATCATCCATTACATCGGATTCACGACTAAAACGAACCCTGCGTTTTGCAGGATGCACATTTACATCGACTTCCCTGAGGTTTACACGCACATCCAGAACAGCAAGAGGATATCTGCCCTTTGGGAGAAGCGTGTAGTAACCAAGAAGTATGGCATTGCTCATGGCCACTGAAGCAATACTTCTTCCATTAACGAAAAAATACTGCATGTCTTTCCCGGTCCGGCTTATCTCGGGTTTGGAGATGTAACCTGAAACAGTTACCAGTTCCCCCTCATAGTTTACCGGAAGCATGGATTTTGCAATATCGCTTCCAAGCAACTGGATTATCCTGTCAAATATGTCACCTGCAGGTGCACGAAGTGTCACCCGGCCTTCGCTTACGAGTGTAAATGACACCTGCGGATTGCCAAGTGCCAGACGCATTACCGTATCAGTTATGTGGGAAAGTTCGGTTCTGGGACTTTTAAGATACTTGCGCCTTGCAGGAGTGTTGTAAAAAAGATCTTTCACTACAACTTTTGTCCCAGGAGATGAACCAATTTCACTAACTTCCTCAACGATCCCGCCGTTTACATGCACCTTCACGGCAGATAGGGCATCATGTTTCCTGCTCACAAGTTCCACCCGGGAAACTGCAGCAATGGAGGAAAGAGCCTCACCTCTAAATCCCAGTGTCAGAACAGCTTGAATGTCTTCAATGTTTTTGATCTTGCTTGTTGCGTGCTTGGTGAATGCAAGTCTGGCATCCTCCCGGCTCATTCCCTCGCCATTATCCATGACCGAAATCATTTTAGAACCTGACCCCCTTATTTCCACTCGAATATCAGTAGCAGAAGCATCAATGGAATTTTCAACAAGCTCCTTAACAACCGATGCCGGGCGCTCTATCACCTCCCCTGCTGCGATTTTATTGATGGTTTCTTCATCCAGCACATGTATACGATGATTGTCATCCATTGAGTTCGTTCTCCTTTATCTTTTTCTGGAACTCATGAAGCTTATTAAATGATTCAATGGGAGTCATATTATTGAGATCAAGATCCCTGATTTCATTAAGTATCTCAGTGCCATAGTCATTGTCCTGTCCCGCATAGGGATCAAAAAGTAAAACCTGGGTATACTTTGCAGTAGAACTGCGTCTTCTCTCAGCAGTGTTTTCCTTGCTGATTATACTCTCATTTTCAATATCATTAAGGATTTCCTGAGAACGTTTTGTAACTTTGCGGGGCACCCCAGCAAGTCTTGCTACATGAATACCGTAGCTTTTATCTGTAGCCCCGGGAACAATCTTTCGCAGGAAAACAAGCTCATCGCCCTCTTCTTTCACGGCAATGTGGTAATTTTTCACCCTTTTGAGCTGATCTGCAATATCCGTAAGCTGGTGATAGTGGGTTGCAAAGAGTGATCTTACTCCCACACGCCCCTTATTATGAATATACTCCACAACTGCTTTGGCAATGCTATAACCGTCATAGGTGCTTGTCCCTCTTCCGATTTCATCCAGCAGAATAAGACTGCGGGGAGTGGCATTGTTCAGGATATTGGCAAGCTCCACCATTTCCACCATAAAAGTACTCTGCCCGCTTGCAAGATCGTCAAAGGCTCCAATCCTTGTGAAAACCCTGTCAACAATGCCGATGCAAGCATGAGATGCAGGTACAAAAGAACCTGCCTGTGCCATGATTACTATCAAGGCCACCTGTCTCATATAGGTTGATTTTCCCGCCATATTGGGACCTGTTATGAGAAGGAACTGGCTGTCAGAGCAATCCATCTCAATATCATTTGGCACAAAGCTCCCTTCAACAGATTTCTCAACTACGGGATGCCTGCCCTCTCGAACAATTATCCTGCAATCGTTTGTAATATTTGGTCTCACATAGTTGTTATTGGCAGCTACCTCAGCAAGGCATCCCAGTACGTCCAGTCTTCCCAGGCAGGATGCGGTATCCTGTAATTCCCTGGAAAAAGAGGCAACATAAGAGGAGAGTTCCGTAAAAATACGGTGCTCAAGTGCAACTATTTTTTCATCAGCAGATAGAATCTTACTCTCCCATTTCTTGAGTTGAGGAGTGAAAAACCTTTCAGCATTTGCCATAGTCTGCTTTCGAATATAGTCTTCCGGAATCTGTGGGATATTGCTTTTTGTGATCTCGATATAGTAACCTATGACTTTGTTATAACCGACCTTCAGGGATTTAATTCCGGTCCTTTCTCTCTCCTGTTGCTGAAAAGATGCAATCCATGATTTTGCATTGCTGGATATTTCCCTTAATTCATCCAATTCGCTGTTGTAACCCGGCTTGATCATTCCCCCTTCCCGGACAGAAAGAGGCGGTTCTTCAACAATTGCACGGTCAATGCATCCAATAAGTTCCTCCCTTGCGGAAAAAGATTTCAGGATATCAATTGATTCCTGTAACAAGGAACTGTGATTCTCCTGGCTCATTGATTCAAGAATCGGACCTACAGACTGCAGGGAGTTTTTAAGGGCTACCAGATCCCGAGCATTACCGTTACCGTAAGCAACTCTTCCAACCAGCCTTTCTATATCCCTGACATAGGAAAGATGTGAGCGTACATCAAAACGCATCATGGTATTCTTGTTGAACTCTTCCACAGCATCAAGACGCCTGTTGATATCGTCCACATTAAGCAGCGGCTTGGTGAGCCATTTAAGAAGAATCCTGCTACCCATGGGAGTGGAAGTTTCGTCCAGTACCTTGAGCAATGTCGCTTCCTTCCCGTCATCTCTCACATTTCTTACAACTTCAAGATTTCTCAGGGTGATTGAATCCAAAACCATGTATTCAGAATTTGAATAGGTCTTGAGAGTCTGGACATGTCCCAGCTCCCGCATCTGGGTCACTGTAGCGTATTCAAGAGCTGCCGCCGCCGATGAAATAGCCGCAGGAAGATTATCGCAACCCATGCCTTCCAATGTTCTGACGCCAAAGTGATCCATCAGTTTTTGTTTTGCTGCATGCGGATCAAAAGCCTCAGAAACAAACTCGTGCACAATGAGATCCATTTCCTCAAGTCTGCGGAGCAGCCTTGGTTCCTTCATGAGGTTTGTAGGAAGAATCAGTTCTGCCGGTTGCATGCGAGATATTTCCGCTGCAATCCCATCGTAAGGGAAGGCATCCTGTATGCACGTAGTCAGGAATTCCCCGGTTGATACATCTAAAAAAGAAATACCAAAGTTCTCCCCATACTGGGATAAGGACATAAGGTAATTATTGGAAGCATCTGTAAGAATAGAGGAATCTATTGCAGTTCCCGGGGTTACAACCCGCACAACTCCCCGCTTTACAACACCCTTGGCTTTCTTTGGGTCCTCGAGTTGTTCACAAATTGCTACTTTATATCCTTTTTTCACAAGGCGGGGAAGATAATTATCAATTGCATGATAAGGGATACCTGCAAGAGGCATTTTTGAGCCGTCTTTCCCTTTTCCCCTGCTGGTAAGAGCTATCTCAAGTTCTCGGGAAATTATCTTTGCATCCTCACCGAAAGATTCGTAGAAATCGCCCATCCTGAAAAAATAAGGGCATCCGGATGTTCTTTTTTTGCACTGTAATACTGCTCCATAGCAGGTGTTAGTTTGCTCATTCTTACTCCGCAGTGAATTGTCTGGTGGATTTATCTGTTTGTTGGTATTTTTGTGTTTGGATTGTAAAGTGCAAACAGTAAGAAAACAGTAAGCATAAATCAAAAAAGTAGAAAACCAGAATGCTGCTTCACAAACGGAGGAAGGAGGGGATGGAAAGACCTACTCTGAATACACCTGTCCCCATTTGCAGGTTAATTCCTCCTTTTCAGATGATGAGTCTTTTTTTCATAAGGTTTATTGAAAGCAGGAAAAAAAGTGCTGAAGCCACTACCAACCAGACAAGACTAAACAACAAAGAAACATCCAGGATGCCGGATGTCAGTGAGCGGATGACTATCACTATATGCGCCAGCGGCAAAGTTGCCAGAGCGAAATACTGGACCCCCTGTGGCAGCAATGAAAGAGGAAAAAAGGTTCCGCTGAAAAGGAACATGGGCATTATGAAAAGAATGGAAGGATAAGTCAGTGAGTTTATATTCGAGCTTACAGCTGTAAAACACATCGCAATGCAGGAAAACAGCATCCCTCCAAGAAATGCGAAGGGGATTATCAAAAGGGAATGTGGAAAAACCACAAGCCCGAATATCGCCATTACCGGAAGTACAATAATGGAGTTGATGACACTGCGGGTAGCACCCCAGAGTAATTCACCTGCTATCACTTCATCAATATTCAGAGGTGTTGCGATTATAGCATCAAAAGTTTTCTGGTAATACATCCTGACATATGACCCAAACGTGCATTCGTAAAAAGCTGCGTACATCAAGGATACGGATATCAGTGCCGGAGCGATGAATTCCGCATAGGATACACCTTCTATATCCGAGATATAGTTCCCGAGCCCGAATCCCAGCGCAAAGAGATAAAGGATTGGTTCGACTAAGGGTGGCAGGAAATTTACCTTGAATGTACTCATGAACACATCGCGGTTGCGTAACCAGACCTTAAAGGATTTGCTTGTTATATCGGGGAGGCTAAAGTATCCCATAATCAGTCCCTCAGTTTCCTGCCGGTAAGTTTCAGAAACACATCTTCCAGCGTTGCCTTGCGAACAATGATTTTTTCGAGACTACACTGTTTCATCAGGTGATCAGTTATAATCTGGGGATTATTGCTATAGATCTGAATCATGTCCCCTATTACTTCATATCGGGCATTGTTTTTATCAAGGCAGATTCGTATTTCATCGGTATCCTTTGTTTCTATAATATCACTGCCAATATGCTCTTGGATTATTTCTTCAGGGGTTCCTTCTACAAGAATTTGGCCATTGTCCATTATCACAAGCCTGTCACATAACTGGGCTGCTTCCTCAAGATAATGAGTGGTCATCACAATAGTGGTCCCCTTTTTCTTGAGTTCTGTGAGCTTATCCCACACAATGTGCCTTGACTGGGGGTCCAGTCCCACAGTTGGCTCATCAAGCATCAGCAATCGGGGCTCATTTATGAGAGCACGTCCAAGGATGAGCCTTCTTTTCATCCCTCCCGACAGGGTATCTGCCAAAGTGTCCCTTTTCTCAGTCAGCTGGACAAAATCCAGTAGTTTTTCTATTCGCTTTTCTGCTTCCTTTCTGGGAATATCGAAGTAGCGTGAATAAACATAGAGGTTCTTGTAAACAGAAAAATCCGGATCCAGATTGTTTTCCTGCGGGACAACCCCCATGAAACTTTTGATCTCCCGGTGCTGTCTGGTGACATCCATTCCGAAAACAGTGAGTTTTCCATTATCCAGTGGTGATACACATTGTATCATCTTCATAGTAGTGGTTTTTCCTGCTCCGTTAGGTCCGAGAAAACCGAAAAACTCTCCGCTGTATACGGTGAAACTTACATCATCAACAGCTACAAAACTGTTGAAATTCTTTTTTAGATGCTCTGCAACGATTACCGGTTTGATATTATAACCACCACTGGATTTGATTAGTACAATAGAAACCGTTTCACAAAAATTTAACTATATCGCAAACTGGCTCTCTTGTTTAACATAAATTTGATGGTTTTGTTGTTTTTGGAGTGGAAATAAAGGGGTTTTCGATATCTGTCGCGAGGATTGTTTCATTGAACAGGAACAAATGGAAGACAACCTAACAGCACAAATGTACTTGTGGAAAGGATGAAGTCAGAATCGTAACCATCACAAATACGAATACAGGCGAAAAATCATAAACGAAAAGACTTCTGGTTTGTCTGATACGTTTGTCCCTCCAATGCACAAGTTTACTTGCTTAAAGGCGATGGATTCCCGCATGTGGAAGTTCAAGTGAAACTTGTAGTAGAAAAGCATCGAGTAAATTTGATAAAAAATGGATAAAACAAGCAAAGTTCCCTTGGCCAATGTCAAACGGCCTTACATTCCCAAAGCGAATTTTGGAAATTGAATATCGGGTTTTTGGTGGGGCCGCTGAGATTTGAACTCAAGTCGCAAGACCCCCAGCCTTGCAGGATGGACCAGGCTACCCTACGGCCCCACGAGGTCTGAGCACCTAATACGAACTATATCTATATCACTTTTTCTGCTGTTAAACAGATGAAAGTTTCCATAATTCGTAGGCTTCGGTAATCTCGGCTCCGCTGAGAAAAACGCAATCATGCCTCTCTGCATATGCTTTTGCATCAGCTTTTGCCAGAGCCTTGCCTGTTCTGTCATCCAGCATCTCGCAGACAACCATGGCCGGAGTAATGCCTGCCATCTCCGCCATGGCGATGGATAGCTCAGTCTGTCCACTGCGGTTTTCCATGAGTCCGCGTGCTGCCCGAAGCAGGGCCACATGACCAGGTGCCCGGAATTCAGCTCCGAAATCCACGGCTGCAACATCACTATTGCGAGCTATTTCACTGATTTTTGCAAGCCTATTGATGGTCAGGGCACGCTCTTGGTCAGGAATGCCTGTTCTTGTCTCACGGTGGTTTACCCAGAGAGAAAACGATGAACGATTATCGTATTTTAAATCCCCGTCCCTCTCAGCAATACTTTTTATGGCAGGCCAATCCGATTCAACATCATGCAGGATATCCGCCATGAAAGGGAGACCAAGCTTCTCACAAACGTCATCTGCAAGGGCAACACATATAAGTCCTCCACCATCAACACGCATCCACCTGATGTCATCAGGTGTAACCGCAAAAGCAGGAATTGTAAAATCTGTTTCCCCTTCCCTGCCATCCGAATCAAAAATAAAGATCATCTTACCTTCGCGGATAGCTTCAATTGCTTTTTGAATCCGTGAGTTAAAAACAGAATCTTTCATAAATACACCTCCTCTTAATTACCATCAACAACAATACGAACTTCATCTCCATCTTTGAGTTTCAATTCCTTTCGCAATTCCACAGGGGAAACAATCTCAAGCAAGTCCTTTGGATAATGTGTCCTGTCAGGCACCACAACCGCAGCCTCAATCCCATTAATATAAACACGATAACAACTAACACCCCCAAATGTCCGCTTCCCATCAGTAAAACCAGCCAGCGGTATCACTGCACCCTTCTCCACCTCTTCACGCAGCTTCATGCTGAAATCCGTCAAATGAATATTGAGGGTTCCTGGATAAGGGAAAAAACCCAGCTTTTCATGAAACTGTCTCTGGTAACCTTCCTGCCCGATGTAATATTGTCCTTCACCCAGACCCGTTACCACATGACCGTGGAGTTCAACACGCTCAAGTTTCCCATGATCACCAAAAATATGGCGGTAATCGGCATATTCTTTCTCAAGAATGGCTTTTCCACTAAGAGAAATCTGGACAATTTGTCCGCCTGCAACAATTCTCCTCTCAACAAAACCTTCTTCCTCCAGCATCTTGAGTATCCGTGCAGCGGTCTTCGAGCTTGTGTAAAGGTATTCTGCAAATTCTGTCGAAGAAAGTTTGATGGGACGATCAAGTGCACCCAGCAATCCCAGAATCTTGAGTGAAGAAATAGTATGCATAAATTTGTAACCTCTCAATTGTGAGATGTGTCTCATATATGAGACTTCTTAATAGATAAATGTTTGGGGCTCACACTTCACGCAATATTATTATTCTGCCGATTATATAGTTGGAACAATCGGGGGATCATGTGAAGAGCAAATACAAGTATGAAAACGCTCCTGAGAAAGGAAGCTGGAAAGAATCTATCTACAATATTATTTTTGAAGCTGATACACCTGCAGGAAAATATTTTGATCTGCTACTCATACTTGTAATAGTAGCCAGTGTGCTGGTGGTAATGCTTGATAGTGTGCAATCTATAAGCACAACTTACCATGATAGATTCTATTTAATGGAGTGGGGATTCACCATCCTCTTTACAATGGAATACCTACTAAGAATAGCATGCGTTAGGGACAAAAAGAAATATGCTCTCAGTTTTTTCGGGATTATCGATCTTATAGCAGTGCTCCCAACATACCTGTCGATACTCCTTCCAGGAGGACAATACCTGCTGGTAATACGCAGCCTCAGGCTTTTGAGAATTTTCAGAATACTCAAGCTTGTACAGTATCTCACAGAAGCCGAACTGCTCATAGAAGCCTTACGTGAAAGTCAGCGCAAGATCGTGGTTTTTCTTTTTGCAGTTCTTAACCTTGTGATTATTCTTGGCTCATTTATGTATGTAGTTGAGAATGAAAATCCTGATTTCACAAGTATTCCGGAAAGCATTTATTGGGCAATAACAACCATAACCACAGTTGGTTATGGTGACATTGTACCTACAACTCCACTTGGTCATCTGATAGCATCGATTATTATGATCACAGGTTTTTCCATAATTGCAGTACCCACCGGTATTGTTACACATACCATAATAAAGGTTTCAAATCGAGAGACAGGAGCCCAGATTTTTGAGCAGGAGGATAGCATTACTTCCAAAACCTGTTCCGACTGTGGTCTGGATACACATGATAACGATGCATCTTACTGCAAGCGTTGTGGCGCTAAACTTTGATTCACAGGATCACAAAACAATGTCGAAGAGTATTTGTATTGCAAAGGGTATCTAATCTGTACTTAAAACAACGTTTTAAAGGTGTTTTCATGGAAATTAACGGAGTCGAAATCGAAGATACATTTGCAGAAGCGTTTCCAATTAAAATCGGAAGAGCCCTTATCACAGCAGTAAACGAGCGCTGGGCAAGAATCGCAGCCCAGGAAGCTACTGGTTTTGGTACTTCAGTTATCATGTGCCCTGCAGAAGCGGGCATTGAAAAGGTAGTCAGTGCAGACGAAACCCCTGATGGAAGGCCTGGTGTGTATGTCCAGTTTTGCACATTCGGTTACAAGTCCCTTGAAGAACAGCTTCTTGAAAGAATAGGCCAGTGTGTACTGACTGCGCCAACAACTGCTGTTTTCAACGGTCTTCCAGATGCCGATAAGCAGTTTGATACCGGTTTTAAACTCAAGTTCTTTGCAGATGGCACTGAATCCGAAACAGAAGTTGGTGGAAGAAAAGCCTACAAGATACCGATGATGGAAGGCGATTTCATTGTAGAGCACTCCATTGGTGCAGTAGACGGTGTTGCAGGCGGTAACTTCTTTATCTTCGGAGACTGCCAGATGAGTGCCCTGAACGCTGCGGAAGCTGCTGTGGAAGCAATCGAAAAAGTTGAAGGAACCATAACACCGTTCCCCGGTGGTATTGTTGCCAGCGGTTCCAAACCCGGTGCCAATAAATACAAGTTCCTAAAAGCAACTGCCAATGAGAAATTCTGCCCTTCAATCCGGGATCAGATCGAAGGAACCGAGATTCCTGAAGATGTCGGTGCAGTGTATGAGATCGTTATCAATGGTATAAGCGAGGAAGCAGTGGCAAATGCAATGTCCGCAGGTATCAAGAGTGCCGTTAAGGTTCCGGGTGTCAAGAAAATCACAGCAGGAAACTATGGCGGAAACCTCGGTCCATACAAATTCAACCTTCACGACCTTGTATGAGGTCGTTTCTTCTTTTTTACTTTTTACTTGTACATCCTGTGCTTTCTTGCATTAAAGTTCGTCTTTCTCTAATTTTTAAAATTAGAATGCACCTAAAAAATAGCATTTTGCAAATCTATGTTAATTTTATCATATATCATACTAATTTTTTATGGGAAATCCAGAGATTTCCTGACTGCTACTTCTTGAAGAAAACTAAAACTGAAACACCCTAACAGATATCAAAAAAGTTAAAGGATTGAAATTCTTACAATCCAAACCTTATCATCAAATTGTTGAAACCAGCTTCAATAATATCTCTAGGATCAAGCCCTGTTGTGGTTACGACTATATAGAGACCAACTATGCTACCGATAACGCTTCCCAGATTTGCAAGGGCTGCCACCAGTATAACCCTGAAGAAATTGTTATTCTGCATTTCACTGAATGTTTCAAGCTCGGTAATTTCCTTCAGATCGTCGGCTGTAGGACGTCGCTGTTTTGCCTCCATAAGTCCTGCAAACCAACCTGCAGCCATCATAGGATTCAGTGATGTGAGCCATGCAACTCCAAAAGCTGTAAGAATGGAATATGGATGGCCCTTTGCAAGCGCTGCGCCTGTGGCACTGAGCACACCGTTGATGATAAACCACCAGCCAAAAGCCAGTAACAGCAATTTAAGAGGTGTACCTGAGAAAATCAGCAGTATGAAAGTCAACAATGCAAGGGCTACTATTCCAAATCCGATTATCTTAACCAGACTAAATCGAGATTTGGGAATTTCCATAAGCGAAGAAAGAGGTGGAATGGTCGAAGGATTGGAAAGGTAGCGCTGGACTCCGGGTTTATGTCCTGCACCCACAACTGCCACAACCGTTTTTCCTCCTCCTGAAACCAAATTTAATAGGCTGCCTGCAATATAGGCATCTCTTTCATCAATCAGGACCTTGCCTGCATTTGGGGCTGTATTCCTGAGTTCTTCTGTGAGCATTGAGATGGATTCCTGACTTGTGATATTATCCATATCAATCTGCTGACCTCCACCAATGCCTACTGCTGCACTAATAAGGTCCCACATCATACGCAGTTTCTCAAAAAAGCCCATAGAACTCCAAAAACGCTGCATAGTAACCTGTATATCTCTATCAATCAAGGCTATTTCATAACCTTCAGCCTTGGCGGCATCAATAGCAGCTATCATTTCGGAGCCGGGATCAACTCCCATCTCACTTCCGATTTTTTTCTGCACATAGGAAAGAAGGATCTGAACAAGAAGGAAATAGAACTTACCACCAGTGAGCATCTCTTTTATTGGTAACTCAGTGGAAGAAGATTGATTCTGGTTTTGCAGTGCTTCATATCGTCCACGACAAAGTTCCACTGCAACAACATCAGGTTTTTCACGCTGGATTGTTTCTTTAACTTCTTCTACACTTTTTTCCGAGACGTGAGCTGTCCCGACTATCACAATCCGGGATTGGTGAGGTTCAATGACTTGCATGATCGTTGCAGCAGAGTCATTATATGAAGATAAATATGAGTGACTTCCCGAAGAAGAAACATCTTCGTAAGAATAATCTATATCTTGACTGCTGGAATCACTTAATCGGGCTTCTCTTTCCATTCTAATCCTCTTGGGATGCACCTTCACTCATTTAACAACGCCATTGCATGCATCAAGTCTGTACGGGAAAGGATGCCAATGACTTCATCATTTTCCATAACCACGAGCCTTCCGATGTTTTTTGTGGTAAGAAGCTTAAAGGCATCCGTTGCCGATGCATCAGGAGATATAGAAACAACATCCCGTGTCATGACATCCGATACCAGAATGGCAGGCCTATCTATGGGAGGCACATTGCGCACGTCCGTAAACGTAATGATTCCTTTTAAAACATTACCTTCCATAACAGGATAGCCCATATGCTTGTGTTTAAACATAAACTGCGTAAGTTCATCAATGCTCATATCAGGAGATACCGCAACCACGTCTTCAGACATTAGATCCCTGACAAGGACATTTTCAAGTGTTGTCGTTATAACAGTTGAACGTTCTTCAGATGACGCACCCATATAAACAAATACTGCAATCAGAAGTAGCCAGAGATTCCAAGGATTGGAAAGAAGACCCGCAAGAGCCATCAGCAACGCAAAAAATTTTCCGACGCCTGCAGCATTGTGGGTTGCTCGCACATAATTCATTTTCCTGGCAAACCACGCACGTAGAATACGACCTCCATCCATAGGAAATGCAGGTATCAGATTGAAAACACCGAGTCCAATATTGATGGTAGCCAGTATCCCCACTAGTCTATAAAAAGGAGTGTCAGCGTATGAAGCCACTAGTAATGTAATACCAAAATTGAGTATAAAAAGCACAAAACCTATAAAGAAACTAACCATGGGACCTGCAAAAGCCATTTTGGCTTCCTGTGAAGGATTTCTTGGCATTTCTTCCATCGAGGAAACTCCTCCAATCAGGAAAAGGGTGATATTCTGGATTTTAACCCCGTAACGTTTTGCAAAATATGAATGACCCAGCTCGTGTAGAAGCACACAGGCAAAAAGCAGGATAGTAGTAATAAATGAAAGAATATAGCTTAAAAAGACCGGCTGGACATCCTGGAAACCATAGGGAACGGGAGCCGAGGCAAATATCAAAGCAAATAAAGGCAATACAATAAGAAACGAAATATGAATCAATATTGGGATACCCATTATTGTTCCAATCCTGAAAGAGCTAGCCATGTTAATATTTTTAAATTTGATCTTATTTATCTCTATCCAAAAAAGAATTATGAATACTTTCATCCTGCTATCTTCAGAGATATATAGGCAGAAGGCATAGTGTTGATCAGTCAAGGATTTTGAAGGGTACACGCCTTTACAAGCTTCAAGGCTAGGTGCCCTTTAATTTAATCCATTTAAGTGATACTTTCATCCCCTCTTTATTTTTTTAATTAATAATGAAATTTTGATTTTGAGAAGTAGATAATGAAGTAAGGTCAGAGAAATACATTGATTTACGCTAAAGATGCAAGATCATCAAGGAATTCAGAAATAATATCTTTGTTAAGATGAGGCATAACCACAAGTCTGAGGGACTGCGGATTATGAGTGACCGAGACTCTCCACCCATATTCTAAGAGCAGGCGTTTCTGTAATTCTACGGGTGAATCCATTTTCAGGCATACAATATTCATAACCGGATCAATTACAGTGGAAAAACCTCTTTCCTTTGCACCTGATACCAGATACCGTGTCATGTCCATACAATTATCAACTACTTTTTTGTAGCCATCCATTCCAAGATGCATCATGACAGCATAAGTTGCAGCCACAGCAGCCCCGCTTCTGGTACCTGTAAGGGAGCTCTGGGTCTTTACTGTAAGGTACGGAGTATGAACAGAAAGGGATTCAAGAAGCGATTTATCTCTGAAAAGAAGACCACCCGAAGGAATTGTGCTTAAACCCATTTTATGCGGATCTATTGTAATGGAAGAAACACCTTCAACTTCAAAATCATACGAATAATGCTTTTCCAAAAATGGAATTACAAAACCACCAAATGCTGCATCCACATGTAGGAACAAATCATTTTCTTCTGCAATTAAAGATAGTTGCTGGATATCATCTATCTGGCCAAATTCAGTGGTACCCGCAATACCCACAAGTCCAATAGTATTCTCATCAATCAGGTTTTTTACTGAGTCAATATTAACGCGAAGATCAGGATCTAATCTGGCCCGTCTCATTTCAACTCCTGTGAGATTACCTGTTTTCTCAAACGAGAAATGAGCTGAAGAAGGCAAAACTACGTTTGGCTTTTTTGAAATGCTGCAGTTTTTCATGGCACGAATAGCTTGGATATTTGATTCTGTACCTCCTGTACTGAGATAGCCACAGGCATCTGGTTTGTGAAGCAATTTTCCAAGAAGATTTATGACTCTCTCTTCCAGAATTGTTGTACCTTTAAAAAGTCCAGGATCACCCATATTTGTTTCAAGAAAATCCTGATGGACTGATGCTGCTATAGGATGAGGATAAGTACACATAGAACTAAGAACTCTTTCGTAAGGTGTATCAAGTAGTTTTATCTTAGCAAGATCAGCAAGTACATCTTCTTCAGAAACTCCATTTTTGTTCATCAGGATCGATGTAAAAATAGCATTACTTAGTTTAAATGATTTGTCTTTGCTTTTTGATCTAATTTAAAAAATAGGATTTAAAAAATAGGAATAAGGGCACCCCATGATTTCTTCTGGAAATTAAGTGATTTGGATATCATTTTGGCATTATTAAATTTTAGGATAATCTGAATATATTAAATAATAAAAATTGTACAAAAATGTTTTTCAAAAAACTTAAACATTTTTAAATAACAAAAATTTAATTATAATTAAATTTATTATAAAAGTGTTAATTTATATTATTGATTTATAGTTAATTATAAATACTATTTTTCCTATATTTACACGACTATCTTTTTTTCATTTTTTATTAAAGATGCTTTTGCATCTTTTTTTAATCTCCACACGAAATAATAGGGTGCCCTCTTTTTATATAGTTTCCAGTAGAAATTAAGGGGTTTTGGTTTAGCTCAATCTTAAAACCAGAAAAATTGGTTATCCAATATTTTTCTGAAAATAATTACCTTTTAAACTATATGATTAAACTTTTATTATTTATATTTCCAGTAGAAATGATGGGGTCTTCACCATAAACATTAATAGGTTCAGTTTCCATTGCATTTGTTACAGCTTTATCACTATACAAGACAAGAAACATACAAGACTTGATTATACAGAAAAACCAATATTATCGGGCTTTTCTGACTTATCAAATGAAACTTATCGAATGAATTTTAATTGGAAGGTGTTTACATGGCTAACGAGTCATTAGAGTCATTAGACGGATTATTTCAGGAGTTATTAGAATCCGAGTCGTTGTTTAAGAACAAGGAAGTATTGCGTCCTTCATATACTCCTGATACATTGCCTCACAGGAGTGATCAAATAAACAGTCTGGCAATGATATTAGTTTCCGCTTTGAAGGGTGACACTCCTTCCAACATTCTAATTTATGGGAAGACCGGAACAGGCAAAACTGCTGTTGCGAGATATGTTGGAATCGAACTTGAAAAGAAAAGCGAAACTTTGCATGTACCATGTGTTGTGCTCTACATTAATTGTGAGGTAATAGATACTCAGTATAGGCTTCTGGCCAATCTTGCAAAACAGTTTGGTGAAGATGTACCAATGACAGGATGGCCTACTGATCAGGTTTTCTTCAAATTTAAGGAAGCAGTTGATGCAAACAAACAGGTTGTAATTATTATTCTTGACGAGATTGACAAATTGATCAAGAAAGGTGATGATGTTCTTTATAATTTATCTAGGATCAACACTGAACTCCAAAATGCAAAAGTTAGTATGATTGGAATTTCAAATGATCTTAAATTTACTGAATTTCTTGATCCAAGAGTGAAGAGTTCCCTTGGTGAAGAGGAAATTATTTTTCCGCCTTATGACGCCGAGCAGATAAGTGATATTCTCAGGCACAGGGCAGGGATCGCCTACAAAGAAGGATCACTGAGTGAGATGGTAATTCCATTGTGTGCGGCGTTTGCAGCTCAGGAACATGGTGATGCTCGCCGAGCTCTTGATCTCCTGAGAGTTGCAGGTGAGATTGCAGAAAGGGAGAAGAAAAATCAGGTTGAAGAAAGACATGTAAGGCAGGCTCAGGAGAAAATTGAAACAGATAGGATTATTGAAGTAGTTCGGACTCTTCCTACCCAATCCAAACTTTCTCTTTACAGTGTAATGCTACTTCGAAACCACGGTTACAGGAATGTCACTACAGGAGAGGTGTATAATGTCTACAGGCAACTCTGCAGGAATGTGGACATGGATGTACTGACCCAGCGCAGGGTAACAGATTTGATTTCCGAGCTGGACATGCTTGGTATTCTCAATGCAATTGTGGTGAGCAAGGGAAGATACGGGCGCACTAAGGAAATAGTCTTAAGTGTTCCCCTTGAAAGCACAAAAAAAGTTTTGCTTGAAGATTACCGCCTGAATATGCTGGCAGATTTCAAACCGGTAATTACTGCACAGATGCATCTATAACAATAAGTCATAAGTGTTTTTCCGGACGGCAAACCTTTTTTCAGGAAAACAGCAATCTGACATAACCTAGATAGGGAATGCGATAACGTGCAACCCCTATTATCCATTCTTCTTTTATAGGAGTCATATAGCTGACCATTCCCTGTTGATCATAATACTTGTTTGTCTTTTCATTGTCACCCTTGGTAATATAACCGGAGTGAGGTGCGACAGGACCGTTTTCCCACATTGGTTCTCCTTCCTCAACATAATACATGGCTCTGTGAATTATTGGAGTAACACCTTCCTGTCCGTAGGGGCGATACAGAATAACGTCACCTGGCATCCCAAAGGAAATATAATCTTGTGGTGCGGATCTATAGGTAATTACTTCAGTCCGGTCTATACTCTGTATGAAAATGATATCTCCTATATTCATATGGGGCTCCATGCTGCTTGATTCCACGGCAACCATAGGTGTCCAGAGGCCGAATATTATCTGTGAAAGGATTGCAAATGCTGCCAGTATGGCTATTACTGAAATTATATCTCTGGCAAGGCTTATCCAAAAGTTCTCACTTTCTTTGAATTGCCTGATAGAATCTGGAAGTTCCATGTTGCTAAAATCTCCTTTTACCAAAGGCTTTGAGAATGTTTCTGGATATGAGTAGTAATAGTTTAAATCTATTGGTATATATTATTGGCAAAACAAAAATAAATAAATTGATTCAATATGAGCGGTGAATCCGGGCAACAGGTTATATTCAGGCTAATGGAAGAAGGCTATCAGGTGAGTCCTGAAGCGGCCGAATTTATTAGCTCACACTGCCAGTCCCCGAAACTTGCAGAACATATTCTTTCAAACCTCGAAGAAGATGTTTTTGTGATAGACATCCAGCATCTGGATCTTGATAGTTTTACAGGGAAAACTTCCAGTTTGGCAATTTCTGAAATTCAGGGTGAATTCAATAACGAAAAAACGGAACCACTTTTTAGTGATAATCCTGTGGAGGTTCTTTCCGACATAACCGACAGTTCCACATGTGTCGGAGAATACATGGAGTTTGTCCAGTATTTCCGCAATCGCTATAGTAGACTGAGTGAATTCATACGTGGCAGGATTAATGCCCGTCCACTTGAGAGCTTAAACATGGGAAGAAGAAGTGGTAATGGAGAGTATGAGGACATCTCTATAATCGGCATGGTTTCAGACATAAGGAGTACTTCAAACGGGCATCGTCTTATACAGTTTGAGGATCCTACGGGGTCTTTTCCGGTTTTGTTTACCACTTCCGAGAAGGATCTTTTTGAGCAGGCCAGCCATCTTGTGTTGGATGACGTTGTAGGTGTTAGCGGTAAATTGACCAATGACGGAAGACTTTTGATAGCTAATAAACTGATTTTTCCGGATGTTCCAAATGGTGTTTTCAGATCAGCTCCTTCGAGTGGAAAAGCAGTTTTCATTTCTGATGTACATATAGGAAGTACTACTTTTCTTGATGAGCAATGGGAAGCCTTCATATCTTTTCTTAAAGGAGAAAGTCCGGATGAAAACCTGAAAAAACTGGCACAGGAACTTCGCTACCTTGTGGTTGCCGGGGATATTGTGGATGGGGTCGGTATTTATCCGGGGCAGGAAAATGAACTTGTTATTTCGGATGTTTACAAGCAGTATGAAAAGGCAGCTGAATATTTTAATCAGGTTCCAGAACATATCAGGGTAATAATATGTCCTGGAAACCATGATGCTGTGAGGCAGGCAGAACCACAGCCTGCCCTGCCGAAGGACATTCAGGAAATGTTTGATGACAGGATTATCTTCGTGGGAAACCCTGCACTTGTAAATCTTGACGGTGCTTATGTGCTCATGTACCACGGCAGATCCATTGACGATTTTGTGGCGTCGGTTCCCGGAGTTTCCTATCAGGAACCAACAAAGGCGATGGTGGAAATGATAAAACGCAGGCATCTTTCTCCTATCTACGGAAGCAGGGTGCCAATAGCTCCTGAAAAAACTGATCATTTTGTAATTGATCGTATCCCTGATATTCTTCATTGCGGACATGTTCATACTGTAGGCGTGGAGCAATATCGTGGTGTTCTCCTGATTAATTCGGGAACGTGGCAATCCCAGACTGAGTTCCAGAAAAGGGTAAACGTGGTTCCTACTCCGGCACAGGTCCCAGTGGTAGATATGTGCAATTTCAAGACTATGCTGCTACAGTTTTGATTTTCTTGTGGCGAGCATTTTATATATAGCAAGCTAAAGTAACCCACCCAGATGAAATTACTTGGCCTTCCTGAAAAAACAGGTTTAAATAGCCTTTTGAAAAAACAGGGTTACAGTCTTGCAGGCACTCATTCTGCCGTTAAGACCTGCCTGTGGCTCAAACACTCCCTTCGTGAAGAGGGGCAGTGTTACAAATCACGGTTTTATGGTATTACTTCGCATAGATGCCTGCAGATGACACCTACGCTTCTCTGCAATCAGCGTTGTTTACATTGCTGGAGACCTGTTGAGGTGGATGTCCCAGTGCCTGAAACATGGGATTCACCAATGGAAATTGTGATGTCTTCTATTAAGTCACAACAAAAACTGATATCGGGTTTTGGAGGCTCTGCTTCCCGTGACCTCTGGGAAGAGGCCAATGAGCCGGCACATGTGGCAATATCCCTTTCAGGCGAACCTACCATATATCCATATCTTCCGGAATTGGTGGAAGAATTCAGGAATAAGGGTCTCAGTACTTTTGTAGTTACCAATGGGACAAATCCCCATATGATGGAAAGAATTTCCCCTTCCCAATTATACATAAGCCTTGATGCACCGGATGTTGAAACCTATGAAAAGGTTTGCAATCCAATGCTTCCAGGTTTATGGGAGAATATCAACAAATCTCTCGACATAGTCAGGAAAAAGGATTGCAGAACAGCTATCAGGATAACCTTGGTTAAAGGAGTGAATATGTTTAATCCTGAAGGTTATGCTTCCCTGATAAAAAAGGCAGAACCTGATTTTGTTGAGATTAAGGCTTACATGCATCTTGGTTTTTCAAGAAGGAGACTTGAGAGGGATGCAATGCCAACGCATGATGAAGTGGAAGAATTCGCTTTGGAGGTAGCTCGTGTTCTTGGCTATACTGTAGCCGATTCTGTGCCTATAAGTCGTATTGTCCTCCTTTCAAAAGAAGCCGAATGCACAAAAATGCTTCCGCTTTGACAGGTTCTACATAACCTATATTTATATCTACTGCGTAGTAACGCAAAATACTAATTTCCTTTAACCATCATTCTGATCACGGAGTATTTTCACAATGTCTGAACAATCTGCCCATGACAAATATGAATTCAAGAAAAAGCTCGAGAGCTTGAGGGAAAAAAAAGGGCGGGGTACGGAACTAATCTCCCTTTATATTCCTCCTGACAAACAGATTTCTGATGTAACTTCTCAACTGAGGGAAGAACACAGCCAAGCTTCCAACATAAAGTCTAAAGTCACAAGAACTAATGTTCAGGGAGCAATAGATTCTCTCCTTTCAAGGCTCAGGTATGCGGAAGTTCCAGAAAATGGTATTGTTTATTTTACCGGGGCTGTTGACGTCGGGGCTGACAAAACGAATATGGAAACGACTATTATTGTTCCTCCACAGCCCATTACAATTTACAAATACCATTGTGATTCGTCTTTTTTCCTTGAACCTCTTGAAGAGATGCTCAAGGACAGCAAAACCTACGGGCTTTTGGTTCTGGACAGGCGCGAGGCTACAGTTGGATTGCTGGTTGGAAAACATATCGAACCCTATCGCCATTTAACGTCCACTGTTCCTGGAAAACAGAGAAAGGGTGGTCAGAGTGCCCACCGTTTCCAGCAACTCAGACTTATTGCTATTCATGATTTTTACAAGAGGATTGGTGACGCTGCAAGCGAGGTTTTCCTGACAGTAGATCACAAGGATTTTGAGGGTGTCCTTATCGGCGGTCCATCACCAACAAAGGAAGAGTTTGAATCAGGTGGATTCCTGCACCATGAATTACAGAAGAAAATCCTCGGTCTTTTTGATGTGGCATACACTGATGAATCCGGTCTCAGTGAACTTGTAAATGCTGCAAGTGAGAGGCTGGCGGATCTTGACCTCATGGTTGAGAAGAAACTTATGCAGGAGTTCTTTAAGGAATTAGTATCTGATTCCGGGAAAGTTGCCTATGGTGTGGACGCAGTACACCAGAATCTTTTGATAGGAGCAGTTGATATTCTGTTGATTTCAGAGGATCTCAGGTTAGAGAAGTTCAGAATACGATGTGTTTCCTGTGGTGATGAAACTGAGATCATAAAAGACATAAAGCCAAGCACTGAAGGTATACAACTGGGTAACTGTACTAAGTGTGGTTCTCCTCTGGAGATTACAGAGAGGGTGGATGTAGTTGATGAATTGTCAGCCCTGAGCGACCAGATGGGAAGCACAGTCTCTTTTATTTCAACAGATTTTGAGGAAGGAGCTCAACTGATGAACGCTTTTGGAGGCATTGTAGCAATATTGCGCTATAACACAGGCATTTAAGGAAGGTGTTTTTCTTGTACTTCACATTTACAGAACAGGTAAAATCTATTCTATCAGATGCAATTGAAAAAGCAGAATTTGAAGCAGGGGAAATATCCCTTGAGCCTTCCCAGCATGCTGATCTTTCATCCAGGATTGCTTTTTTAATTGGGTCCCGCACAAAACAGAACCCTAAGGAAGTTGCCGACAGAATAGTAGCAGAAATTTCCATTCCAGCTGATTCCCTTGTTGGAAAAGTGGAGGCAACAGGTCCTTACATTAATTTCAGTGCAAGCGATGCTTATATTCAGAAAACATATTGGTCTATTCGCACTGAGAGGGAGAATTTCGGAG
The DNA here is from genome assembly GCF_030156785.1 of Methanohalophilus sp. Classification (GTDB taxonomy): domain Archaea; phylum Halobacteriota; class Methanosarcinia; order Methanosarcinales; family Methanosarcinaceae; genus Methanohalophilus. The sequence goes on from NZ_JASGLW010000006.1 coordinate 28,368, forward strand.
GGAATTTTGCCAGCGGTAAAATTCTTCTGGAACACACATCCGCAAACCCCAACGGACCGCTGCATGTGGGACATATAAGAAATTCCATTCTTGGGGATACCCTCTCACGCATTTTGAAAAGAGCCGGTTATGATGTGGAAGTTCAGTACTATGTTAATGACATGGGCAGGCAAATTGCAATTGTTTCATGGGCTTTTGATCATTTTGAGTTTGATAAGACGAAAAAAGGCGATCATGCAATTGCGGAGATTTACATAAAGGCTAATAGGGCATTGGAAGAAGATCCGTCTAAAGTTGCTGAAATTGATAGGTTCATGCAGCTTGTGGAAAGCGGTGATGAAGATACAATAAAACGTTTTGATGAAGCAGTTAATTATGCCTTGGAAGGCATCAAGAAAACCCTGCTTGAAATGAATGTCCATCACGATTCGTTTGTAACCGAATCAAGTTTTATCCGCTCAGGTGCAGTGAAGGATATTGTAGAGAGAATTAAGGCAACCGGGCGCACTGAACTTGATGATGGCGCAATTGTAGTTGATCTTTCAGATTATGGTTTTGAGAAATCACTTGTTATACAGCGTAGTGATGGCACATCCCTGTACACAACCCGTGACCTTGCCTATCACGAGTGGAAGGCAAGACATGCTGACAGGGTTATCGATATATTTGGTGCTGATCATAAACTCATTTCCGGGCAATTAAGGGCAACCCTGAATGCTATAGGGGTTAAGGAGCCGGAAGTTGTTATTTTTGAATTTGTATCCCTGCCTGAAGGTTCCATGAGTACTCGACAAGGTAAGTTCATCAGTGCTGATGAATTACTGGAACAGGTTGAAGCAAGGGCTCTGGAAGAAGTGACCATACGCAGACCGGAAATGGACGACTCATTCAAGAAAGAAGTCGCCCGGATGGTTGGTATAGGAGCTGTACGCTATGATATCGTGAAGGTATCACCTGAAAAGTCCACTGTTTTTGACTGGAAAGAGGCATTGGATTTCGAAAAGCAGGGGGCGCCTTTTATTCAGTACTCCCACGCCAGGGCTTGCAGCATTCTTAAAAAGGCAGAGGAAGAAGGCTTGTGGGATCCAGAAGCGCAAGCTAATCCGGCTCTTCTTGTAGACGATTCGGAAATTGCTTTTATAAAGAAAATGGCACTTTTTGATCAGGTTCTGGAAAAGTGCGCATCTGAACTCAAGCCTCATCATCTTGCTATTTACGGGCGGGAACTTGCAGACGCTTTCAACCAGTTCTATCGTTTTTCCCCAGTACTTGCTGCTGAAGATGATAATATAAGGGCGGCTCGTTTGGGTCTTGTGGACTGTGCAAGGGTTGTTATTGCAAATGTTCTTGATACACTGGGAATCGATGCACCGCAATCAATGTGATTTCGATGATCCTTTTTAAAAAGCTCCTGCTTTCATATCTGCTTGTTCAATGTCGGTGCCCTGCTGATTATGTGGCGGGATAAGAGGAAAAGCCCGCAGGGGTGCTTATCGCATCCTTGAAAAAACACTTTTCATTGGGTGCTGGCAGGCGGTGGCAGAAGCCTTTTTTGGGATGTACCTTTTTCTCCACAAACAAGGCATGCAAAATTCAGGATTGGCTTTCCATTGATTCTTTTTGTTTATTTCATAATAGTTGCCATATTGCTCTGGCACATTCGCTTGTCGTGAAATCGTTAGCTATAAATCATCATGTATGGATAACTGAAGGCATGGTAGAGTTCATATTTGACGATATTGGAAGTTATCCCCTTCCTGAAGGCGTTTCCAGGGAGTGGATCGAAGCGTCCTTTGAGGAAGAGAAAGACAAAGTCTCAGAAATAATAGGCTCTGCCTTTTTACAAAAACTGCAGGCAGGGGTTACCGTTCCCACATACCCCCAGTTTCAGGATATGAACAAACAATTTCTCTCAATTCTCAATGATCCTGAATGCACGGTTAGTCCTTTTAGTCTCAAACCGGAATGTGCGAAAATTGTGGAACTCGAAATGCTTGAGAATTTTGCAAAACAATACTGTGAAGAAACCGGTAGCAAACCCAATTTAAGGGTATGTGTCACAGGTCCCCTTGAACTTTACCTGCAGCAGTTTGGTTCTGCATCTTATCCTGATATTCTCAATCTCATTGCTTCAAGCATTAACCTGTTTATCAAAAATGCCATAGAGGATGCGAAAAATTTCAATGTTCACACGATATCCATCGATGAACCCAGCCTCGGCATAAATCCTGAAGTATCATTCGACAGTGCTGCACTTATCGAGGCTTTTGAATTGGCAAGCAGTTATGCTCACAAAAAAGGACTGGATGTGGAAGTTCATCTTCATTCACCGCTTTATTACGAAGTTGCCTGCCGTACTAAAGGTATCAATGTAATTGGTGTTGAGTCGGCGTCTAATCCGGGATACCTCGATCTTATTGACATGGCAATACTGGATGAAACCAAATCTTATCTGCGTGCAGGAATTGCCCGAACGGATGTTTTCAACCTTGTTGGAGGTTTAAACGAAGAATACAATACCAACGCATGGAAAGAGCCTAAACTGCTTGAAAAGCTTGTTACCGATCTGGAAACACCCGAAGTAATTGAAGCACGTCTGCGGGATATCTACGATAGGTTTGGTGATCGTGTATTGTATGTGGGACCGGATTGCGGTTTGGGTTCGTGGCCTTCGCAGGCTATTGCAAGAAAGCTCCTGGAGAATGTTGCAATTGCTCTTGAGAGGTTTTAATAGCAGAAATTTTTTTAGTTGAGATCTTCCAGCACAAAACCAAAGATAGCAGTCCCGGATTTTTGGTGTAATCCCCTGCTTTTAAATAGGATGATGCAAAGCAGGGATTTCAATTATGCCGTGTGGAAATAAAAGCCATAAAATACACCAGTCCGGACATTGCACTTGTAAATATTCAGTTCGTAGAGTTGCAGCCCCTCAAGCGAGCTATTTGTGATATACCATTACCATGTTTTTTATGTAAATCCAAATCAGAAAAACCCTTTTTTAATTTCATTGTTGTCTTCATGATGCCTTCATTGGATTACTATCTCAATGGACGATTTTTGAAATATCCAGCTCAAGGATATCCTCGGCTCCAAGGGCTTTGAGTTTTGGAATTAGTATGTTGACATCACTTTTATTGACGACCGTCTCCACTGCGTAATAATCGGCACCGTAAAGCTTGGATACAGTAGGCCTTTTCAGGGAAGGCAACACACTGATAACATCTTCCAGCTTAGCCATCGGCACATTCATATCAATCAATACTTTCCCGCGGGCTTCGATAACTGACAGGAGCAATGTCCTTATTTCCTCTATCTCCTTGCGTTTCTCCGGGTTTTCCCAGCTTTCCTTATTTGCCACAAGTTTTGTGGAAGATTCCAGCATCACGTCAACAATTTTCAGCCCGTTTTTCCTGAGGGTTGAACCTGTTTCGGTAAGATCAACAACGACATCCATAAGATCAGGTACCTTAGCTTCGGTTGCACCGTAGGAATAATGTATATCAACAGGAATTCCGAGCTTCTCAAAATGCTTTCTGGTGATGTTTGGGTATTCTGTAGTTACCCTGCTGTTAGGCTTGATGTCTGAAGATGTCTGTATGTCACTGTCTTGTGGGACGGCAATGACTATTTTTACATTACCTGAACCAGTTTTACTGTAAGGCAGATCGGCAATTTCGACGACATCGGAATCAGATTCAATAACCCAGTCCCTTCCGGAAATCCCTATATCAAAATAGCCTTCTTCAACGTATTTTGGGATCTCCTGCGGGCGAAGTATTTTTACCTTGTCAATTCGGGGGTCTTCGATTTTCGGATTGTATTCACGGGATGTTTTTGTTATTTGGAGATCTGCCTGTTTGAACAGCAAAAGTGTTTGTTCTTCAAGACTTCCTTTTGGAATGGCGATGTTAATCATTTTTCTTCCTCAAATTTACGTGCAATTTTAATATATAAATGGTATAATTTTATAAATAGCAGCTTTACAAATATAGTATGCTTCCTTTATAGTTTATTGTTCGGGATGGGTATAAAAATGGAAGCTTTGATGAAGATAAAAAAAATCGGTTTTCGGATTGTATGGGGATATGGAATCATGAAAATCCGTGGCTCTAAACATAGCTTTGAAAAAGTTCCATTTAGCTTTGGGGATCAGAGCATAACACTTGATAAGTAATTAACTTTATCAATCATCTGTTTCCGCAAACCCGTAGCCCACAAATCTCTGTTTTGCATCAAGGTTTGAGAGAATAAACCTGTCTGGAGAGCTGAAAGCAATTTCATGTGAACCTCTCAGGTAGAGAACACATTCATCACCTGGATTTACCATGTCAACAGCTTCTCCGTCAATTTCAATTTTCTCCAGTCTAACAGGTGTGGACTGGAGACCCACAAAGAGGTGGAGAACATTTGAAACTGCCAGAGGAGCAGAATATGGGGAAATCCTAGATTTGAGAGTAAAGGATTCAGCCACATTTTCTCTTTCAGAAAGAACAAAACCGCGTTCTATATCCTTTGATTGTATTCCCTTAAGAGCAAGGCCAACTCTCGAACCTGTTGACGCGCTTTTCACGTCTACGTCATGCATCTGGATTGAACGAACTTCGAGAGGTTTTGCCGTAGGATAGGCAGTGAGTTTGTCTTTTGCATTGAGAGTACCCTGGGTGACAACACCAAGTACCACGCAACCAATACCGGTTACGTTGAAAGACTGGTCAACCATCACACGTACAGGTTTTTCATCCAGTTTTCTGTTTTCTTCGGATACCTTTTTGTCAATCTCAAGTATCCTTTCCTTAAGTTTGTCAAGTCCCTCAAAGGATTGTGTGGAGACATTGATGAATTCCCAGTTTTGCATGCATGTTCCTGAGATTATTTTTCTGATCTTCTTTTCGAGTTCTTCCTGTGCATAGGCGTAGCTTGTGTCAGCCTTTGTAAGTACAATCATTCCATGTTTGTATTGCAGAAGCTCCAATGCAACAAGGCATTCACCGGTAGCAACATCAGGTCCTTCAGGGGGTATACAGAGAAGTGCAATGTCAGATAAATTCAGAGCGGTAATGAGGGATTTGAGGGATTTGGGATAACCATTTGCGTCTATTGTGGTCATCACAATGTCATTTTTTGAAAAATCATACATTGTAATGTCAGCCACGTTCCCCTTTTTACCAAGCTTTGTAGCCAGAGAAGTCCTGCCGCTTTGTTCACTTCCGATAATAGCAACTTTTGTCATGGTTAAATCCCTGAATCCTTACAGAGCTTCACAACATAAAAAGGCTACTGTTAATCCCAATTACCAAAGATCGCCATTCCACATGGCTTTGGTTTTGTCACTGGTACTCCGATTAATCTTGTGTATGCTGACCAGGTATTCGTCACCGACCTTTTTCGGTTTACTGAAAATAGCTTCAAGCCCGAGCATCCTTGAGTAATCCTCAAATTCTTCAAGGGTTTCCAGATTCTTGACACGGATGAGAACATCATCAAAGATTTTTTCATTCTTTTGGACTTTCAGCACAGTCTCAATCATAGGGTTGAGAATGCTCTCACCAAGCCTGAGACAGCGGGCACGCCGTTCTTCTTCACTTTCTTTCCATTCGGCACTCTGGAATCCTTCCCGAACCACGCGGGAAAAAAGGTAGTCTCTACCAACATCATTGTAGAATTTGAATGCATGCAGTAGATCTGAGCAATTGCTCTGTGAACATGTGTATTTTATGGGAGGTATAATCATGTCGGGATCCTTGATAACCACTCCTTCATGTCCAATTTTGCCCAGTTCTTTTATATGTTTAAAGATGGCTTCAGTTGCCTCTTCTATTTTATACTCGCCAAGCAGAGGAACCTGAAAAAACCCATATTTTTCTGCAAGCTGGCGCCGTCTGGAAGTTGGTATAGGTTTTCCAGTATTCTTTTTCCGGATATCAAACACAAAAAAGGCAAGTGATTTAATTCCATAGATATCCTTTGGAACATAAGGATTTTCCGGACCTACCATCTCCCCGTGTAGTACATAATCAGGATGATCCCTGAAAAAATCAATATTTAGCAACAGGTTTACTTTTTCAGTGGAATACGGGCAGACATTACCGCCACGGGTGAGTGCAATAAGTTTATCCTGAAAAAGAATAACACGGACATTGTAACCGTTCATTTTCTCTTCGACGCAAAGAATTTCGGTGTTTATAAAATGCTTTTTGATAGCGGGCTCAAGTAACATTGCCCTGCGGATTTTAGGAAATCCGTGTATTAGTTCAAACTTACCGTTTCCTTTCTGGTAAAGTACACTTCCGCGTTCGATGCTGGAAACGGAAGTTTCAAAATGGAAAAGTTGCTGGTATTTCCCTTTATTTGGGACCAGCAGTCTGCGTTCAATAAGATCTTCAAGTCTTTTCTCAGGAATATCAAGATATCCCGCAGCCTTTGGGATATCCAGTATTCCTTCATCTGCTCTTTTTAACATGTTATGTCAGCATTTTTCAGAAGATTGCATGCCAGCATTTTAAGGAGATTCCTCCTTGTAATAAATCCCACCATCTCATTTTCAAGGTTCATTACAGGAACACCTCCAATATTCTTTTCCAGCATAATCCTGATCACTTCGGAAACAGGAGTGTTTGTTTTCACAGATTGTACACCTGTTTTCATGATATCCTCAACGATCAGGTTCTTGATCCTGGAATCCTGCTGGTTTTCCGGAACAAGCTCCCTGAATGCTTTCATGGCTTGTGCAATATCTTTTTCAGTAACTATTCCTATTAAAGTTCCGTTTTCAACTACAGGGAATCTTCCCATATCTTTTTCAAGAATAAGCCGTCTCACATGGCTGACCCTGTCGGCAGGTGATACAATCACAGGTTCCTTGTGCATGATTTCTCCTGCATAGCCGTCAAATTCCATATTTTCCATGATTTGCTGTGGTGTGACCCATCCCAGAACATTCTCATTGTCTGTGACAATTACAATGCCACCGTTTTTTGCCATCAGGATAATTACATCGTCTACTTCTGTGTCAGGCAACAGCTTGATGAAGTTATCTGAAACCGCAGTAGCCACATGCAAAGAAGATGCAGGTTTTGCTCCTTTTTTACGGGTTCCAAGCTCCTTGGTAAGATTTCTCATAGTCAGTATTCCAAGAAGATTGTTGTCATGAGTTACCAGAAGTCTTCTGGTATTGTTTTTTTCCATCAGATCCAATGCATGGGAAAGTGTATCCCCTTTATCGACTTCTATTGGCTGTACCATTATGTCCTGTACTTGCATTTCAAATCCCTCTCTGGAAACTAATATTTTTTATGCATTACGTATTACATCGGTTCTACTCAGTATTCCAATGATATTTCCTTCCTTCTCAACAGGAACACCGGTAAGATTCTCTTCAACCATCAGTTTTGCTGCCACAGGAAGTGTATCTTCAACATTTACAGTTCGATCTGGTTCCACCATAATATCTTCAGCCACCAGCGGAACATTCTTTATATACCTGTATGTTTTCTCACCTCCAGGTGTTGGCCGACGTGCCATTTTAATACTCTTTCCTGGTAATTTTCCTTCGTAATCATTGAACATAGTCAGGGCCAGATCCCTTGTAGAGATCATACCTACAATTTTTCCGGCATCGTTTTCTACGAGGATTTTGCTCACTTTATTTGCTTCAAGTTCATCTATTACATGATTGATTGTATGATGACGATGAACAATCACTGGCTCACTGTCAAGAACTTCACCAATTTTAACTCCGTCAGTTTTTTCCCCGATGTATCTAAGTATGTCTCCGATGGTTACAATTCCAAGAAGATCGTCGCCATTGACTACAGGCAGATTATTGATGTTGTTTTCAAGGAGTAGCTCAATTGCCTGTTCAATTGAAGCATTCGGGTAAATAGTTACCAGAGGCTCTTCAGTCATCACTAGACGGATGGGTATTTTTCCGATTGGGCGCCTTCTCCACATTGGCTCTGCCTGAGCAAGTCTCCTTGCAATATCGCTTTTTGTTACAATTCCGACCATTTTTTCTTCTTCTGCAACTATAAGAGTACTAATCTTGTGCCTCAGCATAAGGTTTCTGGCGTGCGATATCGGTTCATCAGGCCCAATAGCATATACTGGAGAGCTCATTATGTCGGCAATTTTCAAAATAAATCCTCCATTGTAAAATTTATGTGTGTTTTGCAAGTGCAATAAGAATGTCCTTTTCGGTTATTATCCCTTTCAGTTTCCCGTTTTTAATAACAGGTAGAGAACTGATCCCCTTTTCATCCATTATTTCTGCTGCTTTGCCGAGATCAGTTTCGGGTTCAGTCCAGACTACATCCTTTGCGATCAGTGAACCTACAGGTTCGTCAAAAGCTTCATGTACATTTCCGGTTATCAGTTTTTCAAAGGCTTCACCACCTCCAACATACTTCACAATGTCAAAGGCGGTGATAATCCCAACGAAAATACCTTCTTTAACTACAGGCAGGCGCTTGAAATGTCCTCCTACCATTATCTTTGCTGCATCCCACAGGCTTGTGTTATAATCTGCTGTTTTGACCCCCTCTTTCATAAGTTGTCTGACTTTAATACCTGTTTTAATACTGCTAATTAAACCCAGAAAGTCCTTTTCTGTGCAAATTGCTACAAGCTGGTCATCCTGATCAACGATTGGCAGGCTTCCAATATTGTTTTTTGTCATCAATTCAAAGGCGCGGTTAATGCTTGATGTCATTGGAAGGGAATAAACATCATGTTGCATTATCTCCCGGATTTCAGCGTTTATCGAAGCGAGCAAATTTCCTTTAAATTTCTTTTCAACAAAAAGACTTTTAGCCCCTCCTCCAAAAAGATCAAGTATATCAAAGGATGAAATGATTCCTTCAAGCCGATTTGTCCCGGCATCTGTTACAGGCACATGACGAATTTTTCCTTTTGTCATGGTTTTCAGGGCATCAATAATAGGAGTGGTGGGTTGAACTGTTACAACGTTTCTTGTTGCAATGGACATAATATCTCCCTCATGTTGTGCAATGCGATCGTGGAACTGCACAGGCCCCACATCCATTATACTCTCAGAACTAAAGGCATGAGGGTTCTTTCTGGGGCTATCCCGTATTGAAACATCTTTCATGTTTTACCTCCATCTTTATATCTTCAATATCTTTTGTGTGTGCTTTGCGCTCAATCAGACAATCAAAAATTGATGTCACGGTTTTAGGCAAAATTTATTCCTGAAAAGTCACAAACCACTCAGGAATTATCTATACATGCCCGTAACAGGTCATTGCGATCTATAATCCCAACAATTTTGGAATCATCGACCACAGTAATCCTCCCCACATCTTTACGCAGAATAATATCCCTGCATTCTTCAAGGGATGTCTGGGGGTTCACTGTATATGCAGGCGTTGACATAATACGCTCTACCGGAGGCAGATTTTTGGGTTTACTCTTATGACTATCGCTAAGTCCCACCCTCACAAAACCAGCCTTTATGATGTCCCTTCTTGTTACCATTCCAACTAATTGTTTCTTTTTGGAAAGCACTGGTATTCCAGTATAATCGTGGTTGAGCATGGTAGCCCATACCTTTGAAACGCTATCTTCAGGTTCGCAAGTCACAACTTTCTTGCTCATGATAGCCGAAGCATTCAGTCTATTTTTTGAAGGGAAACTGATGTTGCGAAGTAAATCGGAATTGCTTACGATCCCTTCGAGATGTCTTTCATTTTCAGATCTGATGACAGGACATCTCTCAATATTTGCTTCAAGCATCATTTTTGCAGCCGCTATTATGTCACATTCAGGATAAATAAGTGGACATTCCCTGATAAATCCACTAACGGTTACATCAGATCGTGTCGAAGTGATGTTTAACACGTCTTGATCCGTGATAATTCCCCTGACGTTCTCATCATGGTTAACCACAGGAATGCCCCTTAAAAAGTGGTCTCTCATAAGCTGGCGTGCATGTGTTACAGTACTGTCTTCGTAAACGTAGACTACATCCTTTGACATAATGTCTTTTATCTGCGTATTAGATCCCCCTTTATTTGCAGATGCAATTCGTTATTTTAGATTTAGGTCCTCAATCGAAATATCCTTCATCATCCATGCAGTCTTCACAAAGCATTAGTCCCCCGGTTTCGGTCAAGACATCTACATAGGCACCACAGCGCTGGCATATTCCCCTTCCTGTTTCCCCTACTTCAGGAAAACTGGTTTCTTCGTTCATCTCAATGAGATTTTCAAGGATAGTATTGAGAACAGGTGAGATGGAGAGAATATCCCTATCCGTGATGATACCTATTATGTCACCCCCTTTTGAAACTGCAAGTCTTCTGATATTCGATTTGACCATTATTTTGGATGCGTCAATAATACTTGTGGATGGTTCTGCCGATATTATTGGGGAGGACATTATCTCCCCGGCCTTTACAGTACTTGGGATCGCATCCTTTGTAGTAACCTTCCCAACTATATCTCGTTCGGTTATTATTCCTACGGCTTCATCACCCTTTGTCAAAATAATGCTTCCAACACCTTTTTTCATCATTGTGTTAGCAACTTCAAGGACAGTACTGGAAACGTCCAGTTCTATAACAGATTGGTTCATAATTTCACTAATAGGAACCTCACTTTCGATGCCTTGAAAAGATGAGTTTTTGCCTTGCAGGACCAATGGTCTCACACTCCATACATTACTATCTTCCCAATAGCATATATATCTATCTGATTGTAGTTACAGAATAACAATACGGCTCTGTCTTCCTGCATTTAATTCTACCTCATCATTAAACCCTGTTTTAGCATATGCATCTATTATTTCCATCTCCGTATCGATGTCAACCTTTTCCACAATTTCCGCCATATCGTCCCAGAGGGTCACACGTATGCGTCCGGTTTCATCTGAAATATAGACATTGGAGACTCTTCCTATACTGCCATCCTTTCTGGAAAACTCTCGAACCTCTCCGATGCCTGAAACAAATCCCTTTACAGAGTAACTTTCCCCCGGGATTATATCAGAAATGGGAGTAAAATCTTCCTGATACAAAATTTCAGAATCTGTTTTTCTGATTACACCGTGTTTTCCAATCTGGATTTCAACTTCATCATTGAAGTTATTCAGACGTGCATAACCATTGATAATTTCTATGGGAATACCTTCATGCAGGCTACTGTCAAGTTCTGCTTTTTCATCCCACAATGTAACTCTGATTTTTCCGGTCTCGTCCCCTACCAGAATATTGCGAACTTTTCCTTCCCCACCTGTTTTCTTTGAAAAAGTCCGAATATCCGAGATCTGCAGGATAACAGCATTAATGTTGATGTCGGAATCGTTTTCTTTTATATCGGCTATTTTCATGGAAGGTAATTCAACCTGTATATCTTCGTCAATTTCTTCAATTCCACCATATCGTCCCACGTTGATTTCCAACCCGGAATAACCTTCTTTAACATATCCGCTGATCCGGTATGATTTTCCTGCTTTAATTGTTCCGTTGGTAATCTGATCTGCCAGTTCATCCCAGACGGTTACACGGATAGATCCGCTGTTGTCTGCAATTATGAAGTTCCCAACTTTTCCGGTAGTCCCATCATTTCTGGAAAATTCGCGTGTATCAAAAAGAGAGATAATTTTTCCCACAACATAGACATTGGAGCTGTTCTCATTAATGTCAGCTATTTTTGTAGGCTCATGAGTAGCATCTGTTATTCCCAGATCACTTGCAACAAGCAAAGCGATGGTTTTCTTATCACAAAGGGGTCCCATTTTTTCAGTTTTTTCATTAATCCTTTGAAGGAACTCTTCTTCGGAAACGATGCTTGATAATTTCTCATAAATAGGGGCTATCTCGTTATCCATTATAAACACCTGAAAGATTTGCAGATCATTGTCTTTAATCGGGCTTTTTAGGGGAGAAGTTTTGTAGAGAAGGTGATAAAGTTAACGAGAGATTGAAGATCAAGGACCAAGAGTTTTCCGATAAGGTAATTAAGTATAAGGACTCTCAGTGTTAGCATGATTCGCAGTTGTCAAGAACATGGTTATTTCCGGGGGGGAAATTGCCCGGAATGTGGTGAAAAGGGGCGTTTCTTATTGGATGATGTAAGGGAGCAAAAACTTGGTCGTTTTGTTTCTGGCGCTCTACGCCATTTTCCTGATGATCTGGGACTCCAGATGGATTTACAGGGTTGGGTTGATCTTGACAGGTTTTGTGGCGTCATGAAAAAACGTTACCCATGGAGTAGTGAAGATCGTCTGATTGGTCTTGTGGAATCTGATACTAAGAATAGGTATGAGATTAACGGCAGATACATAAGGGCACGATATGGTCACTCAGTGGACGTAGATCTAGATTATCCTCCCTGCGATGCCGAATTTTTGTATTACGGTGTTAGCCAGGAAGAGGTTGAAATGCTTCTGGATCAGGGTATTTCTCCAATCAGGCAGACTTATGTACATTTGAGCACTTCAAAGCAAAGGGCAAATGAGGCTGCTTCTGTTCATACAGATAACCCGGTGGTTTTACAGGTGAATGCACTGGAAGCTTCTGAAGCAGGAATTGATTTCATTAGTGCTAATGAGGATATAGCTCTTACAGATTACGTTCCACCGGAGTTTATTTCCATTGCCGGGGAAGACAATTAATGCAAGAGAATTAAATTCCCCTGCATTTACGAGGCACTACATAGTTAATTATCTTTAGGAGGTACCACAAAGTTCTTAAACCCTAACGATAATTAGATGTTAGCTAGTCAAATAATGACTATTTATACATATCATCATGATACCCATTGGGTTTTTGCTATAGATCCAATGGGCTAAAATCCGACATAAATAATTAGAATCATCATCGTTGGTTATCAGAAGGTAGCCAATAATCATAAAGAAGCAGAATTTCAGGTTTCATTGCCTCATAGAATGTGTAATTCCAATTTACAATCTTAACTTGCATGTGCTGTAACAAAACAGAATATGTTGCAAATAGATCACCCAACAAAAGTTGGGTGTAATCAAGTTTATTTGTAAACTTCTAGGGCTCCTGTAACCAGAGGAGATTTGCCAAATGTCTCTTGGAGAGAGGCATTGAGGCTGAGTTCAGGGGGTATGAAAAACCGTTAGGATATTTTTTGCTTCTTTTGCCTAATTTTGATTCTATTATTTTGTCTGGTAAAAAGGAGAACTTATCATGCAAAGCAGTGATACAACAAAATACATTATCCATTGCAAACTTAATGCTGACGGGGTTATTGAACGTCCTGATATAGTAGGTGCGATTTTCGGTCAGACTGAAGGTCTTCTGGGATCTGATCTGGATCTGAGGGATTTGCAGAAAACAGGTCGAATTGGACGCATTGAAGTTATTGTCAATACAAAAGGCGGAAAAACAAAAGGAAATATCCACATTCCTTCAAGCCTTGACAGGATCGAGACATCTATTCTGGCTGCTTCACTTGAGACCATCGACAGGGTAGGTCCATGTACCGCAAAGATCGAGGTAAGCCAGATAGAAGATGTCCGTGCTACTAAAAGGAAGCAAATCGTTGATAGGGCAAAAATAATTCTAACTGAAATGTTTGATGAAAACCTCCCGGAATCACAGGAAATTGCGGAGGAAGTCAGGCAGTCTGTTCGAATTGAGGAAATGGAGTATTATGGGAAAAACAAGATTCCCTGTGGCCCGAATGTATTGGACTCCGATGCAATTATTGTTGTGGAAGGCCGTGCCGATGTCCTGAACCTTCTGAGATATGGTATTAAGAACACCATCTGTGTGGGTGGTACAAATGTTCCTCCAGAAGTTGCGGAACTCACAAAGAAGAAAACAGTAACCGCATTTACCGATGGTGACAGGGGAGGCAAGCTCATCATCAAGGAACTTATGCAGGTTGCAGACATCGATTATGTCGCTCGTGCACCTGATGGTAAGAGCGTTGAAGATCTGGTCCAGCGTGAAATTGTGAGGGCGCTCAGGCAAAAAGTTCCTGTTGAACAGGTAATTGATGCTTATTCCATTGAAGGTAGTGCCAAAAGTGCAACTCCTGTAGCCAAAAAAAGCAGGATAACTCGTGTCCCTAAACGCAAGGAAAGGGCTAAGCCTGAAGTTGCCCGCCAGACATCAAAACTGATAAAACTGGCTGAACCAATAGAGAGAAAAGAATCACGCCACAGACCCGAGAGAAGATCTCAGTCACGAAGATCTTATCCTCCGGAGGCAAGTCGCTTTAATCAACATTCTGAAGAACTTACCGGAACACTTTCCGCTAGGCTTTTGGATGATAAAGATAAGGTAATAAGTGAGACTTCTGTCCGGGATCTTGTTAATACACTTAAGAATTCCGAGGATAAGATTAAAAGTGTGGTATTTGACGGTGTAATTACCCAGAGGATTCTTGATATTGCTTCAAGCAAGGGAATCGAAAACCTTGTTGGAGTGAAAAGGGGTAATATAGTAAAGAATCCAACTTCTGTAAAAGTTTATACGGCACAAGGAGCATGAATCTCCTTGTCTTTTTTAGTCTTTATATTGGTTCTTCGGAATAATTCTATGAAGAAAACCTCTATTTTTTGTTCTTTTCATACTGATTTATATCCATGGATGTTAAGGTAGAGGAGAACACAATTAAAATCAAATAAAGATAAATACATAAAGTAAAGCTTCTAAAGATTGCCCATCTCTTGTTGAATCTGTTTCCTAACTCATTCTTATTTTTTTCCAGCATAACATGAAACAGATACATCTGTAGGTATGGTAAATGAGAAGGTACTGCCTTTTCCGGGTTTGCTTTCAACCCAGACTTCTCCTCCATGCATCTCGACATACTTTTTAACAAGCGCAAGCCCTAATCCGGTTCCCTCATATTTGCGGTTAGATGCTGATTCAACTTGTTTGAAGGGTTCAAAAATCATTTCTTGATCCTTTTTAGAGATTCCAATACCAGTATCAGATACAGACACTTGAAGTTTGTTATTAATCTGTTTAACATTGATTTCTACGGTACCGTATTCAGGTGTAAACTTAATTGCATTGTTGACAAGATTATACATAATCTGTTTTATTTTTGTCTTGTCAGCATATATTTCTCTATCTTCAGTTTCCAAGTTGGTTTTGAGATTAATAGATTTTTTGTTTGCAAGAGGCTGCATCAATGTTTTAATTTCATTGCAACATTCAGGCAAACTGATTTTTTCAGGGGATAATTCAAAATCATTTGATTCAACTTTTGCTAAATCAAGAATATCATTGATAATATTGAGCAAATGCTTACCACTATTTAATATATTAGACACGTAGCGTTCCTGTTTTTCATTCAAATCACCAAAAGCCTTCTCTTTCAACACCTGGGAAAATCCAATAATTGAATTGAGTGGTGTGCGCAATTCATGACTCATATTGGCAAGGAACATCGATTTAGCCTGATTTGCTTCTTCAGCAGCAATTTTTGCATCATATATATTTTTCTCTATACGCTTTCTATCAGTTATGTCTTTCCCCATGCTGGCAATAGTCTCTATCATGCCATTATTATCTCTAAAAGGTATATTATCCCATGCAATAAGTCTACGTGTACCGTTTTTTGTAACTATTTCATTTTCATTATACTTCGGATATTCTTTTTCATTAAATATTTTGAATAATAGGTTCTTAAGATCAGAGCTAATCTCCGGAGGTATGAATATATCAAAATAGTTTTTACCAATAATCTCTTCCCGCTTCCAGCCAACCAGATCGAGGAAGAAATCATTGCAGTATAAAATATTCCCCTTTTTATCTAGAATAATCCCGATAAGGTGCATATTTTCGAAAATACTAAAAATACGCTTTTCAGATAAAGCCAAATTTTGTTCAAGTTGCTTCAGTTTAGTAATATCCTTAAAGAGGGAATAAATAGTTTTGGAACAATTTTGTTGATGATGTGTGATAATAAAGTCAAATAAAGCATCCAAGTAATGTCCATCTTTTTTTCTGATTTTAAGTTGGACATCATTCATTTTCTCCTTCTTCTTAAGCTCACATAATGTCTTCTCAATATGTGGTTTACATTCAGGATGCAGAAAATCTGTAATACATTTACCAATAACTTCTTCTTTTGCAAAACCAAGCTCTTTTAACCAGGTTGAATTTACATCGATAAAACAGCCGTTTTCATCTAATATCTGGTAAGGCAAAGGAGCATTATAATAAAGAGCGCAATATTTCTCTTCATTCTCTTTTATTGTCTCTTGTGTTTCTATTCGATAAGTTATATCTACTTGCTTCAAAAGAACACTTGTCGGATAAGTTTTTGAAAGTGGTCTTATTTTCAGCAAAAACCAGTGTTTTTTATCAGAGCTGCAGTAAGGATATTCAATTTGAAACACATTTGTAGTTCCATTTATTACCTCTCTTAGCCCTTTTGCTACAGCAGGACTCACAGCTGAATTATCATCAGCTGATTCGTCACATAACTTAAGATAATTTGCTCCTTCACAAAATTGCTTTGGATCCAGACCATTATCTTCAGCAAACTGCTTCCAGCTTTTATTTGTATACTGTATGATTCCATCAGGAGATATTATTGCAATACGATCTTCCCATAGATCAAATATGTTCTAATCAAGAAAATTCTGCACAGAATCACTTTTTTTGGAATGCATAGTACAATAGACATTTCTGCGTAGCTATATATAACTTAATCCTTTATCCGGCAAATGTTTATTTTAGTAATTAAATTTCAAGAAAAACTGGTCAATCTATCTAAATCTTCTCCTTTCAGGAAAAGAGCTCAAAAGCATATTATATTAATTTTCTGAGCAAACTATATATAGGATACTGCCATTCATGGGCTCCAGTTGAGGAATACGATATTAGTACCCCCTCCCAAATCCCCCTGTGATTTTAGTACTGATCCTCCAAAACTCATCCCCAGTTATCAGTATTCCTCAACCACTCCTTTTGGAATTGTTTTTCAGGAGACTATTTCTTCAAGCTTATTGAGTTTTGCTCCCATTTTGATTTCCTGCGCAATCCTGCGACCCGTTGACAGATTCTCTTCAATCAGATCCGAGTATGGGGACCCGTTTGTGTAAATATTGGTACCGGCAACGATACGTGCAGAAATCTCAAAAACCTTGATTTCCAGCTGGTCGGTAAAAACGGTTTCAAGACAGAATGGACCAATCATGCCTCCAAATCTGGAAAGTGATTCTTCGACTACCATTTCCCCGAGAGCAAATATCTTGGGCAGCAAGGATTCCCTTGCTACCAGCGGGACGTTTCCTGTTACAACATATGTGGGATAAACACCTGCTTCTTCAAGTTCTTTTGGAGAGCCAAGGCGGAAAATTTCGTCTGCATTGGATTCCACCCTCCTGTCCATGCTAAGCATTTCAAGAGTACCTTTGCTCAGCTTGTACCCTTCGGTTTTGAGCGGAGAGTAAAAATAGTGAAGATAATAGCGGGTTCCAACAATAAATTCCTGTATGGTGTACTTCTGACTCCTATCAATATTAGCAAGAAATTCCTCGTAATTCTTTGCAACAAAGAATCCTCTTCCTCCCTTGGCACCATGATATTTCACCATAACAGGACCATTGATATCCTCAGGCTCAACAAGGCGAGGCATATGGATACCCGCACTTTCGAGCCATTCCCTCTCCTTTACACGGTCTGATTCCCAATCCAGAACCGCACGGTTTCCAAAGGTGGGCACAGCAAATTCAAGGAATCTGTCAGCACCCATATATTCAACAAAGGAACCATGGGGGATTACAATTGCGTTTTTCTCCTGCAACAGTGGGGCAATATCAATTATCTCTTCGTAGTTGTCAACGACAATAAACTCATCAGGTTTTGCTTTTGGGAAAGCGTCGTAGAACCGCGGAGGTTTCCCAATGCAAATCCCGATGGTTTTGAAACCTTCCTTGCGTGCTCCGTCAAAAATCTGGAGGCTAGAGTGTGAACAGACCGTTGCAATAGAAAGCTCATCGGTATTGTACGAAGTAAGAATATCAGCTATTTGCCGCTTTGTAATCATGATAGTGCCTCAAAAGTTATAACAAATTGTTTAATCTGCTATTTAAGTTTACGGATAGCAAAAAGTGAAAACTAAGACTTCGAATAAATTCGAACATTACGGTATGTTTATTATTTCCTGAAACTATTTTCTTTCATGGAACAGGATCGGCAGGAAGACAATACAAAAAAAGTATTGATTCTTCCCCTCAGCGAAGAATCGCGCCATATTACCCAGACCCTTTCAAATGAAAAGGCACTGAAAATCCTGGAATTGCTGGCGCAGGAACCCATGTCTGCAACATCGATTGCTGACTCCCTCGACCTGCCACTGACAACTATCAAGTATCATCTCGACAGCCTGATAGATGCAGATCTCATACAGATCAGGAATACGCGGTGGAGCCGGAAGGGACGTGAAATCAAAATCTACGAGCCTGTCCAGAAAATGATTGTTGTCATGCCGGGTACCAATTGCCCGGACAAGTCCAGTGTTCTCGATATGCTAAAGAAATACCTTGCTCTTGCAGCAGGTGCTATCTTTGCGGCAGCTGGGATTGAGTCACTAGAGGGCTTTTACAGCAAACCTCCTGTGACATCGGAAATGCGGGCAATGGAGGAGCCATTGCCTGAAATGACTTTTATGGCAAATGAAAGTGGTAATATGGTTGCCTCCATGTCTGATGCATCCGGTTATAATGTGACCATGGATTCACCTGCTGAAAGAATGTTTGAAGCGTCTAAGGCAATTGATGACAATATCTCTTCAATTCAAGCGACTGATTCGATTACAGACACCGGTTTTCAATTAGCTCCGGATTTGTTTTCCCATGTCAGTATCTGGTTTTTGGCAGGTTGCCTGTCTGTATTGACAATTCTTGCAGTATGGGAAATATATAAGAAGAAAAAGCGTGTAGATGGGCAGAAGTGAATGCACATGAGAGTTGCTCTCAAAATTGCCTACATTGGTTCTGCTTATCACGGGTTTCAGGTTCAGCCGGATGTTCCTACAATAGAAGGAAAAATCTTTGAGGCGCTTGAGGCTCTTGAGATTATTGAAGATCCGAGCTCTGCCAATTTTTCCAGTGCAGGTCGGACGGATGCCGGCGTAAATGCCATCGGGCAGGTAATAGCCTTTGATACTGAGCGGTCAAATCTTGCTATTCCCAGAGTCATTAATTCAAAGCTTCCTAAGGATATTTGGGCATGGGCACATGCGGAGGTCCCAGCAGATTTCCATCCGCGCCGATATGCGAGATCAAGGACATATCGTTACATTGTACCTGTTGAAGATCATGACATTTCCCTTATCAGATCCGCTTCACAAATTTTGCTTGGCACGCATGATTTTGCAAATTTCTGTGTACATGAGGAAGGAAAGTGTACCACAAGAACAATTAAAAAAATAGACGTCAGGCTAACTGACAATCTCCTGAAAATTGATGTTGAAGCCAACAGTTTCCTATGGAAGATGGTTCGGAAGATGGTTACTGCCATGATGCTAGTGGGTAGTGGTGAGCGAGATATGGAATGGCTGAAGCAAATGTTGCAGCCGGAAGTTTATGAAGAAGGGCTGAAACCCTCATTTCCGTATGGACTTATCCTCATGGATGTCAATTACGGTGACTCAGTTGAATGGATATCTGACGGATACGCTATCAAACGTTCAAGTGAGAAAGTTCAGGAATATCTCCGGTATCATATGGTAATGGCAGAAGTAATGAAACAATTTTTCCCAAAGGAGCATCAGGAACTGGATTAATTCATTTTTGGAGCACAATGATATTGCGGGTAAGGCTTCGGTGTACTCTTTGCTGGTATTGCGAAAGAACGGTAAAACCTGCATCCTCTGCAATTTCGTTGGCCGGGATTTCAGAAACAATTACAGCTTTTCTCCCTTTTTTGAGTACCCTGAACATTTCCCGGAATGATTCATGGTATAATTTTTCCAGGGATTCTGCCTTTATCATTGCTGATCTTCCGTAGGGTGGGTCTGTAACAATAGCATCAAATGAATTATCCGCAAAAGGGAGGTTGGAGGCATCACCTTGCACCAGTGAAAAATCTGATTTGAACCATTCAAGGTTGAGTTTTGCACCTTGGATTATGTTGTAGCGCACTTCAATACCAACCACCTTAACTCCCAGCAGTCCTGCTTCTGTAAGTATACCGGCAGTTCCGCAGAAAGGATCAAGTAATTTCATGCCTTTTTTTACACAGGTCAGATTCACAATTGCCCTTCCCATGATAGGCATCAGAACGCCCGGATAAAAGAACGGTTTCTTGTGGGGGGCACGATCATGGAAGGCTTTCCTGTCTACAGAGGCTATTATTGAACCAAATATGGCTTTTTCACTCATTACAATCCTGAAAGTAACATCCGGATTTTTTAGGTCTGCATGGAATCCCTTCCTGAAGATGGCTCCGCCAACACGACCTTCCAGCTGGGCGCAATTGATATCGGTATTGTGTTTTACTCTTCGGGCTCTGACTACAAAAGTTTGACCCGGATTAATATGAGTTGAAATGTTGCTGTCTTCTGCTGCTTTACGTATGGATTCAGGGTTGTTTTTAGTTATTGCTATAACTTTCAGTATGTTGTGACACATGGCAATCCTGTGGGCAACCGCTTTGAGGGAGGCTTCTATGTCTGACTCTTCCCCGGGAATGTCTGCTACAATGCAGTGATCAAACTGCATGTGGGCTTTTGGATGGATCCCTTCGGTTTCCAGACAGGCAAATACTTCGGCTGCAGCGATTTCTTCGTGATCGCCTGAAAGTTCAAAAGCGTAAAGCATGCAACTGTTTAGTAGCTTTTTAGTACATCAATTCGAGGGCTTCTTTTCCGGTAATCCCTTCTTTAATTCCGAGTTTTTGTGCATTTTCACTTACCGCTTTTAGCGGTGCTTTCAGAACATCGTCAAAGGTACTGACTCCGCTTACAACGGCTGCAACATCCCCAAGTTTGTTGGCGGTTTCGATATTCAGATAGCCACACATAACAAAGCCTTTATCCGCTTTGATGATAAGCAGGGATGCATTTCCCATTTCCCACTGGAGACCAACTGCGGTTTTATTTCCAATCCTGATTTGTTCGATGATCATTTGCTTCACCTTTCCTGATTTTGTACTTTAATTATACAGTACCGGGGTGTTTTGGGCTAAATGAATATGAGAAAATGTATTGCAACCACTCCAAGACTACTCTCTCTGTTTGTCAGATAGTAGTTACCTCACAGCCATCTTCTGTGACTATCACAGTGTGTTCGGACTGGGAGACAAGTCCTCCTCTCACTTCCTTGAGAACCGGGAAGGATGTTATTAAGCCTGTTCTTTCAAGTTGCATAAGTGAGAGGTCCAGTTTAGGTGAAGTGAGCCAGCGTTTTGCAAACGGAAGAGTTTTGTACTCCTGTAATTCCTTCATAAGTTTTCGAGCAGCAGGCATACGTATTGGTTTGTTCTGGACCACCTGGAATATTTCCGTAAGTGTTCCATCGGAAACTTTGCCGGCGCCGTCTGTTGCAAAAGGTTCTATTGCTATAATCTGACCCGGTTCCAGTTCAACTCCATGTCCCATATGTCTGTTGGGAATGCTTGGAGGTGTATGTGCAAGATAACGTGCAACCCCGTGTCCGGTAAGGTTGGCAATCGGCTTGAATCCGTACCCGCGGATCGTTTCTTCAATTACTTCACCAATTTCAGCAGTGTTTACTCCTGCCTTTATGATATCAATAGCTGTAGCAAGTGCTTCTTCTGAAGCTTTCACAAGATCCGGATTTCCTGAAAGATCAACTGTAACAGCAGAATCGGCGATATAACCATCCACATGAACTCCGAGATCCAGTTTCACCATGTCTTTCCCGAAAACGTCTTCATCACCTGTCCGGGGTGTGGCGTGGGCTGCTTCATCGTTGCGTGAAATGTTGCATGGGAAGGCTGGTTTTCCGCCTAACTCGATGGTCCTTTGCTCGACAAACTCTGCAACGTCAAGCAGACGTGCACCTACTTTGATTTTCTCTTTTGCTTCTTCTCTTACCGTTGAAAGTATCTCTCCTGCGGTCAGGTAATTAGCGAGAATCTCTTCTACTTCCTGAACTTTGTCTGCCATTATTCAACACCTGCAGACATTAAGAAAGATGTTATACTACAAATTGCTTTGGAAAACGTGTGAGGTTTTCGTATCCGGTTTCTGTTATAACAACCATATCTTCAAGTCTGACCCCTCCAATGCCGGGGTAATAAAGGCCAGGTTCGATTGTAATGACATTCCCGGTTTCAAGTGCCATGTCCATGTTGCTGACAGCAGGCAATTCATGAATTTCGAGTCCTACGCCGTGGCCTGTGGAATGCATGAATCCTTTTGTAGTACCTACATCATATCCGCGGGTTTTGAACTCATCACAAACCGCAGAATGAACCTCACTTGCCAGCACTCCATCTTTTAGTATTTTAAAGGCAGCTTCCTGGGCAGCTTTTACTGCTTCGTACATATCGGCAAGTTTTTCACTCGCTTCACCTTTCAAAACAGTGCGTGTCATGTCAGCATAGTATCTGTGTATTTTGTGTCGAGGGAAAATATCAATGACAATGGGTTCATTTAATAGCAGTGCACCCTCTCCTGCCCAATGAGGATTCGAAGATCCTTTTCCACACGCAACAATAGTACTGTCTGCCTCACAACCATGTTCTAGCAGTGTCTTTTCAATTATATATCTCACAGTTTCAGATGTCAGGATTTTGTCGCCGCTGTAGAGGACATCATCCCTTACTTCGGCATTCCGGATTGTTTCAATGGCAGTTTCCATGGCTTTTTCACAGGCTTTCTGTACCCCGCGAATCAATGAAACTTCTTCTTTTGCTTTAACAGCCCTTATTCTTTCGAAGGGACTTTTTGTAGTGGTGACCGAGAAGCCGTTTTCCTTGAGAACCTGTGCAGTATAGTATGGGAAATCATAGGGTACACAAACCGTCCTCACTCCTTCTTTCTGGAGAACCTGACCTAAACATTCTGCATATGTGCGTGCAGAGTCACCTGTTTCTTTCATTCTCTCGCGAAAATTGCAATCTTCCAGCGTCAGAATATTTGCAATCCGGGACTCGTTTCTGGCTCTTCCGAGTTCCATACTGGAAACAAGCAATATTTCCTTTGTCTGCTTTGTCTGTATGTAGGAGAACTGATCAAAAGCCAGGAACTCAGTGGTAAAATAGAGGTCTGCATCATTGGAATTGCCGATTATTAAATATGCATCCGCCTTTTCTCTTAAAAGGGTATCAAGAATGTTTGTGGTTTTGTCAATATGAGGCATGTAATTTGTTTTTGTTCTGCTGGTACATAAGTTTAGCAGGATCAGAAGTCGGAAGTATCGTATACAAATCGGCTAATAGGGGGTTGGGGTAATATGAACTAAAATGTTTCTTAAGGAGATGCCTGTCCAAATCCAAATGTTTAATATTAGTTGTGGTTTATATGAGACAGGTAATCTTTGATAAGGTAATCTTTGATAATATCACAGGGAGTTGAAGGTATAAAATCGATCATACTTGCAGGAGGATCGGGCACAAGATTGTGGCCTTTAAGCAGACAGCAATATCCAAAGCAGTTCCTGAAATTCGGGAATACATCGCTTTTTCAGGATACTTTTTTAAGATGCCTTAAGATTTCAGAAGAATCCGATATTTTTGTGGTTACCAGCAAGTCCCAGAAATTTCTTGTGAAAGGGCAAATTCAGGAACTTGGATATGATCTTCCTGAATCAAATCTGTTGATTGAACCAGAAGGTAAGAACACGCTTCCTGCAATCTGCTATGGGATGAAGGTCATTGAAAAGATTCATGGCAGGAGCACGGTGGGTATTTTTGCAGCAGATCACATCCTGGATGCCGAAGCAATGAAAACAATCGAAGAATCCGCAAGTCTTGCACAGGATTACTTGATAACATTTGGTATTACTCCGACTTCTCCGAATACTGGCTATGGATATGTACAATCCGGATTCCTGTGGATCAGTGGGATATTTGTATTTGATACGGATCTGTTTTTTGAAGAATTGAATAAATTTGAGCTTTGTAGAAATCCTCCCTTAAACTAAAAACACAATCTTGACAAATCAGTTAAGGTTGTGCAATATCACTTTTAATTTCACTTCTTTTACCTGATTTCTATACTTCCTTGCTCGCAAATTCTCCTCATATTTTCTTTTTGCCATTAAATCAGAGATTTAATGGGAGTTCCAGATTTTCAATCTCTGGAACAAGTACAGTTATATTATTGTGGTTTTGTTGGCAAAAAGTCACAGGGTGACGTCTTCTTATAAAAAATGTAGTGACTCAGTTGGGGTTAGAGAAGAGGATTTCTACAGAGCCAATTTTCCTATAAGTTTTTAAACAGATATGCTATAGTTCACTCGGCCATGTTCCTTGATAAGATATTCTCGCGTATCATGTCAGTAGGGGAGGTGAAGAGGCAGAGCATAGCCACCTTTGTAAGCCAGATCGCATTCACTTTTATCGGTTTCCTGAGTACCATGTACTTTGCCCATACCGTTGGATCCAGTGTACTTGGTGCCTATTTTCTTTTCATCGCCTATTTCGGGATCATCAACCTGGTGACAGATGGTGGGTTAGGTGGTGCCGCCATCAAGCGGATCAGTGAGGGAGAGGAGCAGGATGAATATTTCACCGCGTATTTCCTTCTCAGGTTCGCACTCACCGTCCTGATCATACTGGGAATGATAGTCATGCGCCCCGATTTTGTGGATTTTGACCGTTCAGGAGTGTTTGAATGGCTCCTGCTGGCCCTGGTGATCTCCTTTCTGAATGGGTCCATTTCCAGCGGGATTGCCGGCCGGGGAAAGATGGGTATACAGGCTGCCGGAAATTTCATCACCAATGTGTCCAGAATAATTATCCAGGTACTGGCAATTTTTCTGGGATTCGGTGTGGCGGGGCTGGTCGGTGGATTTATTGCCGGACTGCTGATAGGTGCACTGCTAAAACTTCGGTTCTTCGACTTAAAATTGGTCGATTTTGAATGGAGACACATCAAAAGTCTTTCATCCTTTTCCTTCTGGCTGTTCCTGACCTCTGCTGGAGTGGTGCTCTATTCCCATGCGGACAGTATAATGATCGGATATTTCCTGAGTAACTCGGAGGTGGGCATCTACCAGGTGGTTTTCCAGTTCACCTCTCTGGCAACCATTGCCACGGTTGCCATACGCACCACCCTATGGCCAAAGGTCAGCAGGTGGGGCAAGAGTGGAGATATGAGATCGGTTGAAACGTCACTTTCCAAAGCCTTCACCTTCTCTCTGGTCCTTGCTGTGCCCCTGTTTGCAGGTGGAGCTGTGATTGGGGACAGGTTGCTGTATTTCTTCTATGGTGCAGGTTTTGCCACTGGATACTATGTCCTGATAATACTCTTCTTCACCCAGATAATCAATGTGTTCCAGTATTTCCTGACCATGTACCTAGGTGCACTGGACAGGCAAAAGGAATCTTTCCAGGCTACCGGGTCTGCAACCGTTGCCAATCTGATCCTGAACTTTATTCTGATTCCCCTGATGGGAATCGAAGGTGCAGCAATTGCCACCCTCATTACCATGGGAATGAATGCATTCCTGGCCTGGAGATTTTTATCACGCAGAATTCGGGTCAGATTGGAGAGGAATAGCCTGATCAGCATCTCCAAGGCAACCATATTGATGCTGGTATTTGTTGGAGTCTATCGCTTTCTGGTACCGTTGTCCAGTATATGGCTGACCCTGATCCCTGTTGCCATTGGTGCCATGATCTACATAATCGTGATCCTCAGGACCGACCGGACCATCTATGATGAGTTCAGGGATGTGGCTTTGAAGATGGGGATTACATGGCCGCCTTTGTTGTGATCTTAAATTTCACAAAATTAAGGAAATTTTATGCAAATTTATAAAAAGAATTAAAATGGCTTTCCAAGCGATTCATATATAATAATTTAAACAATATACCATCCGTACTCAATTGATAAAAGACTTAGATTAAGGAAACCAAAAAAATGAAGTCCATTATCCTTGCCGGTGGTTCTGGTACACGTCTATGGCCATTGAGCCGAGAAAAATATCCCAAGCAGTTTTTGAAATTGAAAGAAACTTCCCTGTTTCAGGATACAGTATCAAGGTGTCTGGAAGTATCCGATATCACAGAGATCTTTGTGGTGACCAATGAAGCCCAGAAATTCTTTGTTCTGGGTCAGATTGAGGAACTGGGATATGACTTCCCTGCTGAAAATTTGCTACTTGAACCAGAAGGAAAGAATACCTTACCTGCAATATGTTTTGGAATGCGTGAGATCGAAAAGAAATTTGGGAGATCAAATGTTGGCGTATTTTCCTCGGACCATGTACTTGATGGAAAGGCCATGGCAACCATTGCAAAAGCAGGGGAACTGGCATCCGATCATCTGGTCACATTTGGAATTGTACCGGTGTCTCCACAGACGGGATACGGATACATTAAACCGGCAGAATCACTTGGGATGGGACATAGAGTTTCTGAGTTCAGGGAAAAACCCGATCTTGAAAAGGCTCAACAATATATCAAGGAGGGTTGTCTCTGGAATAGTGGAATGTTTTTGATGAATAGTGAACTGTTCTTCGAAGAACTTAGGCGTCATTCACCAGAGGTATTTGAAGCCTTTGAGTCTTCAGATGATATAAATGAAATTTACTCTAAAACTCCAGATATTTCCATTGATTATGGTATTATGGAAAAATCTGATCGAGTAGCGGTTGTGCGGCTGGATCATAAGTGGAATGATCTCGGCAACTTTGATGCACTTTACGAGGAATTTGTCAAGGATGCAAATGCAAACGTTGTGGATGAGACTGAAGGGATACTAATAAATTCTTCAGGTAACCTCGTTCACTCCAGACCTGACAAGCTTGTTTGTCTGGTAGATATTGAAGACACTGTGGTGGTGGACACGCCTGATGCCCTGCTTGTTTGTCCCAGGAAAAGCAGCGGCAAGATTCGGGAAGTTGTGCAGCGACTCAAAGAACAAAAAGATGAGCGTGCAGTTCTTCATCAGACCGTTTATCGTCCATGGGGAACATATACTGTGATGGAAAGTTCCCCGACCCATAAGATCAAAAATATCATAGTCCTTCCTGGAAAGAGCCTGAGTTTACAATTGCATCACCACAGGAGTGAGCACTGGGTGGTGGTGACCGGAATGGCTTGTGTGCAGGTGGAGAAGGAGCGTTTTTTCCTGCGACAGGGTGAAAGCACTTTCATAAAAGCAGGTATGAAGCACCGTCTTTCAAATCCGGGAAAAATTCCTCTGGAGATAATTGAGGTCCAGCTCGGGGAACGTGTGGATGAAGATGATATTGTTCGCTTTGATGATGAATATGGGAGAGAATAATAGTGAAAAGCCCCTTTCTGGGTAATTGAAAATTACACATATTTCAATGATTGTCATGAACGCAAAAACTGAAAATAGGGTGAAAAAGATACTTGTCACAGGCGGTGCAGGTTTTATTGGAAGCCATATTGTAGACAGGTTGATGGAAACAGTAAATGAGGTGATTGTGTTCGATAACTTCAGTTCAGGGAACATGGAATTTATAGAACACCATGTGGGTAAATCCAAATTTAAACTCATAAAAGGGGACCTGCTTAACACTGAAGATATCAATAAGGCATGCGAAAGTGTTGATCTTGTATACCATGTAGCTGCAAATCCCGATGTAAAACTTGGTGCTGTGGATACAAGAGTACATTTTGACCAGAACATCACAGCAACCTACAATCTGCTTGAAGCAATGCGAAAGAACAATGTTTCAAATATTGCATTCACTTCCACATCCACTGTTTATGGAGAAGCTGAAATTATCCCTACTCCTGAAGATTATGGTCCGCTTGTACCGATCTCATTGTATGGGGCATCCAAACTTGCATGTGAAGCTCTTATTATGTCCTATTCACATACATTTGACATGAAGTCCTGGATATTCAGGTTTGCAAACATCGTAGGTGATCGAAGTACACATGGAATAATTGTTGATTTCATCAAGAAGCTCAGAGATGATCCAGAGCAACTTGAGATCCTTGGTGACGGAAAGCAATCAAAATCATATCTTCATGTCGAAGAATGTGTTAAAGCGATAATGTTTGCTGTAGATAAAAGCAACGAAGCTGTTAATATCTTTAATGTCGGTTCTGAAGATATAATCAATGCAACCGAAATAGGTAAGGTTGTGGTTGAAGAAATGGGACTTAAGAACGTTCAGTTTACATACACTGGTGGCAATCGTGGTTGGAAAGGCGATGTTCCACGAATGCTGCTTGGGATTGATAAGTTGAAAAAGCTTGGA
This sequence comes from Methanohalophilus sp., assembly GCF_030156785.1. Lineage (GTDB taxonomy): Archaea > Halobacteriota > Methanosarcinia > Methanosarcinales > Methanosarcinaceae > Methanohalophilus. The sequence continues at coordinate 56,698 of NZ_JASGLW010000006.1, forward strand.
TGGAATCCTGTTTACTCGTCTAAGAGAAGTGTTAGAGAAACAGCACATTGTTTGATAAATCAAATATAACCTTTCTTCAAGAAATTGTCAAGCTACTACCAATTTGAAATATTTGAAATTACAGTATTGTAGGTGTAATAAAATGACAAAAACAGCGTTGATCACCGGTGTTACAGGTCAGGATGGTGCATATCTTGCTGAGTTTCTATTAAACAAGGGATATATTGTACACGGAATAAAAAGAAGGTCTTCTTCCTTTAATACCGCACGTATCGATCACCTCTATAAAGATCCACATGAGAGAAATGTGAATTTCTTCATGCATTATGGTGATCTGACTGATTCTACAAACCTTATCAGGATAATACAGGAAACACAACCTGATGAGATTTACAACCTCGCTGCCCAGAGCCATGTGCAGGTTTCGTTCGAAACTCCGGAATATACTGCAAACTCAGATGCACTTGGAACTCTTCGTTTGCTGGAAGCTATACGGATACTAGGTCTGGAAAAGAAAACAAAGTTCTATCAGGCCTCAACAAGTGAACTTTATGGGTTGGTTCAGGAGATACCTCAGAAGGAAACAACCCCGTTTTACCCAAGGAGCCCTTACGCAGCAGCGAAGCTATATGCATACTGGATAACTGTGAATTACCGCGAAGCCTATGATATGTTCGCATGTAATGGTATTCTCTTCAACCATGAATCACCGATCCGCGGTGAGACATTTGTCACACGAAAGATCACAATGGCAGTTGCAAGTATTAAAAAAGGTCTTCAGGACAAACTTTACCTTGGAAATCTTGATGCAAAGAGAGACTGGGGATTTGCAGGGGATTATGTAGAAGCCATGTGGTTAATGCTTCAGCAGGATGAGCCGGATGATTATGTAATTGCCACAGGAGAGACTCATTCTGTCAGGGAATTTGTGGAACTTGCATTCAGGGAAGTTGGTATTGAGATTGAGTGGAAAGGTGAAGGTGTGGATGAGGTTGGTGTGAATAGTGAGACTGGAAAAGTTCTGATTGAAATCGATCCAAGATATTACAGGCCAACTGAGGTGGATATATTGATTGGGGATCCTACGAAAGCCAAGGAGAAGCTGGGATGGGAGGCTAATGTTGGGCTGCAAGAATTAGTTCGGATAATGGTTGAAGGGGATATGAAGAAAACCATACTACATGAATAATTACTTACTTGGAACAAATCCCAAACGCATCATATTAATGCATTTTATTTTTGTATAAATATCTTTGAAAAGGGAGCATGATGTTTCATTCTGAAGTCTTCAAAAAGTATTTTTTCAATACTTCTTGGCTTTTTTTTGAACATATTGTGAGGCTTGTAGTTGCACTTTTTGTCGGTGTTTATGTTGCACGTTATCTGGGTCCTGATCAATATGGTTTGCTTAGATATTCAATTAGTTTTGTAGCTCTTTTTTCAGCTCTTGCGACCCTTGGCCTTGATCAGATTGTGATCAGAGAATTGGTCAAAGATAAAACTAAAAGAGATTTGCTCCTCGGAACTGCTTTTTATCTCAAGATTTTAGGTGCATTGCTAGTTTTGGTAATACTGGCAATAGGTGTCCAATTTACTTCAAATGATTCTTTTACAAATCTTCTCATATTTATCATTGCTGCCGGAACTTTATTTCAATCTATGAATGTAGTGGATTTTTATTTTCAGGCAAGAGTGCAATCAAAATTTTCAGTACAGGTAAAGTTCTGGTCAATTATGGGTATATCAATATTAAAACTGTATTTTATTAATATTGGAGCTCCCCTGCTATGGTTTGCCTTCCTTGTTTTATTGGAAAGTATTGTTTTAGCTTCTGGTTTTTCTTGATTTATAACTTAAAAGATCTATCCGTTTTTTCTTGGAAATTTGATTTTGGCTTGGCAAAATTATTGCTCAAAAATTCATGGCCACTGATCTTTTCAGGTATTGTTGTTAGTTTATATATGAAAATTGACCAAGTCATGATCAAAGAAATGCTAGACAGCCAGGCTGTTGGTATATATGCTTCTGCTGTGAACTTGAGTGAAGCATGGTATTTTGTTCCAGTAATGATAAGCAGTTCGTTATTCCCTGCAATAATCGAATCCAAAAAAATATCAGAAGAATTATATTATGAAAGGTTGCAAAAATTGTACGACTTTTTGTATATAATTGCTCTCGCTATTATTTTTCCAACTACATTTTTATCTGATTTTGTTATAGATCTCCTTTATGGCCAAGATTATTTTGGTGCAGGAACAGTTCTTTCAATTCATATTTGGGCGGGATTGTTTGTATTTTTAGGAGTAGCTAGAGGAAAATGGATCTTAACAGAAAATTTACAAAAATATACTCTGATATATACTTCTGCGGGTAGCATTTGCAACATTGTCTTAAATTTATATCTTATTCCGTTATATGGAATTAATGGTGCAGCTTTTGCAACTTTAATCTCACAATTTACTTCTGTTATATTGGCACCATTATGCATTAAAGAAACAAGAATTTCTGTTATCATGCTCCTGAAATCAATCTTTTTCATTACTATATTAAAAGATATGTTGAAATTTCTGAGATTGCGTATGCATTGATTTTAGTATGTTAAACTTACAGAAGCAATTTTAAGAGTATATTGGAGTTCTTTCACTTTCTTTCTTTAGCCCTCTCGGTTTTGCAATCAAGTCTAAATGATAAATGCCTTTAAAGTTTTGTTTATCAAATATAGTGCCATCTGTGTAAAAATATTGTAATTTACACGATTAAAGAAATCATATAGTTCTCCCCCATCTCTACCTATGCTTTTCAATGGTACTTCAGATATTTCAAAAGCTACAATCCGATTTTACGATTTCGAAATAAATTATTTGGCCCAACGTCAAACACAGGATTTGAATTTTTTATTTGATTATCTAATTCCAACATCCTCGGAATCGCATCGCATGAGTTTTGCGTATTAAATATGTATTCAAAGTTATCGTTATGATTTCTTATTGTTAATATTCCTATATCTTTATAATAAAAATCAACATTGTTTTTTAGATATGAGAGAATGTCTTATATTGTATTTTAGTGTCCATCAATTTAAAAAGGATCTTAAATTTATATCATCAATTATTTTTACCATCGCCTTTATTATTTATGTAAAGAATTAAAAAGTTACTTAATTTTAAATTCTAATGAAAATCATTTTGTATTTCTCTTGGTTATTGAATCTAGATAGGAAGTTTTTGAGTGTTGTAGATGAACAAATAGAGAATTAATATCAACTGAACTAAACCGTAACTGGTAGAGCCAAATAGAATTTGAATATTATGCTTGTTAATAAAGAATATGATGTTATTTTTGAAGTGCAGAACTCCGTGCATAATAATTTAATGTACTAAATCCCAAATTTTCTTTTTTATCAATCCTCGAATACTTCTTTTGTATATATTTCTGAAATTTTCAATAATCATTTTATCAATTTCGATATTATTTTGGAATTTAATATTTTCAGGTGCTTTTGAGAGATCATTTTCATAGCGTTTTGTATTGCCACAATGTTGTCCCGAACCATCGTGGCCAATATTATTCACATAGGAGTATACAGGGCATACTGAAAGGGCATCATATTTAAAGTGAGCATATGAAAAACGTATAGCCCACGAATCGATTTTTCCTTCCATTTGTGCAATAAGCATATTACTTAGGTCATCTCCACCACGATTGAATCTTTTTTGGAGGAGCTTACTATTTTTGAACTCGTCAAAATCTTGAACTTTCCAATCAACCAGCTCCCATCTATCTTTCCATGTACCCCACCCCCAAGAAGAGTTTCTGTAATTGAAATATACTTGTTCATTGTAATCAGCAGGAAATTTCATTATGGAAGGGGGGCGATTGTAGCCACTAATTGACATGATTTTTTTTTGATCTCTATAATAATCTAGTGCTTTGTTCATATACTTTAAAAAATAAGGTGAAGTAACAAGATCATCTTCCATTACTATAATTTTCTCATGGGAAGATAGAATCTCGGTTACACCATGAATTATATTTTGTGAAAGGCCCGTGTTTTGTTCCCTTTCCACAATTGTTATTTTTTTAAATCCACTTATGGTTCTGATATATTCTCTAATTCCTTGGACTAAAATAACATCTTTATTTGATTTAGGCCCATCGGAATAAATAAATAATTCAGTATCTTTGGCCAACAAATTCTTTTGTAGGGCTTTTATTGTCTTACTAGTATGTAATGGACGATTATAGACAAATAAAACTATTGGGGCAAGGTTAGATGTCATTAACCATGTATCAAAAGGTACTACATTATATGTTTTTCTTACTAAATGGCCTTAGGTAACCAAGGAATATATATCATTTAAATGATTCATGTGCTAATAATCAAAAATTAATCATTTAATGGGGCACTTATGAAACCTCTTCTCCTCAACACATCAGATATTCAAGGCGGTGCTGCAAGGGCAGCTTACAGGTTACATAAGGGACTGCAGCAAATTAATATTGACTCTAAGATGCTTGTACAACAAAAAAAGTGATGATCCATCTGTAATTGGTCCCAAATCTTATTTCGGCAATAAAATAGGTGGTTTCCGATACCATGTCGATAGATTGCCTCTTAAATTATATAGCAACTTAAAGGACACATTCTGGAGTTCCCAATGGCTTCCCCACAATATACATGGAAAAATTGACCATATAGCTCCGGATGTCGTACATCTTCATTGGATTTGTGGGGGTTTTGTTCCTGTTCAGGAAATCGCTAAAATAAAGCAACCTACTGTGTGGACTCTGCATGACATGTGGGCTTTTACCGGTGGTTGTCATTATAGTGGCAATTGTGATAAATATAAATATGAATGTGGTAGCTGCCCGGTGCTGGGTTCGGTGAAAGATGGGGATTTAAGCAACTGGGTCTGGAAGCGCAAAAAAGAATATTGGGCTGATCTAGATTTTACTGTTGTCACACCCAGTCGTTGGCTTGCAGATTGTGCACATTCCAGTTCTTTATTTGAGGATAAGAAAATAGAAGTGATCCCAAACGGCCTTGATCTTGAAAAATACAAACCGGTTTCAAAAGATGAAGCCAGAATGGCTTTAAATTTACCTTTGGATAAGAATCTTGTTCTTTTTGGGGCAATGAACTCCACGGGAGATAAAAGAAAAGGTTTTCAATATTTAAGATCTGCAATCAATATGCTTTCGGAGAATTTAGATTTTGAAGCTATAGTATTCGGAAATGCAGGCGTAGGAGATCAATTGGAAATTCCTGTTAATTATATGGGAAGATTGCCGGATAACATGTTAAATTCCATTTATTCTTCAGCTGATGTTTTTGTAGCTCCGTCGCTACAGGACAATTTGCCAAATACTGTTATGGAATCGCTTGCATGTGGAACTCCTTCGGTAGCTTTTAATATTGGCGGAATGTCGGATATGATCGTTCATAAACAAAATGGATATCTGGCAAAACCATTCAATGTGGAGGATCTGGCGCAAGGTATAAAGTGGGTAGTTGAGCAGGCTCAAAGAAAGAAACACTTAAGTGCGTCTTCCAGAAAATATGTGGAAACTAATTATGAAATAAAGGCAATTGCTAAAAAATACTCTGATTTATATTCAATATTATGACTAACATTGATTTGAAATAAACGTTCCACCTTAATGCTAAAGATGTTTGAGATTCCTAAACAATTTAAATGTATCCATGATTGATAGAATTCAAAAAATATTATTTATTTAAGATACATGAATCTCTTTTTTATGATCACAAATCAATTCTACTTCTTACTTTAACAAAAGAATAATGGATTTAAAGAGGCCTATAATGAATCGAATCGTTTCTTTTTTGGTAATGGTCAACACTAGCAATCTTTTAGAAAGAAAAAAGGATTTATTTCATAAACTACATAGCCAATTTCCAGTTAGTATCAAATCCTTTTATCTAGATAAATTCACTATTTTTTTAGCATATCATGGTGATCTCGATTCATTATTAACATGGGATCAGGATGAACTCCACTTCTGTCTAGGACAACCATGCAAAAATATTTTTGATGATTTCGTATTTAAAGATCGTTTTTTAAGGGTGTCCATTAAAAATGAAAATTCAGTAATTGAAAATGATTGGTTAGGTTCAATTCCTGTTTTTTATAACTCTGATGATCAAATTGTTTCCAATCTTTCTTTGCTTACGCTTACAGATAAAAAAATAGATTATGAGGGCCTAACTAATTATTTTGAGTTTGGTTATTCAGTTTTTGAACATACTCCTTTTGAAAAAGTGAAATTCATGAGGTATTACTCCAAACTCATTTTTGATGAAAATGGAATTGATATATCATATAAAGACGACTTAATTTCATTAGAACTATTGGACACAGAAACTGATGAAAATGAAGTCTTGAAAATGATAGAAGGGTACATTCATCATCATGAGGACCTTTATGGTGGAGATGTGGTTCTTCCAATATCAGGGGGATACGATTCAAGATTACTTAATTATTTCATCAAAGATAAAAAAAGAATTCGATCTTTTACTTATGGTATCAGTAAAAAACAAGAAGAAAGTTTTGAAGTTGTCAAGGCCAAAAAGCTTTCGGAAATCCTTGGTACCAAATGGAGACAAATTGAATTAACTGAATTCCATAAATATATACCCGAATGGTATTCAATATATGGTTTTTCTACACATTTACATGGGATGTATCATATTGAGTTCTACAAAAGGATGATTGAAAATAATAAAATATCCAATAATAGGTCTTTTCTAAGTGGTATTTTTGGAGATGTGTGGGCTGGTAGTATCAAATACAAAAAAATTAACTCTTTTAAAGATGTTTTTTATTTAGGTTATTCACACGGGATGTGTTTGAACTCAAAATATTTTGTTAACACTAAAAATAAAACAATGAGTGATTTTTTTGATGAAACATCTGACAGACTTAACAATGATAAATTCAAAACAATCGCCACTATTCGAATGAAAATAATACTAATTTCTTATCTTATAACTATCCCCGAATTCTTTGGGTTAAATCCATGGACTCCATTTTTGAATTTTGATATAGCTACATCGATGCTCAGAATCCCTGAAAATCGGAGAAAAGATCGTCTCTGGCAAAAGGATTTTTTTTCAGAGGTTGGTCTGGATTTGGAAAGTATGAATCTAAAATCAGTTAGATCTAATGACTTAAATTTTGAAGTATCTAAAAACACTAAATTTGAACCAATTAATGCTGAATTGATGGAAGATTTTGTTGATTCAGATTATGTCAAGGAAATTAATTTACACCTCAAAAATTGTTGCAAATCCGATGACTTAAAACATTTGATTTTTATGATTTTTAATAATAAATATATTAGATTTGCATTGGGAAAAATTGGTTTAAAAGATGATTATTTAGAATACTTATCTGCTTATTATGTGATTAGGGCAGTGGAAATGGGGTTAGAATATGAGTATTAAGTTATTTTTTTGTGGAGATATAGTAATATCAGAAAAAAGAAATGAGTTCATATCGTCGGAAATGCTCGAGTTAATTCATGATTGTGACCTTTCTGTATGCAATTTTGAAGCACCAATAAAATCGAACGGAAAAGCAATTCCAAAGGCTGGCCCTCATTTATTCCAATATGAAGGTGCCATAGCTTTGATTAAAAAAAGTGGCTTCAATGTTTGTACGCTTGCTAATAATCATATTTATGACTATGGAGACAAGGGATTAAGGAAAACACTGGACGTTTTTGGGGAAAGTGGCTTAAAAACTATTGGTGCAGGGATGGATTTTGAATCTGCTTATGAACCTCTTATTCTGACTATAAAAGAAATCAAAATAGGTTTGATTTCTTTTTGTGAAGGAGAATTTGGAAGTTATCTTAAGAAAGAAAATCGAGGTGGGTATGCATATATAAATAATGTAATAGTTAATGGTATCGTTCAAAGGACAAAATTACAAGTAGATTTTCTTATAATAATTGTACATGCAGGTGTTGAAGAAGTCCCTCTTCCATTACCTGAATGGAGAGAAAGGTATAGAAATTTGTGTGATCTGGGGGCAGATGTGATTATTGGACATCATCCTCATGTTCCTCAGGGTATTGAAGAATATAATAAGTCTTTTATTTTTTACAGTCTTGGTAATTTTTTTATGGACTGGGGTAAATATCGCACAAAAAGTGATTATGGGTACAGTGTCATTTTGGAACTAAATTCAAATTCAATCAACTATAAAATAATTCCCCATAAAAAAAAGGATGGTAACATAAGTATTTGTGCTGACCAAAAATACCTTTCTTACCTTAAAAAACTTAATAGTTGGCTCGAACACGATTACAATATATTGTCAACTCAACAATATATCTATCTCTATTATACCAGATATAGAAAATACTATAAAATCGGTTTAAATTCAATTGATGAAATTACGAATATTCTTCTAAATATGAAATCTACAATTCAGCATGTGCTTTTGAGAAAGAACAAATCGATTGATAAAAATCTGTTGTTGTTGCATAATATTAGAATTGATTCACACCGTTTTTCAATGCAGGAAGCGTTAAGTCTATTACATGAAAAAAATTTCCATGGTAATTATTCGAAGTTTAATTCTATTATGGCAGAAACAGCCGAATTTTTGGAAGATGACAAAACCGATGAGTAATATTCTATATGTGGATTTAATTTAAACTAAAACCTTGATGAAGACAATAATCAATAAAAGTAATATTATCTTTGATAAACTATTATTATTTGGTAGGATGGTTAGGTTGAATTCTAATTATGTGTATAATAAAATATTAATTTATTCCCCAAATATGGGGGGGCATAGGCAGGTTTATTGTAATGTAATTACCCATTGGGCACTCGAATCTGAATTGGATGTTTTACTTTATGTTGGAAACGATTGGTGCAAAGGTGAAAACATTTGTGAACAAGTTTCACCATATATTGATATGTATAGTAACAGTCCAAATGTGTCTATACTTGATGGGATTCAAAAATCACCGTTTATGAGCGATTCTGAATATTTGCTAATACTGGAAAAGAGCCTAAATCCAGATCTGATTTTTGTAATAAGTGGGGATGAATTCAATAATTCCTTGTACTCTGTTTTTAAGGATCTAATCAGATTTAAAAAACATTTTTCGAAATGGGTTGGGATTTTCATTTCTTGTTGGTGCTACCCAAATTCAGCTAATTGGTTAAAACAAAATATACTAAAAATCATCTTGAAGCGAAAAGTAAAACATTTTGATGTTCATTTTTGGTTGGATGAATATTTTGCAAACAGTAGTTCTTTTAAAAAAGCAATATGGTTACCTGACATATCTAAAAGCTTTAATCTCGATGGAAATTATTTAGATGACAAGTCAGATTTATTATGTTCACAAATTGATAACTTTTTGATGAACAATAAAGGAAGAGAAGTATTACTTTTTTTTGGAAGAGATTTCAATCGTAAAGGGTTTGATTTTCTTGTAGAGTTAGCATTAAATGATGAGAACTTTGTAGTCTTAAGAACCGGTGAATCGCTCAAAAGTGATGAAAATCGAAAACTTATGGAAAAAATGGCTGTATTAGAAAATGATGGTCGTCTTCTAAATATTAATCAATTCATTAAAAGTCCTACTGTAATTGAAAGAATATTTAATGCAACTAATTTTATCCCACTTCCTTATAGAGATCACTACAGTTCAAGCGGTGTGATGCTTCAGGCGATGGAATTCAATAAACCTGTAATTGTTCCAGACATTGGTCTTATGGGAAAGAGAGTAATTGATAACAATATAGGTTTGACATATAAGCACAAAGATTTTGTTGATTTCAAAAAAGCTGTATATGAAATGCAGGCAACTTATAGTAAGTATATAAACAACATCAACCATTTTTATGCACGATTTCGTAAAGAAAACATATTTAGTTATTTAGATTTGATGATCAACGATGATACTTATTAATTCCTGTTGTCTATGATTAAAAGGAAGTCGACATGAAACTTGCTCCAATAGCCTTATTTGTGTACAATCGACCGGACCATACCCGCAGGACTCTTGAAAGCCTGATGGCAAATCCCGAATTTGAAGATAGTTCCCTTTACGTTTTCTGTGACGGGGCAAAGGGTGAAAAAGATAGGGATTCCGTTGAAAAAACGCGAGAATTGATTCACTCTTATGAACTGAAAAATGTCATACTAATTGAAAATGAGCACAATAAAGGCTTGGCAAAATCAATTGTAGATGGTGTGAATTATGTGTTGCAAAGTCATGATCGTATAATTGTTCTGGAAGATGATTGCGTTCCCTGTCCTGATTTTCTGCATTTCATGAATACCTGTCTTTCTTATTATGAATCAGAGGAAAAGGTCATGAATGTAAGTGGCTATGCACCACCCATTAAAATTCCGGAAGATTATGCTTATGATATATATTTTTCATATCGTTTTTCATCGTGGGGCTGGGGTACTTGGAGAAGGGCATGGAAGCATTATTCCAATAACCCTGGAATTTTACGAACAATTGAAAGTTCAAGATACTTAAAGAAAAAAGTAGATCGTGCAGGGTTGGACTTATATCCAATGCTAAGGAGGCAAGTTTATGGCAAACTCAATTCATGGGCTATTTATTGGGCCATAAATATAATCGTGGAAGATGGATTGTCCATCAATCCTGTAAGGTCCAGAATAATGAACATAGGGCATGATGGTAGTGGCACTCATTGTTCTTCGGATTCAAAATATAATGTTAAAATTAACAAAGAAAAGACTGGGGTTTTTTCATTTCCTGAAAAGATTATCCCGGATGAAAAAATTGTAAAAGCCTACAATGATTTCCATTCAGGAACTTTGTTCAAAAAGATATTATATATTTGCTATCATAAATTAGGGAAATATATTAATATTTAATTAAATGAAATTATCAAGAATTGCAGTATGTGCATGTAAGTTCTCTCAAATATTTCTTGTAAATTCAATGATTATTCTATATTAATCACATTTTATAAACGAAAATTCTTGTTTATTGTCAGATATATAGCTGATTTTGTATGAATGTTCGATCAGTTTGTTGATAATATCGAATGTGTCATCTAATTTAAAGGGATAAAAACGATGATGGAACTCGATTAATATTTGCTAGGGGTATATATTTTTATAAAGCATATCAGGTATGACTTCATATTCTGCACCCTCAATATCCATTTTTAAAATATCTATATTTTTATGGCCTAATTGGGCCATTATGTTATCAATTGTTTCAACCTTTACTTTGATGGGCTTACTGGAATTGTTGCTCTTTTCTATTAACGAACATGATACATGGTTTGTGTTTTTTGGAGGAAAAAAATCTACCATTCCATTTATTGAAGCAACTCCTATAGGGTGAAGAATAAATTGCTCTAGATTTTTGTTTTTTACAAATTCAATTGCTTTCGGTGTAGGATCAAATCCATGAACATTTACATTTTTGTTTTTAATCAATGCTTCATCCCAAGAAACATCTTCCCCTATCCCCATAGAATAAATCACGCTTTGGCTATCAATGTTTTCTGGACAAAAGGCCCAACCTCCATATTTAGATCCCAAATATTCTATCTCGCAATTAGCCATATTTTTTCTATACTCTTTAAATTTGATAATTTCGTTTATTTTTAAAATTATGTTGTTAAACAATCCACTCATTATTTACCTCGAGATATATTTATACAATGTTATTGAATTAATATGTAGTGTTGATTAAATTCCTATGTATATGGTAATCACTCAACCTAAAAGTAATTTAGAATGCTTCATGTGTGCTTGGTTGGCATAAGTTTAACCCAATAATTATATATCATTTTATAAGTTGATATGATATACAGTTACTAAAAAGTTTGTGAATTATGAAACCTCTTCTTATCAGTACATCAGACCTTCATGGCGGTGCAGCCAGAGCAGCTTACAGACTACATCAGGGACTTCAGCAAATTGATGTTCCATCGAAAATGCTGGTGCAGAAAAAGACGAGTACTGATAATTCTGTAATAGGTCCAAAGTCAAATTTAAAAGGTCCAAGGGCATCGAGCTGGAATGCAATGTCTGTCATACGTTACATATTGGATCGCTTGCCTCTGGCATATTATGATTTTCATAACTTTAAGGAAATGGACTGGAGCCCCCAGTGGCTTCCCAATAATATACACAAGAATATTAACAAGCTGGATCCTGATGTTGTGAATCTTCATTGGGTGTGCCAAGGATTTATACCTGTTCAGGAAATTGCTAAAATAAAGCAACCTCTTGTGTGGACTCTCCATGACATGTGGGCTTTTACTGGCGGGTGTCACTATAATGGTACATGCGATAGATACAAAGACCTATGTGGTAGTTGCCCTCAGCTGGATTCCGACAGAGAGGGAGATTTGAGCAGGTGGGTATGGGGCCGCAAAAAGAAATATTGGGATGATCTGGATTTCACCGTTGTTACACCCAGCAATTGGCTTGCAGATTGTGCACGGTCCAGTTCATTATTTAAGAATAAAAGAATAGAAGTAATCCCAAACGGGATTGATCTTCAGAAATACAAACCAGTTGCTAAGGAAGAAGCAAGAAAAGACTTAAATCTTCCGATGGATAAGAATTTGATTCTTTTTGGGGCGATGAACTCTACGAATGATACAAGGAAAGGTTTCCATTATCTGAAATCTGCAACAAGTATGCTATCCGAAGATTTGGAATTCGAAGGTATTGTATTTGGAAACGCAGGCAAAGGTGACCAATTGGATATTCCAATCAACTATTTAGGACGATTACCAGATGATCTGTTAAATTCTGTATATTCGGCAGCCGATGTATTTGTAGCTCCTTCTGTACAGGACAACTTGCCAAATACCGTTATGGAAGCTCTGGCATGTGGTACTCCCTGTGTAGTTTTTGATGTTGGTGGCATGTCAGATATGATTGTTCACCAAGATAATGGTTATTTGGCCAAACCATTTGATGTGGATGACCTTGTAAGAGGTTTGGAGTGGGTCGTTGGAAATGACCAAAGAAAACAATACTTAAGCGAATCTTCCAGAAAATATGTTGAAGATAATTTCGAACTAACTCATATTGCCCGAAAATATACAGATTTATATTCTGAAATATTTTAAATATTCCCGGGGATTTTCAATGGATAAAACTGATAAGATTTACATAGCAGGCCACCGCGGCATGGTCGGTTCAGCAATTTGTCGTAATTTAAGATCAAAAGGTTATACGGATCTCATAACCCGCACCCACAGCGAGCTCGACCTCACCAATCAACAAGCTGTCAATGAATTCTTCAAATCAGAAAAACCAGAATACGTCTTCCTCGCAGCAGCTAAAGTAGGCGGCATTCTTGCAAACAGCACTTATCCTGCAGAGTTTATCTACGACAACCTGATGATTGAGGCAAACGTCATCCATGCTGCATACACCTATGGTATTAAAAAGCTTCTTTTTCTTGGTTCTTCTTGCATCTATCCCAAGTTTGCACCACAGCCTCTGAAAGAAGAATACCTGCTTACCGGAGAACTGGAACCCACCAATGAGGCATATGCAATTGCAAAGATTGCAGGGATACGTTTATGCAAACACTACAACCAGCAGTATGGGACAAACTTCATCTCGGTAATGCCTACAAACCTCTATGGGCCTAATGACAATTTTGATCTTGAGACTTCTCACGTAATGCCTGCCCTTATTCGCAAGTTCCATGAAGCAAAAATAAATAATGAGCCAGAAGTTACCATCTGGGGAAGTGGTTCTCCTAAACGCGAATTCCTCCACGTGGATGATATGGCTGACGCCTGTATTTATCTGATGGAAAATTATGATTATCAGGATATTGGCGAATTTGTAAACATTGGTACAGGAAAAGATCTTTCCATCAAGGAACTTGCAGAACTGATAAAGGATGTGGTGGGACGTGATACTGTGCCAGATTACATCCAGAAAACCTGCAGACAATTGTGCTGTCTATGTTTCAGATAGCGATTTATTTGAAGGCTCACTTCGCCAGGGTAGCTGGGTTCGGGTGAACAAAATATTCACAATGGACTCCAGCAATGTCCTTAAAATAATTGGAAATGTTCATTTGTACAAACAAAAAGAAATTCAGAATGATTTATTGAAACTTTTCCTGTAAGTCTTTATCTTCCAGACCAATCAGAATCACTCTTTCTCCCTCTGTGACTTCCCGCATCCGGGGAGTAAAAACGGCCCAATCAACAAATTTACGGAACATGTTTCTTATGATTGTGTTTCGTATATTGATAATGGTACTGATGGTAACCCCCCTCCCTTACGAAAGGGGCTTCCTGTTTCTTCTCTTTTCCTAACGGACACAGGTCCACAGGCATCCGGATAAACTGTCATATTTGCTGTAGCACTGACCGCGGGTGCAGTGCTAATTATAAAAAGGAAGGGGTGAAGCATTCCAAACGCGGAAACACTTACACATCATTAGCAATAATTTTATTCGCATACTCTGAAGCCACAGGAAGCCTTACTAAATTCCCGGTATAGGTCATGTATATCAGATATCCCCACAATACTATACTGACCAAACCTATCAGGGAAGATATCACTCCTCCTAGAACCGGGACCATTGACACTATGATGTTCAGTATGGAAAGACCACCAAAGACAACGATCGACTGTGCTGCATTGAATCTCACAGATTTGTTCTCTTTCTCGATTAAAAGAAAAATAATGCCGGTAATAAAACCCAGGAGATAGGTCAAAACACCAGCGATATTTTCCTCAAGCCCAATACGTGTTTCACTCATTTTAAGCTGTCCTTGTTTCCACGTAGATTATAATTTCATCCATATCATCATAATCCGAACTGGGTTGCGTACCAATTTCTAAAGTTTTACTGTCTTTGGTGGCTGTCACATATATCCTGACATCCCCTTTTTCAGTTAACATTTGGGATTGAATATTTTCCCATCCCTGTGCTTCCAGTTCATTTTCGTAGAAATTTTTGACATCTTCGGGATTATCAGAGGTTAAATAATGCACTTTTTCCTGAGTAACATCTGAACCTGCTGTGAGTGAAGTGCCTGTCCTTACAGAGTCGGGATACCTGGGTGCATCTGCAAAGTCCTGGCCATCTACATCCGTGGTAGGGGGAGCATCAGGTTCTTCTTCAGCAACCTGGGAACTTGTCTCATCATTGTTCATGTCGGCGACGTTAACTCCTTTTCTTGGACCGGTAATTACTGTAGCAGTCGTGATATTACCATTAACAGCTGTATTTATGCCCATAATTCTATCGTCTTTTTCAAGAGCAACTCCTACTTTATATCCTGCAAAATCTCCTTCCCAGTCAGCTATAACTTCCCAGCCTTCACTTTCTGCCGTTTGTTGCAGGTCATTTAAAACCTGAGAAGAATCCTGTGTCTCTATTTCATACTGGGTCAATGAAATGTTATCTCCCAGATTAATACTTCTAGTTTCTTCATATTCAGAGGGTATATCATCAACACCCGGGTCTCCGCTTGAACAACCACTTAATGCTATTCCCCCAATTATCATCAGAAGAACAAATAGGTACATTTTGTTCGATGCCATTTTCTTACACCCCATTTTATAAATTCATCTTTTGGGTTTTGGCTGTAAATGTTGTGGAAATAATGGAGGGCTGAGGTGGAATGTACATTGAACACAAAAAAAACGGTATTTCAGGTATATCCTGGAATATCAGGGGTTCTTGTCAGCCGGCTGGACCAATGTTAATTGACATTCAAGTCCCTTTCATTAGGGTGTAGTTGATTCTTTGTGAGATATCACAGCAGTAACTTAGCATGATACAAAAATATCCGCACATCTGAACGGATTTCAGGCAGCCACAGCCATCGTGCCAGAACTTGTAGATGGCAACTTCATCTCATTTGCCCCGGTAATCGATAATTTTAATGGCAATTCGTGATTTCGTTTAGAAACTTCCAGTAATAGTTTAATATTGATAGATTCTTCTGAAACCTTGATATCTGCCTTGATCTGCTTAAGATTCTTCATGTCATATTTGGAAATTCCAAATCTTTTGGCTGCATCAAGTATTTCAATCCCGACAATCGAATTGTCCATTCCAACATCCAATAAAACACCATCAATTTCTATAGAGGACTTGTATTGGACTCCTTTTGAAAATACAAAAAAACTATCGTTGAGTGAGTCATAATCCCAGTAGTCGCTCTTACTATTGATATTAATCACTTTTTGTGGCATAAATCCTCGCAATTATTTGCTGGCTTCCACATCATATAGATGCTGCCTGTCAGGACAGTACATATCTATACAAATTTAGTTAGCATAAGGCCATTTTTTTGGTATACTCAGGCATTAGCTCTTTTGCGGATGTCAATGTTGAAAATTGCTTATCGACCCAATCCATGGATTGAGCTAAAACCTTTGGGCTAATGTTTTTACTTTCCTCAAAAACACCTATCGAATTAAATGTGTATCCCCATTCTTTGAATGCCAAACATGTTATGATAGCGTCTTTGCACCTGTAATCGCCTGTAAGTGCGAAAATCAATAGTGGCCGGTCTAAATCGACATAACAATCGACAACATAGTTGCCGTCTGGATCATGCTTTGGCTCACTGTAACTAAAAGTACATTTGTCTCCAAAGATCTGTTTCATATACCCTTTAAAATCTTCCTTGAATAAAGATGATATGTGCTGTTTTCTGATAAACGATAGATCCGTTATTTTTGTAAGTCCTTGTATGAAACTAAAAAGAGAATCCCCGTATTGTTCATTTTCCACTCTAATAATCAGTTCGCCATTTCGGTCTTCTATATTGTGTGTTTCCAGTATATTATTGAAAAATGAACGTCTTTTTCCTTTTGTAGAGGGGATATCGAGATCATAATATGATAAATGCATTAAAGTATGACCTTCATCTGTAAAGTGCCAACCGTCTTCATCTTTCTTTAGAACTATTACAAAAGAATCGCCATCATCAAATCCAAACGGAGTATCTACTACGTATCGTTCTTTTCCTTCCTGGAAAATCTCTAATTCTTGGCACACGGATTCCTGCAGATTCTTTATAATATCCTTTTCCATGTTTGACACTCCGTTTCAATAATCATATATTGTTTTTCCTTCTATTTTTATGTTGCAATCACCCAACATGACACTTAGTGCGTCATGCCAATTAGAATATGTGAATGCTTCTTCCGTATATCCATCAATATTATATCCCCTCAATTGATAGCGTTCTGTTGCTTTGTGTATATGATATCCACGAATTTTTTCCTTTTCAATTTTATTTTTGTGAGTATGGTTTTTACCGTTGTATCGTCTCAAAATATACCAATATTTGCTTTGTGGTTCTTGATACATCAGAATTACTGAGAAGTCAAATGGGTTGTTATCATTAACACGGATGCGGACTTGGAACCTATTTCCATTAGAAGACGTTAATGGTAAATCATATTCCTTGTACTGCCTGCCTTTTTTCAATATTGGTCGAATATCTTTTACAGCCAACGCCGAAACTGGTTTTGTTTCACCAATCAGAGATTGTATTTCATGATCATTTAACATTATCCCGCATCCTCAAGTGATGATCTCCTGACTTGTATCAGATTCTTTCAAGCCCCTTCCTTTAGGGTGTAGTTGACTTGCAGCCAAATTAAGCATTATGGGTAAATTTGTTCACACTTTATTTATATTACGTGAATGAAAATTGACATGATATATGTCCCTGTGCAATTATGGAGGCGCTTATCTGCTGCTTTCTGGATTTCCACCTCGGTGTTTTTCTCAATCAATCTGCCCTGGCAGAAACTGCAACTGTCCGGTAACATATTGATTCATATCTTCTGGATTGCCCAAATAGTCTTTGTCTGGAAGGAAATTTCTGGCAAATCTGATAAGGATTGATTTTATATATTATTGTCTGCACAATAATTGTTATGACAATAAAAAGTGAGTTCATCAACAGGCAGCCAGAACCAGCTGGTAGATATAGATGCCTGCAATCCCTGATTGATAAATCCGGGCTTGTCTTCCATATACGATAAATTCCTACTATTTTATCGAATACAGTCGACAAAATGTGTAGACATAATCTGTATCATTTCACCCTACTGTACCATCGCACAGCACCCACCATACAGATCACAATCCCGAATACCTCCGATATAAAAACCATCGATATGACCGGGAAACCCCATCCCGGAAACGGCCAGAGCAGTATCTCAGGAGTCTGCCTACAAAAACCGACCCGGTGTTTTATCGATCAGGTCGGGCAGCAGCGTTGCGATCACCCCAAATTATCATTTAAAGACCAAAACCTAATATCAATTGGACACATCAGATCTAACAGAAAATGTTACCAGAGGATACTGAAATGGATGTGAAAAAGGCCGTGATACCGGTGGCGGGGCTGGGGACCCGTTTCCTGCCGGTTACAAAATCAATGCCCAAAGAGATGCTGCCGATAATTGACACTCCCGTGATCCATTATGTGGTGCAGGAAGCCATTGAATCCGGGATAGATGACATCATATTTGTAACCGGGCGCAACAAGCGGGCGATTGAGGATTATTTTGACGGCTGTCCTGAACTGGAGATGCATCTGCAGGCCCGGGGCAAGTATGATATGCTGGAAATGGTTCAGGAGATCTCTTCCATGGTGGATATCCACTACATCCGCCAGAAAGAGCCCAATGGACTGGGGGATGCCATAATGACCGCTCGCAAACATGTCAGCGGGGATCCTTTCGCAGTGCTGCTGGGCGATGATATCATTGTCAATGAAAAACCCTGCACACGTCAGTTGATCGATGTCTTCCAGAAATATGGTCGCTCCACGATCGCGGTGGAGGAAGTGCCACAGGATAAGGTCAGCAGTTACGGGATAATAAGCGGCAGTCCTGTGGATGACCACCTGTATGCCCTGGATGATATCGTGGAAAAACCCTCTGTGAGGGAGGCTCCCTCCAATATCGGTGCCATCGGGCGCTACGTTTTCACTCCGGAGATCTTCGATTGCATAGAGCAGACTTCCAAAGGCGTGGATGGCGAGCTCCAGCTGACCGACGGGATCCGGTTGCTCAATGATTCACAGAAGGTTTATGCGCACCAGTTCACCGGCCAGCGTTATGATTCCGGCAATAAGGTGGAGTATGTGAAGGCTGTCCTGGATTTTGCCCTGAAGGATGAAGGGATGAGGGACGAGATTCTGGGGCATATGGAGAAGCTGGGCTGAAGCGGTTACTGATTTTATGGGGATATGTTCTCCCGCAGCAAATCAGGACCTTTTTGCTAAAAATCTCTTTTTCTCATTCCCTTTTTTGAAATCAACAGATCGGTTTCGGCAAGAAGTAGCAATCCAATGCAGACAATTGTGGATAATCAGGGGATACTGCCCACCAAATCCATCAGTTGAGATGTGTTTGGACAATATGCTCGCATATGCCCACACAATAACAAGGCCATAGGCAACATCCCTGTTTTTCAGCATTGTCACGGCTCCTATAAGAAAGCCAAGAATAATCACAATAGATGCCCATATGGGTTCAGGTAAACCAAACCCCCTGCCAGTTCAAACTGACAAGAAGAACAGTGGCGCTGGCAACGGAGGAAATTGAGAAGAGAATTCCTATTTTATTTAGTAATTTACCTCTGGCAGTATCCGTATTGTCCTGAAATACTCCAAGCTGATATAGTGTATATCCTGCCAGCAGCAGGTAGATGAGTCCCCTGATTGCAAAGGTCCAGCCTGTCGGGGAAAAGAAGTTTGGATAGAAATCCGATATCTGGCCGGTAGTTAGTCCATTGATAGGGAGCGCATTGGCAATGACCATTGCCAAAAAGGTTACTGTGGTGATTATTTTGATCATCAATGTTGGCTGGTTTTGTTCTATATATCCCTTACCTTTGAAATATTTCTGCAAACTAATTGATGTAATTCAAGAGAGATATTTGTATCGCTGCTTATACTTTCTTCCTTTCAATAGCCTGCCAGACGTGGACTCCCTTGGACATATAGACAAGACTTACCAGCAGGTAGATCTGGTGCCAGATAAATGAAGATACAAGATTGGATTTCCATTGCCCTGAGAGCAGTGCCAGGCCAAAAAGAACCCATACTCCGATGCCCCAGAAAATATTGATCCCACCCAGTACCACCGACCAGAGTATCACTGCCAGGAAGAATGAGGCAGGTGCTATGAAGAACATAATAAATCTCAGGGGCAGCACGAACATTCCGAATTTTCCGTATTTTGGTGATATCAGACCGAGATTGTGCAGAGTGGCTTCCTGCAATCGTGCCGAACGCCTGAGTTTCTGGCGGCGCTGCTGGCTCATGTCATTAGTGATATATTCAGAGAACCGGGCAGAGGATTCGTAAAGACAGTGGTAGCCATTGCGGATGATGCGCAACGCCATGCCTGCATCGGATGCTCCTTTTGTTTCGGGGATCGGAGAAAATGCTTTTTTCCTCAGCACAATGAGAGGTCCGTTGAAACAGTAGGTGGAATGCAGGCCGCTTTCCCAGGAACACATCCTGCCGTAGACATCCCTGTAAGCCTTCTCGGAATGGGTAGTAAAGGAATCCCTGTGAGCGATGGGTTCCAGTTCCCCGCAGACCGCTCCGATCTTCTCATCGCTGAGCAGCCGGCCCAGGGCGTGGTTTACCGCATCAGGCTCAAAGGTGACATCTGCATCCGTTGTCACCACAAAATCGGTAGTTGCCTCTCCTACTCCCATGTTCACCGAGGCATTGGTACCGCTACGTTTTTCCTTCACGATCACTTCGCCGGATAGGTCATACTTTTTAAAAGCCTCTGCAGCCAGCCCTACCGTATTGTCTGTGGACTGGTCATCCACTACAATCACATGAATATTTTCTGCAGGATAATCCATTTCCACAAGGTTTTTGATGCGGTGTTCGATGACCTCGCTTTCATTGTAGGTGGGAATTACCACTGTGATCGGAGGTTGGGAATTAGGCGTGTGGATTTTTGAGTTGGGGGATCTAAGGATGGCCAGGATGTAAATAAGATATGTAATAACCGGGATGGCGGTGAATATTATTGCTGCGATGAGTAGGGAGTTCATTGGTCTGGATTTGGGTGTGAATGGGATATAATTGTTTGGGATGTTATGTATATATTCAACTTTTAGAGCAGGAGTATCCTTCCGTAATGTGTGTGGACATAGCGTGATCTTTGCAGGGCACAGGCAGTATTATTCTCTGTATCCCGGGCAGTTGCAGGAGTTGTCCGGACAGACTCATTCTGTTATCGTGGATGGCAGGAATGTGGGGGAGCCGGATGCTTTCATTGATGCAGGGTTTGTGTATAAGGGGATTGGCAGAGGGGATAAGAACGGGCATAAGATGTTTGAGTAAATACAGATCGATACATATCTATACTTTATAGGGACAAGTATAATTATGAATAGATAAAGAATAATCTATGATAAAAGAACAGAGGAAGAAAAATGAGTGCACTTGCATTGGAAATACCTGATGATGTTGTAGATGCGATTCATTTGCCCCCGGAGGATTTGGATCGGGAACTGCACAAAGAACTTTCTTTGGCATTGTATCAACGTGGTATACTTTCATCCGGTAAAGCCTGTGCTCTTGCCGGGATGACTCGATGGGAGTTCGAGGAACTTTTGGGGCGACATGGAATTTCCCGTCACTATACTGAACAAAATTTGGATGAAGATCTTGATTATGTCCGAAGCCATCAGTGATTCCTCCACTGTCAACTACCCCTCCCTTACGACAAGGGGCTTGAATGTCAATTAAGCATTCGTCTGGGTGGCTGACAAGCACCCCTGAAATTCCAGGATATACCTAGAATCCCGTGTTTTGTGTTCAATATTGATTGCACCGATTAGGTCTGCATTGTTTTCATAACCACATTTTTCACATCTGAAAGATAATCTATTACGATTATTCTTAGAAATGTGGTTACACCGAATACAGGTTTGAGAGGTATACGATGGGTCAACATAATGT
Source organism: Methanohalophilus sp. (assembly GCF_030156785.1). Classification (GTDB taxonomy): domain Archaea; phylum Halobacteriota; class Methanosarcinia; order Methanosarcinales; family Methanosarcinaceae; genus Methanohalophilus. The sequence goes on from NZ_JASGLW010000006.1 coordinate 78,698, forward strand.
GTGATTATACCTGCTTCTCTTGCTTTGTATTCAATGAACGTTTGCAATTGGCGAAAGGCCCAACTACTGTGGTCATACCTTCTCTTTTTGGGAGTTTTGTAAAGAGTTGAGTCACGTATCCCCTTTAAATCTTCCAGACCTATTACAGATACACCTTTTTCAACTGCGAATTTCACAATTTCTTTTGAGATTGTGTGGTTTACATCTCGCATAAGACGTTTCTCTTTACCTGAAATGTATTTCAACATTCGTTTTGCAGATAAAGTTCCCTTCGATTGCAAACGCTTTCTCATTGACTTGTACTGGTTGCGAAGATTCTTAATTTCACCACCAGCAAAAAAACTACATTTTTTGTCTGTAGTAGAAGCAACAGCAAGATAGTTCATACCTACATCTATACCCATGAATGTAGAAGCATCTGTTATGTCTTTGTCAGGAACTTCTTTTTCAAGAGATAATTAATGCAGCCATACCGGATCGACCTTTCCTCAATGGTTCAAATGACGTCCGGAATACGCCGGCTGAGCCCGATAATGATCTATTGATTGATGCAGGTGCAGAAGTCAAAGTACACGATCCGCATGTCCTGCAGTATTCGGGTGTGGATGCAGTGATGATCTTTGCAGGCCACAAACAGTATTATTCTCTGGAGCCTCAGCAGTTGCAGGAGTTGTCCGGACAGACTCATCCTGTTATCGTGGATGGCAGGAATGTGGTGGAGCCGGATGCTTTCTTTGCTGCAGGATAAGAACGGTATGAATGAAATATCAATGGCTACATTAATATATTAAGACAAATTAATATAATATACAGACGGGTAGGATTAAAAACGGATCCAGTTTCGTATCGTACCACCACCACCATACCACTGTCTGTTTTTGTCCAATATCCTGCCCGCTACCTACTTATTTTTTGAGTTCGATCATATCTGCCAGACCAATCAGGATCACTTTCTCTTCCTCTGCGATCTCCCGCATCCGTGAAGTAAAACCGGCCCGGCTTATCAGGGCAAAATGTTTTTGGCCTTCTGAATACCAGTCCACAAACCCACCCTTTTCCTTCAGGGAATAGTACACATCCGGTCCAACCTTTTGCTTCTGCCACTTGCATTCGCAGCACAGGATATCCCGGGATTCTGCATTCAGGGCCACAAGATCGATCTCATAATCATTTTTCCCCTTAGCGGCTGCAGCAATTTTGCCCCATTGCCTGCCAATTCACCGGAGATCCTGGAGAAGGCCAACGCGTTGTCCAGAGAACTGAATAAGTTATACGAGGAGGATAAGGACTAATCTTCTTGCAGGAGGTGGCTTTCTGAGGGCGATTATTCATACAACTGTGGACAGGAATACCATCTCGGTAATCCACAGGGTTATGAAGGAGAGGGAGTGCAGGAAAAGTGCAGCGCTTGATCATATTGTCGGAGAGTATGAGAGGCGTAAACGCAAGAGTCAGATCGATGAGGTGGCGGAGAGGGTTATTGAAAAACTTGCGGATGTGGGAGAGGAGAGGGTGTGAGTTTTTTGTGTGGATTGGAACTTTGACTTATCTTTTGTGTGCGTTGTTTTCTTAGATTCTTCTGCCTGTAGATTTAGGTTTGGATATGCGTAATCGGAAATATCCAATCAAATCTTCACAAAATCACTTTCTTTTTTTCATTGAATCCGGTACCATTGGCAATATTTCCAGTAAGGATTGCAGTTGTGAATCTGTTTTCAAAATGTACAGGTAATAGGTAATACAAAGAGATGCCGCCACTCCTGTAATCAAATAGAGATTATCACTAAATAACCTTAGTACAACAAGTAAAAGTGCAGCCGGGACGAACAACTTAAAACTGGAGAATATTATTTTGGCGGCAGTGGAGTTCTTGACATCCGCATAATGCAGCATCTTCAGGCAAAGGTATCCATACATAAAAATCCCGGATATTGCAAATAATCCTAAAGCCACATATACATCCCCTAAATATCCACCTATCAGAAGGGAGAGTGCTCTTGTTATTAAGTTGAAGGTATTGAACTTTAATCCGAATTCCTGTTTTTCAAAAACCACATAAAGGGTGCTTAAGGGAGATGAGATAAACCATATGAATCCCCAGATACTCAGAATCTGAACATAGATTCCCGCTTCCACCCATTTCATCCCCAGAATTACACCGAATATTGCGTCTCCTGAAAGAGTAAGAATGAGGATTGGAAACAGTCCGATCAGTACCAATATTCTGAATACGTTTTCTACAAGTACATTCAGAGTACCTTCATTTTTAGATTCAGTGGCTCTCTGGTAAAATACCTGGGAAATGGAATTGCCAATAAAACTCATGGGCATCTGGAGCAAGCGAAATCCAAGTGAATAAAAACCTACAATAGCAGAATTGAAAAAGGCTGAAAGCAACAGGACGGGTAATTGCCAGGACAGGGAATTAAGCAGGGTTGACCAGGTGTCTATGAGTGGGAATTTTTTATATCGCCGGATTCCGGCACCAAGACTTTTAAAATTAACCTGCCTGATATATACTCCTTTTTTGAAAGCCGAATGGATAAGGGTCATAACGGAAATAACTTTGCCTATCAGAAATCCTGCAATCAGGGAAATGCCACTTACATACCCGAACCCACCTGCTGCGACCTGTGTGCCTGACTGTGAAAGGGATGCAGATATCCTTGCATAGGACATATTCTTAAATTTCTTATTGCGGGAATTCCAGAAATTCAAAGACAGAAACATACCCTGCAGAAAAATGAACAGTGGGATGAGATATATATAGTTTCCCAGTTCCTGTGCATTGAATATTTGCAGAATAGGGGTTTTGAATAAAAGGAACAGAATTGCCGTTATGGCTGAAAAAAGAAATGCCACCACAATACTCAATATCAACTGAGTATCTGCCTCTTCCTTTGAATCAGGCAGCATAATACTCATCTCATACCTGAAACATGCAATTGCTCCCAGTATCCCGCTCAAAGAAACAAACAGTGCAAGAATCCCAAAATCAGAAGGAGAATAAATACGACTCAATATAGGTGCAACTGCAATAGCCACTATCTGGGCAATGCCCGTGCCACCCACAAGGGTCAAGACATCTGATGCAAACCTTTTTTCATTGGTATTTTTGGAAGGCATTATATCGCCAATTATCACAAACAATCTTAGATTGCCCTTTAAAAGAAGAAAGGCTTAATAAAGATTTTGATGCCGATAGGTTATAGTCAGGAATTCAATTTTTCATAGATCCTTCCACTGGCGGTGTCATTCCCGAAAATATCTGTCTGTGTGGAGTTGCCTTGAAAATTTGCAATACTCTGCAATATTTCCCTATTCTGCCCACTAGTACATTCCAGTCTGAACCTACAGTCTCCACCACTCCGGTATTCTCCCCAGCATACAGGCCTCCTTCTGCAACCCTCCGGAATCAATCAGCATCTTCTTTGCATTAATCTTGAATTTCAGCATTTCCAGATAGCCCACGGATTCTGTGAGCACCAGACTTGCATCTGCTTTCTCACAGACCTTACTGTTTCATTTATTTGGCAGTTCTTGGATGAACCGGAAACACTATTCTTCTCCACAGTTCACAAAGGCATTGATAATGGAGGTCAGGTTTTGTCTGGAATCGGTATTTGGAGCCCTGTGCACGGCGGCAAGCAGGCAAGGGCCTGTATTAAGACCCAAGTCTCCAAGAATTGTGGATTTTTGCTCTGCTATTTTGCTGTTGTAGAGCACAGCATCCATCATCACATCTCCCATGTTGTGACACGGCAGCTATACCTTTGTTTTCAATATTTTTGACTGCAGTTTCTGTGGTACAGAAAAGTAGATCTGGAACATGCTCCGTGAGCACTCTATTGATTTCCTCAGGCATGGTCATGTCAAAGGAATGCAGATCTACTTCCACATGAGCCACGGGAATATGGAGTTTCCTTTAATGCTCACTTTACTGTTTTCAGTATTCCGGGATGATGAATACAATATACATTATATTTTATTCTTATTGGGATAATTGTGTACAAATAAAAATCGCACTTGCTTTAATGCCTCTTAAATAACCATTATGTTAGGATCAGTATTGTTAATTGTGGTCTCGATAGAACAGGTTTATATTATTGGATTGTGTTTTATTATATGGTTGTTTGCATTTATGTGGATAGACATTGTGTATTAATGCAAATTAAATTATATATTGGTGAGTGAAGTTAAATGAATATTCAGGTAAAAAAAGAACATTATTTTAATGGATATGATAATAAAAAACGATGGATATCATATTGGTATCAAATACATGAAGTCCTTAACCTCAACCCTAATAACGTATTAGAAATAGGAAAAGGGAACGGGACAGTATCAAACTATTTGAAGTCAAGTAATATTAATGTGACAACTGCCGATTTTGACAAATCACTTAATCCCGATTATATATGTGACGTTAAGGAACTAACATCTATATTCAATAGTAATTCATTTGATGTTGTTTTGTGTAGTGAAGTTTTAGAACATATCCCCTTTGAACATTTTGAACATTGTTTGGATCAAATAAAACGTGTGTCAAATAAGTATGTTGTTATTTCTTTACCTGACGCAAGAACAAAGTGTTTGTATTTTAAGTTGCCCTTGTTGCAAACTAAACACATTTTTTTTCCACATCCAATTAAAAAAGAACACGATTTTGATGGAGAACATTACTGGGAAATAAACAAACGTGGTTTTGAAGTAGAAAAAATAGAAAGAGCAATTAAAAAACACTTCAATATTATTAATTGCTATAATGTTGTAGAACTGCCATACCACAGATTTTATGTTTTGTCAAGAGTAACATAACAGGGCTCTGTATAACCCTTTTCCTCTAACTTCCGCTAATACATTATTATTTTTATAAGAAGAAATCCCCAATGTGATTCTGGCCAGACAAAACACAAAGGGGATGAATGTGTTTTGTTCCAGATTGAAGATTTGGAACTCCCATTAAATCTGTGATTTAATGGTATACCGTCGAAAAATGAGAGGTGAATTTGATGAAGATATCTATCATTATAGAAACCTGATAGAGCCGATGTTCTCTGTTTTGAAAAGGAAGTATAGGGAAGAATTGAGGGCAAGAAAATAAAGAAATCAGGTGAAGGAGGTCAAGTTTAAATTATTAATTCATAATATAGGCAGGACTATCTCTGTTTCAATAATTATTCAAATGAGGATTTCTACAAAGTCAAAATATTTGTAGAATTAACTGGAAGTGGACTTCTTTGTACTTAAGTTGTTAGATCGTTAACTACCTTTTTAGCCCTTTCTTCCCATGTATTTTCAGAAATAATCATTTCTATATTTTTTATTTTAGTATTGATTGTTGTTTTATCTTTGATTATTTTATTAAGTAGTCTGGTAATTTCCTGTTCTTCATAGGGTATAGACCATCCAATTCCCTTGCTTTCGATGAATTCAGCTGAAATTGTTCCTTTTGTTGCAATAATTGGTTTATAATTTCCAATATATTCAAATACTTTTATTGGATGTGTTATCTCCCAATATTTACTGGGAATGGTGTAAAATAGCCCGATATCTGCTTTTTCATATAATTTTTGTAATTCTTTTCCGCTTTTATGAGTTATGATTATGTTTTCTCCTAGGTAAGGTGCATAGTTGTTGTATGCTTTATTCCATTCTTTTTTCTACAACAAATCACCAGTTCCACATTTGGTATTTTATTAACAGCACGGAATATTTTTGACATGTCATATTGTCCCATTATTCCTCCTACATATAGTAAATTAAGCTTGTTATCATAAGAGGTTTTTATCGATTCTTTATATTTTTTTGTACCTGGGGGTAAATTGGATATCTTCCTGTTTTTTATACCTGCATAGGATGCCATTTTTTTCGAGGGGACATATAATATATCGACATATTTATTGTATACTTCTATATCTATTTTATATAATAATTTTAATAGCATCACTTTCAATGGGTTCTTATCAATATAAAAATGCGAAAATTTCCAATGAACATCTCTATAAAATAATCCTAATGGAATATTTTTATTTCTACAATATGAAAAAAACCTATAATCTAAAAAAGGATGACTTATACAATCCTTTAGACCACTAGCTATCGTAGTAGGATATGTAGAACACTCGGAATAAACAAAATCATATTTTTTTCCTTTAATGATTTGGTTTTTTATTTTTTCAATTTGCTTTGCTCTGTTATTTGCATCACCCATTATAAACTCAACATTGTATCCAAGTGACTGAAATGCCTTATACATATTAACTGGACGAATTTGGCTTCCTGAGGGATGGTTTTTATTAATTGCCCACGGTATATGGAATATTATATTTTTCTCTTCTTTTTTACCCGACATATGATCATCTCATTTAATTATCATTATAATTAACAATTATTTACTTGTATCTTTGTTGTTTCTTAGCATTTTTTTGATAAAAACATCTTTTTTCGGACAATTGCGGGTAGGATTAAATTTTTTATGTTTCATATATATTTTCAAATAATGTTTCTTATAATATTAATTAGTTTTTCTCTTCGTATATCTAATTCAAATTTATTTACTATTCGTTTTCTAGCAAAACCTGCATCTTTATTTATTGATTTTCTTATTGCTTCAACAGTTGCATTAGTGTCATTGTAGGGAACCTTTAATCCAGTATTTCCTATCACTTCTGGTAGAGCTGCACGATTTGTGACAACCGGTATACACTCACAAGCCATCGCCTCTGTTAATCCCATGCCAAAAGACTCATAGTAAGATAACTGACAATATATTTTGGCTTTCTGATAATATTCCAAAAGTTCCTCATCAGATACATATCCAGTAAATATTACATTTCTAGGTGCTATTTTTTTAAGTTTACTTATAGAATCATCCGTGATTTTGCCAATTATAACAAATTGTAAATTTTGTAGTTTTTGAGCACATCGAATAAAATTTTCATACCCTTTTCGTGTGATATAATCTTCTGATATACGACCTACAGTTATTACCATATCTTCCTTTTTGAAATTTGGTTTATAGTAATCAGTATCAATGCCATTATAGACTACATCTAAATATTTAGGTTTAGAATACTTTAGGACTTCTTTTTTTGTGAATTCGGATACTGCCAATACAACATCTGCATACTTTAGTGCAAATTTAGCAAAATATCGACTTCGTTTATATGGTCTCATGAAACCATAATCGATTTCAGGCTCTGAAGCAACATCCCCACCACCTGCAATAACAATTGACTTTTTCCGAAACATTTTTGAAAATAGAACCGCTAAAAATGCATGTCCTCCAGCAAACCAGGAATACGTAATATCTGATTTTCTAATTGTTTTTATCAAACTCGGTATATCAAATATCGATTTGAAATTAAAATCATATACTTCAAAATGCTTTAATAGTAATTCTTTATCTTGTTTTACAAAAAATTGCAAAGAGTAATAGATATAAGCAATTTTTATTTCTTTTTCATTTGCCAAATGTATTTCCTCACCAGTTATTTGTGTTACAATATATGCGCTTCTTTAATTGACAAATCTATTATATCATCGTATATTTATTTATACAAGTTTATGTAGATGATAACATCGTATTAATATGGATGAATTCATATTAGTGTCTACTTATAAAACTTATATGTATTTATCATGGAATATGACTGATTAAAATGCCAGCTCCCCCTAAACAAAACCACAACCCATTTATATCCGTGATAATTCCGGTGTACAATGATCCCTCCGGCCTAGAGGATACACTGCAATCCCTGGTAGTACAAGAATATACAGGCAATTTTGAAATTATAGTTGCGGACAATGGTTCCACTGATAATACCCCGGACATTGCAGAGAAGTACTGTGGCGATTCAGTAAAACTTGTTGTCGAAGATACCGTCCAGAGCTCCTATGCAGCCCGCAACAAGGGACTTGAAATCGCTAAAGGCTCGATTATTGCCTTTATCGATTCCGATATGACAGTGGAAAAGGATTGGTTGCAAAAAATGAGCCAATCCATGGCCAAGCACAATGCGGATTATCTGGGTTGCAGGGTGGAGATATATTCTGAAAGTAATTCCCTTTCGGCCCTGCACAATAAGCTGTCAGGGTTTCCCATGGATGAATATATTTACAAAAGGCATTTTGCTCCGACATGCTGTCTTATAGTCCGAAAAGAGATTTTTGAACATGTGGGTGTCTTTGACCCGAATTTGATTTCCAGCGGGGATTATGAGTTTGGCAACCGTGTTTTTGATGCCGGCTACAAATTGTATTATGATTCGGATATTGTCATGTATCACCCGGCAAGGACATCGCTGAAAAAATTGCTTAAAAAATCATTCAGGATTGGGCGGGGTTTCTATCAACTATCTGCTCGCTATCCGCAGCTGTCCAGAAAAATGAACAAAAATGCAGCATATTCTCTTTCCGGTTCAGATGATCAATCCTGGAGCCTGTTTACTTTCAGGAAAGATTCATCTCTCTGGAATTCATTGCCTGTTTGGGAGAAGGTGGGAATTTATGTTGTTGACATTTTGAATAAAGGCATGAAACCCTTTGGTTATGTCTATGAGAAATTCTTTTCCTGATTTCAGTCATCGTTTATGTTTCCATTTTCTCAAAACTTTTAAATTGGATTGAACAATACAATTGCATCAATCATCTTATCAATCATTTCAAGAAGTGTGGGCTATGAGTATAGATTATCATGAAAAATTAAAATCTTCCATTTTACCTTTTACAGGAATTCTACTGTTTTTCCTGTTGGCACTGTACATCCGAACCGTCCCTGCAGAAAGCGTATTCATCTCAGAGAACTTCGTGCGTTTCGGGGGCAATGATCCCTGGTATCACCTGAGAAATGTGGAATCCATTCTGCATAATTTCCCCTCGATGCTCTGGTTTGACGCCTATACCCAATACCCTCACGGCACAGATCAGGTCTTTGCCCCTCTCTTTGACATGGTGCTTGCCACATTGATCTGGATTATCGGTTTCGGCGATCCCTCCACTGAACTCACACAGACTATCTGTGCCTATTATCCATCTTTCCTCGGCTCCCTTGTTGTCATTCCCACATACTTTGTCGGCAAATGGGCCTTCAATGATCGCCGCATCGGACTGCTCGCAGCCTTTCTCATTGCACTGGCTCCGGGGCAGTTCCTCTCACGTGCTATAATTGGTTTTAACGATCACCACATCGCTGAGGCATTGCTCAGCACGGTTGTGGCAATGTTTTTGATTGCAGGATTGAGACGCAGTGAATCCAGTGATTTTACATTATCCCATCTCAGGGAGAATGGTTTTTCACAAATCCGCCCTATTCTTCCCTATTTCCTGCTTACAGGGTTTTTCCTGGGTGCCTACACTCTAGCCTGGAAAGGGGCCCTGTTCTTCAGTTTCATAATCGGTGTCTACATCACGGCTCAGCACATCATTGACCACATGCATGGTCGCTCCACGGAGTATCTGGCTATCGGTGGAATGGCAATCTTTATCGTGGCATTGGTAATGGTTCTGCTCACTCCTGCGATCGGAGGAACTAAAGACCTCCAGATAAAAGGTCTACTTGCTGGTTTTGTGGCATTCCCCATACTATCCATTATCTCGTATTACATGAGGGGAAAACAACTGAACCGTTATTATTACCCACTATCCATTGCAGTCCTGTTCGGCGCGGGTATCCTGCTGGCCCGTGTGGTCTCCGAATCTGCCTATGCTCTGGTGACCAGTGTCTTCAGTTACTTCATGCGCACCGGCGGCGGTCTCACCATAGCAGAAGCATCCCCTCTCCTCATGCGTAATGGTGTCTTCACACTCCAACCCCTCTGGTATAACTTCGGGATCACGGCCATAGTCTCCTTCTTCGCCCTGTTGGTACTGACCTACATTGCCATCTATCGCCGCAACAATCGGGAGCAAACCTTCCTGATTGTCTGGACCGTGATGATCATCTGGGCAATGCTCCAGCAAAACCGGTTTGCCTATTACTATTCAGTAAATGCATCTATCCTGTCTGCATATCTTGGAATTAGAATACTGGATCTTGTCGGGTGGAAAGATATTGGTAGCCCATTTACAGAAACAGCAGGTAATATAGGCAACTGGTTGAGGCAGATCAAACCAGTTCATGTAATATCTTTGATTTTGATATTATTGGTTTTGGCTTACCCATCATACAATTTAGCCAGCCAGCAAAACCAGGGCACAGGCGGACCCAACGGATACTGGATCGAGGCAACGCAGTGGCTGAAGTACAATACTCCGGATCCAGGACTGGATTACTATGAAAGTTATGAACAACCTCCTGCAGGTCAACTTTATCCCTATCCCGACACAGCCTATGGTGTTATGTCATGGTGGGATTACGGCCACTGGATTGAAGTCATTGGTCACAGGATTCCGAATGCAAACCCATTCCAGCAGGGGATTGGAGGTCGACGAAATAGCATTGAAGAAGAAAACAAACCAGGTGCATCCACGTTCTTCACTGCCCCCTCTGAGGCAGAGGCCACAAAAGTACTGGATGCCGTACATCCGGACCCTGACAAAGCCGGTGCACGGTATGTTGTCACAGATGTTGAAATGGCCACGGGCAAGTTCTATGCCATGGCTGCATGGACACTTGATACCTCAGATTACTATGTAAGAGTACAAACCAATCAGGGTACACAAACATTGCCTGGAGAAAGATATTTCAACACCATGGAAGCTCGTCTCCACATATTTGACGGAAATGGCCTAAAACAGTATCGTATGGTCCATGAAACTCCGGCTGCCAGTACAGTAGAGGTTGGCTACAAACGGGTTTACAATGCGCTTTTCTCCGGCGGTAACACCATCGAGGAAAGTAACACAGGATATGTAAAAATCTTTGAATATGTCAAAGGTGCAACAATTACAGGAGAAGCTCCTGAAGGAGAGAAGGTGACCATCAGTACCACAATTCTGACAAGCACAGGACGTACCTTCCTATATTCTCAGTCAATGGTCTCAGATGGAACCTTTGAATTTGTTGTGCCATATTCAACAGAAGGTCCCATTGCCGGAGAAACCCAATTCGACACAATGCCCATAGGCCCGTATACAATAACATACGGCAATGTTATGGAAACTGTGTCTGTAAGTGAGACGGACGTTTTAAGCGGCAACATAATAGAAATGTAACGTTGAATTGAACATATAATTCGGACTTCTACTATGGAAATAAAAAAAGCTGTAATCCCGGCAGCAGGTCTTGGCACTCGTTTCCTGCCTGTGACAAAATCCATGCCAAAAGAAATGCTTCCAATAATCGATAAGCCGGTTATTCATTATGTCGTGGAGGAAGCGATTGCCTCGGGTATTGATGATATTATTTTTGTCACAGGAAGAAGTAAGCGGTCCATCGAAGACTATTTTGATGAATCCCCTGAACTTGAGATGTATCTTCGACAAAAACACAAAGATGATCTCCTGAAGATGGTTGAAGATATTTCTTCGATGGTGGATATCCATTATATCCGGCAGAAAGAACCAAAAGGCCTTGGAGATGCGATATTGACAGCCAGGAAACATATCAGCGGAGAACCATTTGCTGTACTTCTTGGTGATGATCTTATTGTAAACAAAACCCCATGCACCAGGCAACTTATTGAAGTTTTCAACAAATACCGATGCTCTACCATTGCAGTAGAGGAAGTTCCACAGGAAAAGGTCAGCAGTTATGGTATAATAAAAGGAACCCCTCTGGATGAATGCCTGTATTCTCTTGAAGAGATCGTGGAAAAACCATCTGTTAAAGACGCCCCTTCCAACATAGGTGCTATAGGCAGATATGTCTTCACACCTGAAATATTTGATTGCATAAAAATGGCTGGAAGCGGTGTTGGAGGTGAGATCCAGCTTACAGACGGTATAAGGTTGCTCAACGACATGCAAAAAGTTTATGCATATAAATTTGCAGGAAAGCGGTATGATACCGGGGATAAGCTGGGTTATGTTAAAGCTATTATTGATTTTGCTATGCGAAATGAATATTTTGATCAGGATCTCAAGGCATACTTGAAAACTATTCTGGGAGCTGATTGTTAATAACTTCCGCTACATACATATAAGAGATAAAAGTATTGCCAGATTGGTGAGAGCATGAAGAGTGTGATCAGAGGAAAAGCCTGGCTATATGGGGATGATATTGACACTGATGTTATAATTCCCGGGAAATACCTGAGAACCACCGACATGCAGGTCTTTGCAGATCATGCTATGGAGGGTATTGATCCCGAATTTTCCAGTAAAATATCTTCTGGAGACATAATCGTTGCAGGGAATAATTTTGGTTGCGGATCTTCAAGGGAACAGGCGGCCCTTGCCTTGAAACATGCAGGGGTTGGTTGTGTAATTGCAAAATCCTTTGGTCGCATTTTTTTCCGCAATTCCATAAATGTCGGTCTTCCTCTTATGGAAGCAGATGTTAAATGTGAAGAAGGCGATGAAGTGGAAGTTAACCTCCTTGATGGCACAGTCACAATAGGTGACAATGTCTATAAAGGACACAAATTGCCGGATTTCCTGCTTGAAATTCTTACCAACGGCGGTCTTGTGGAGTATCGTAAAAAACAGAAACAGGGTTAATTCATGATATTTCCGCAAGAATACAAACACGTGGGTGTGACCCACATTCTCCCGGAAGAAAGTGAAAATGAGCCTATCTATTTTCTTTCCAGATATATTATTGTAAACAAATGTGATGGCGAGAATAAAAAATACTGGCTTTATGAGGTTCAGCATAAAGGCAAAGGTCTGCTGCGGAAAGCAACAGACATCACATTAATTGCAGGTCCTGACAACATATTGGATTATGAAGGTACCCTGAACATAAAAAACAGGAACTTATTGATTGAAACCGCCCTCCCTCTTTGTAAAGGAGATATTACTACCGTTCTTTTTAGAGGCATTGACAATCATGTGACTTTTGTTCATGAGCCCGATCTATCTGAAGTAATGGAGATTGAGATTCTTGATGTTGCACCGCCATATCCTCCATGGCTTTGTGATGTTGTCAGAAGGCTGGAAAGGGCGGGTATTTTCGGGGAATTCGGGATACAGTTTACCGAAAATGTAGTTGATCTTAGACAGTTTGAAGGCAATAATACAGTATTCCCATGCTCCGCTTCCGGACTTTCAGGGAAATGCCTAGATAGTGATATTATCACAGAACCCGGTACCCTGCTTGTGGGTTGTGAAATCTCAAAAGCCCTTTTTGAAACCAGATTTCCGGGATTAGACTATGAATTTATCAGCATTTGCCCCTTTAGTTCTGATATCGTAAAACCTTCCAAACCTTTCATTGCCCGATGCTGTCAGGCTGAACGAGCCGGGCAGGTGAAAATCAATGGTATTCCGGGTGCTACGGTTCACTGGGGTGCATCTGAATTCCAGGTAGCAGATGCAATTCGCTCCCTTGTCCGGAGACTTAAGGAGGAAAATGAATGAAACTGGCTGTAATAGAAGGAGACGGTATTGGAAAGGAAGTAATTCCAGCAGCTCTTCAGGTACTGGATTGTTTCTCCCTCCCATTTGAAAAAATTCCAGTTGAGGTTGGTTATGGTCGCTGGGAAAAAACCGGACAAGCAATTTCAAATGAAGATATTGCAACTCTAAAGGAATGCGATTGTATTCTTTTTGGGGCAGTTACAACTCCTCCGGATCCTAATTATAAAAGTGTACTTCTGACTATTCGCAAAGAACTTGATCTTTATGCAAACATCAGGCCGATTCATCCCATTAAGGGTATAAAGGGAATTAATGAATCAAATGATTTTGATATACTCATTGTCAGGGAAAACACTGAAGGTATGTATTCGGGTATCGAAGAAGTGGGTGAAGAGGTAGCTTTCACAAAAAGGATTGTCACAAAACGCTGTTCTATGCGCATTGCAGAAATTGCCTGCAAATTTGCAAAAAAACACAATCAAAAGCTAACAATCGTGCACAAATCCAATGTACTCAAATCGGATTCCCTTTTTTTGAATACATGCCGACAGGTTGCCGATTCCATGGGTGTTGAACACAATGACATGCTTGTGGATGCAATGGCATATGACATGATCCGCTCTCCCCAAAAATATGGAGTGGTTGTTGCTACCAATCTTTTTGGAGATATCCTGAGCGATCTGGGGGCGGTTCTTGTGGGCAGTATTGGGCTTGTACCCAGTGCAAATATAGGGAAAAATCAGGCGTTATTTGAGCCGGTGCACGGAAGCGCCCCTGATATTGCAGGACAGGGAATAGCTAATCCAATTGCTGCAATTCTTTCTGTAAAAATGCTTCTCGATTGGATTGGTGAGGAGGATGCAGCCAGACAGGTAGAACTAGCGGTTGAAAATACGATTTTAAAAGGAATAACAACTCCTGATCTTGGTGGCACTGCAACAACTCAGGAGCTAACACATGAAATTGTTAAAACATTGTGTTCCAACATTTAATTTTTAGACAACCTCTTTTCAAGTTTCCAGTAGGACTGAAATAGCCTCTCCATGAACAATGCTACTGCTCCGCCAATCTCCACATTATAATTGCAACATCAATGGCTTCGCTTAATATGTGTCCGCCATTAACCTATCATATAATAAAATAAGTAAACCCACACCTGCAATGTCGGTGTAAATAATCCTGCCACATTGACAGATCAGAATCCATAGGGTGAAAATAGATCTATAGAAATACAATAAGTGACAAGACCTACCTTGTCAGGAAACATAGAACCCAAGTAAAAGAAATGAAATTAAAAATCGTATTTTTTAACCATCGAGTTTAACTTTACATATACTTTTTTATATAATTCCATGAAAAATCTGGTTTCATTTATTACCCTGATTTTCTTAGCAAATGATGCGTGTCCCTATACTAACCCCGTCTACAGGTTCGCTCTTTACATTTTCCTGGAGTATTACGTTAGCAATGTTCTCTGACTTACTGCCGTCAAGAATAATTGTTTTCATACCGCTACGCTGGATAATTTTTGCTGCCAGCAGATCAACAGGTGACTTGGAACCTGCTTTCATTTCCGTGCGCATGACAACGTTTATAAGTTCTTCCGGGGTCATGGTGTGGAATTTGATTGCATCAGGGTTTTCATTTGGATCTTCTGAATACACACCGTCAACGGATGTTGCAATTACAAGGAGGTTTGCATTCAGATATTCTGCAAGGATTGCTGAAACCGCATCTGTTGTCTGGCCAGGTATAACACCACCCATAACCACGATCTTACCGGATACTAGTGCAAATTCTGCTTCCCGGTATGTGCATGGGGGTTCCGGGTATGCTGCATTTCCAAGGGCTGCAATAAGTAACTGTGCGTTGAGGCGGGTGACATCAATTCCGATAAAATCACATACAGATTCGTTTGCGCCAAGTTGTCTGGCAGTATTAATGTAGTGGCGGGCTGCAACCCCTCCTCCGGTTACGATTAGGATTTTGTGGTCTTGCGCCAGCTTCTTGAGGACATCCGCGTATTCCCTGAATCTTTCCGGGTCTAAATCCTTTGCAAGTATTGATCCACCAATTGACAGAACTATCAACATTTTATCTCGCCTCCACTATAGCGGAATTTATAACATTTACTAAACAAAAAGAATATAAAACAATGGCAGCCGTTTTTCCTGAAAAGTTCTGGCATTTCAACGGCTGCATCAAACTCACCTTATAACCGTTTTGCCTTATGCAACAATTCGGCATTCAGAACGCTTGCACCGGCTGCTCCACGAATTGTATTGTGGCCCATGGCAATGTATCGGATACCCTCACGAATCCTTCCCACAGATACGCTCATACCATTGCCGGCATTTCTGTCAAGTCTGGGTTGCGGGCGATCCTCTTCATCCCTCACAATAAGGGCTTTTTCGGGTTCAGTAGGGAGATCTCCCAGTTTTGGATCAAATTCAAGGAATGCTTCTCTGACTTCTTCAGGGGATGGATCATCATCCATGGTTGCCCATATAGCTTCAGTATGACCATCCATTACCGGTACACGATGACATGAAGCACTCACTTCAAAGTCAGCTTTTACAATCTGGCTACCGTCAAATTCCCCAAGTAGTTTCTGGGGTTCAGTCTCAAGTTTATCCTCTTCATTTCCGATGTATGGAATGATGTTGTCAAGAATTGCCATTGAGGAGACTCCATCATATCCGGCACCTGAAACTGCCTGCATGGTTGCAACTGTCACATTGCTCAGGCCAAACTGCATGAGTGGTTTGAATGTGAGTGTCATCATTATGGTGGAGCAGTTGGGGTTTGTAATGATATATCCATCCCAGCCACGATTGTCCTGCTGGACTTCGATTAGATCAAGGTGATCTGCGTTTACTTCCGGAATCACAAGCGGCACGTCTTCAACCATCCGGTATGCAGATGCATTACTTGCCACAGCAAAACCATTTTTGGCAAATGCTTCTTCCGCTATCTTTGCAGAGGACGCAGGTAAAGCCGAGAATACAACATCAGCGTCAACTTTGGATGGCTCTACAGGCACGACTTCCATATCTGCAACGCTTTCTGGTAGCGGTACGTCGAGTCTCCAGTTTGCAGCGTCCCTGTATTGTTTTCCGGCACTCTTTTCGGAAGCTGCGAGGGATGTTATCTCAAACCACGGATGATCTACCAATGCCTGCACAAATCGCTGTCCTACGGCACCGGTGGCACCAATAATTCCGGCTCTTATGGTTTTAGCCATATAGTTGCCTCAATAAAAAATAAAAGAAAAGGTAAAAGAAGACAGGAATAATTATTATTCCTGGGTAATTGCATCTGTTGGGCAGGCATCCACGCAGGAACCACAATCGGTACATTCATCTGCGTCAACGACTGCGATGTTTTCATCGTTCATAGAGATTGCTTCAACGGGGCATTCATCTACGCATGTTCCACAGCCAACACATTCATCGGCATTAATTACAGCTACCATTTGTAAAACACTCCTAAATTTTTGAGATTTAGTAATAATCTGCACTATATGATTAAACAAATGAGATAAATATCTATCGATTAGCTGTCATAATCCAGAATTTAAGTTCACTTAAAATATGTAATTAAAATCAAAATATTTAAAATATATCATGATAAAAACAGAATACAATGAAGATATATTTGTACAGACTAAACACGCATGCTATGTCTCCGGTTATGGGTACCTTGCTAATGCTTTTGCTTCTGGTTCTTCTTTCTGCAATAGTTATGGCAGGTCTTTATGGTGACCATCTTGCCGGAAAAAGTGAGTTAACTTTCACACCTGCTCCTCTTGCAATTATTGAAATTGAAGATATTGAAGGAGGGATTCCAAATGACGTAAGATACAGGGAAAATTACATTCGCCTTGTTCATGTGAACGGGGATTCTTTGGACCTGGATTCTACGTTTATTGTGCTGGAAGGGCAGGGCAGCAGCTATATCGGAAAGGTTGGGGCAGGTGGGGAAAAGGTTACTGGCCATCTCGTGGTCAGGTATCATGACCTGACTCCGGATGGTTCCATTTCTGATTACAAAAACCGAAACCCTGCTATTGAGGATCAGAAATGGTCTACAGGTGAAATGTTGATCCTGAATGGAGATGACAGTATAAACGGGACGGATGCTTCCTCGGTAACTGTAACGGTAAATGGGCTGAAAAACACGTCTAATAATTATGGTTTTATTCAGGGTACCACGGTAACGGTGAAGGTTTTCGATTCCCGGACACAAAGAATCATTGCCGAGGATTCTGCTGTTGTAAGTCCGCCTGGTTAAATGGTTCCAATCCTTTATGTAGGGTTACCATAGTAGGTAGTGTCATGAGAGGTCAGGAGTATCTCAAGTATTTCCCAAAAAGTTCCTGCTATCCCAATCAGAAGGAGGCAATGAAGCGCATCCACTCTGCTATTTTCAGCAAGCAAATTGTTCTATTTGAGGGTGCCTGTGGTACCGGGAAAACCCTGAGTGCTCTTACTCCGGCATTGCATGCAGGAGAAGTCCTTGATAAAACGGTCTTTATTGCCACAAATGTCCACCAGCAGATGGTGCAGTTCATTGATGAGGCACGTCAGATCAAGCAAATCCATGACATCAAGGTTGTCGTATTCAAGGGCAAGAAATCAATGTGTCCACTGCAGTTGGGTTATGACGAATGTGAGGCAAAAAGAGAAAATACGTTCGAATATCTTGATATTGAAAACCAAATCCGCCTTAAAAGAGCTGAAATGAAAGCAGCGATGGAGAATTACAAAAAATCCAGTGATGCTGTGTATGTGGAGTTGCGGGACCAGCTTGATGCGGAATTGCAACAACTTCAGGAGAGGGCTCATGCCATCAGGGACCGCTGCTGCAATGAGCTGTATGAAGTACTTCGGCTTGACAACGAGAAATTCAAGGAGTGGCTTTTTGAAACTGTCCGAGACCCCGATGAGGTTAACCAGTATGCCTATGAAAACGGGATGTGTGGTTATGAGCTTCTTAAGAAAGAACTCAAATCAGCAGATTTGGTGATAGGTAATTTCCATCATCTGCTTGACGGGGATATTTTTTCCACCATCCTCAGGTGGCTGGAAAAAGAAGCAGACGACATAATAGTAATCCTTGATGAAGCACATAACATAGAGAGCGCTGCAAGATCTCATTCCTCGATAACTCTGACTGAACATAGCATTGAAAGAGCCCTTTCTGAATTGGAAGCAAACTCCATGGATGAGGCTTTCCAAGGGCTTGATATTCAAGACATCATTGGTATATTTTCTATTCTCCTGGAAGTCCTGAAAGAGACTTACAACTCACGATTCCGCTTTGGCGAAAAGGAACGGGTAGGGGTAAACTGGTACGATCTAAGGATAAGTGATCCATTTGACAGGGGTGACATTGTAAAAGCCAGATTCCTGAGATATGCAAAAGGGGCTGGTTACGGGGAAAAGAAAGATATCCAGCGCTTGCTTGGAGTGGCTTCTGACATAGGTGCTGTCCTTGATGAGAAATATAGGGAGCAATATAAGGAGGGGAAGTCAGGAATCCTGAAACGCTCCCATATCTGGCATGTGGCCGAGTTTTTGTCGTTTTATCTGGAACATTCCGATGGACAGGAGCACTATCCAATTCTCAATGTAAGAAGGGATAACAGGAATGAGATATACGGCAGGCTGGAGCTTTTTACCTGTATCCCTCAGAATGTCACTGCACCGTTATTTAGGTCAGTTCATTCGGCTG
This sequence comes from Methanohalophilus sp., assembly GCF_030156785.1. GTDB lineage: Archaea > Halobacteriota > Methanosarcinia > Methanosarcinales > Methanosarcinaceae > Methanohalophilus. The sequence continues at coordinate 97,898 of NZ_JASGLW010000006.1, forward strand.
TTCTGATGTCTGCGACTCTGAAGCCATTTGAAATGATCAAAACAACGCTTGGCATTGAAAGAGAGACATGTGAGTTGTCCTATGGTCTTACTTTCCCACCAGAGCGCCGTCTTACAATAGCTGCAGCAGTGCAGCCACAGTTTGCGCGAGGCAGAGATGATCCTAGGAATCTCAAAGATGTTTTTGGTGTAATGAAGGATTCCATTGACAACTCCCCGGGCAACGTGGTAGTTTTTTTCCAGAGTTCCTTTGAAGCCCGCAGATATTTCAGGATGCTCGAAGATGAACTTGATATTCCTATTTTCCTCGATGAAGTAGGCGTTTCCGCACAGGAAGTAAGGCGTGAGTTTTTCAATATCGGGGAGGCAGGAGGAAAAGCGGTTCTTCTTACATACCTGTGGGGTACATTGAGCGAAGGCGTAGATTTTAGAGATGGAAGGTGCAGAGTTGTGATTATTGTAGGTGTAGGTTATCCTGCTCTTAATGATCGGCTGCATGCAGTGGAATCTGCATACGATCACGAATTTGGTTTTGGGAAGGGATGGGAATATGCGGTTCAGATTCCCACAATCCGTAAAATCCGGCAGGCAATGGGAAGGGTTGTCAGATCTCCAACGGATTATGGAGTCAGGATTTTGCTTGACAGCAGGTTCCTCACGGATTCGGAACGTAGGTGGCCCAAGTATTCAGTATTTCGTTTTTTCCCTGAAGATGAGCAATCTGAGTTTGTGGATGTTGAGCCTTCGAAAGTGAAGTACTCATTACTTAATTTTTTCCAGGACATTGAGGATTCCCAGTAACAACTCTTTTTAGGTTGTATGACAGATACCTTCTATCCCAAAACGGGGAGGTATTTAGAATGGGACTTGAAGATATAATGAAAGAAGTATCTACTGAACTTGAGAAACTGGTGAGTACGAAAACCGTTGTTGGAGAGCCAATTGAAGTAGCAGGGGCCACAATTGTTCCTGTAAGCCGCGTTAGTTTTGGTTTTGGAAGTGGTGGCGGGGAAGGCAAGAAAGGTGCAACTGAGGAAGGTTTCGGTGGCGGCGGTGGTGCAGGTGCAAGGATCGAACCTGTGGCGTTTATTGTCGTATCCGGTGAAGATGTCCGGCTTCTCACGATTTCCGGTGGAAGCAATGTAGATAAAATCATTGAGGCTGTACCGGAAGTGTTCTCGAAGATGAAATCCCTCAAAAAGACTCTCAGAAAAGAAGAGAGAGGAGAATCCACAGAGTCCAAAGAAAAGGAAGAGTGAGCATCCTTTATGGATTTGATTCTTTACCTGCTCCTTGCTCTGATAGTCTTACCTCTGTTGCTTCTCTTCTTTCCGGTTAAGATCTACCTGAAAGCCAGGGTGGCTGACGGGGCACTTGAGCACATCCTTAGGATCAACTGGCTTGGCATAACTTTCAATCCGAAAAGATTCAGTCGTTTGGACCGAAAGGAAAAGGAGAATAGGCAATCAAAGAGGAGTAAGAAGGGAAAAAAAGTCAGGGAAAAGGACAAGATAAGCAAAACATCTTTCCTGGTGCGACAGGCCCCTCAACTATTAATACTTCTCAGGCAACTGCTTTGTGATCTATGGAAGGCAGTTGATATCTCTTCAATGAAAGTCAATGCAGATTTAGGATTTGCTGATCCGGCAAATACCGGGGTGGCATATGGCTTCATACATGCAGCCGGTTCTGTTGTCCATCGTCATATCCCGACTTTTAGATACGATATATCACCGGTTTTTGACGATAAAATTATTGATATTTCAGTTTCTTCCACTATCCGGATAAAGCTTTACAGGATTGTTTATGCGGCTCTTCATTTGTTGTGCAGTGGCAATGGGCGAAGGGCTATCTGGATACTTTGGAAGATGCGAAGCAGTTGAATAATATTAAACTCTAAACTATCCTTGTTCTTTGCTATCTATATTTCGTCGAAACAAAATGAGACGAAATATAAAAGGCAAAATCAAAGGCATAAGCGGTGAAAAGTGCCTATAGTGTTGTATTTTGGGTGGGGGTAAATAGATATATAGTAGCATGAGATACTTGCTATGTTATCATGTTAGAGATTATCTCGCCTTCAAGGCTACACATTTCTCTCATTGATCTAAATGCATCTCTGGGGCGCATAGACGGAGGTGTAGGAATATGCCTTGCCGATCCTCACACTCGCATACGTGCCGAAATTGCAGAACAAGTGGAAATTACAGGTTCACCTCAGTTAACCGAAAGAATGGAGCTGGCAGCTTCTGCAGTACTTCCTGAAGGTCAGGGGATCCATATTCATGTAGAGGAAGATGTGCCTCCTCACATTGGGTTGGGTTCAGGGACGCAAGCAGCCCTCTGTGCTGCTGCGGCTGTGAATGATCTTTACGATCTTGGAATGTCTGTCAAGGAACTGGCTATTTTGGTGGGGAGGGGAGGGACATCAGGTATAGGCGTTGCAGGCTTTGAGACAGGTGGATTTCTTGTGGATTGTGGGCATCGTTTTTCAGAAAAAGGTTCATTTTCTCCTTCCTCGGCAAGCAAAGCTCCTCCTGCGCCAATTATCTTCAGGGAAAATTTCCCGGACTGGAAGATTGTAATTGCATTACCCGACACACAGGGGGCACACGATTCAACGGAAGTTGATATTTTCAAGGAAAAATGTCCCATCCCCCTTCGTGAAGTGCAGGAGGTATCTCATGTTGTCCTGATGCAGATGTTGCCTGCAATCGTGGAGAAGGATATCGAGAATTTCGGGGAATCCATTAACCACATCCAGACAGTGGGCTTTAAGAAAGAAGAAATAAGCTTGCAGCCACTGGAAGTGCAGTCACTTATTACATTTATGAGAAATGCAGGGGCTTTCGGCTCAGGGATGAGTTCTTTCGGGCCTGCGATTTACGGTTTTGTCGAATCTGAAAATGAAGGCAGACAAATTCAGGAACAGGTACAGGAATATCTTCACGAGACAATTGGAGGCACCGTCATGCTGACAACAGCTAACAATTTTGGAGCAAGTATCAAGAGGGATCAATTCTGAAGTTGGATACTTGGTTTGGAGAAGTGGAAATCTCCGATGAAGGGGAGATAGAAAAGTGCAATCTTTCAAGCAGAGATCCAAAAGAGCTTGCAGAAAGAATCCACCAGATCCAGAAAAAAGGAACTGCTTTTCGTGCAGGGATTGAATTGCGGGAGATTGCCTTTCAATGTGGTTTTGTGGACAATGATTCCGAATATCTCTCGCTCCTGCAGGAGGCATGTGTGGAAGCGGCACGTCAATCCATAAAAGAATCCTACACGCCTGATCTGCCGATTATCCATGCGGTTGGAGTCATTGATGACATTGACGAGGCTGTGAATCTGCTTGCAGAGCGCCTGTCCGTCTGGTATGGAGACCATTTCCCGGAACTGGGTCTGAAAACGTCGGATCTTGCATCCTTTGTCGAATCAAAAGGATTGAGGAATGACATGTCCCCAGACGACAGTTTTTATGTTCTGACTGAAAACTCAATGGGCTGCCCCATGGGAGAAAAGGAAGGATTGATCCTGAAAGCTTTTGCAGGTGATATTTTAGCTCTTTATGAACGACGTTCTTCCCTTGAGCAATATATTAGGGATAACATGGAAGATGTAGCAGCAAACCTTTGCCATCTTGCTGGTCCTCTTCTGGGGGCACGTTTGATTAGTATGGCTGGTAGCCTCAAAAAACTGGCTTCTCTTCCATCCAGTACTATTCAGGTAATGGGAGCAAACAATGCACTATTTAAGCATCTGCGTTCAAAAGCACCATCACCCAAACATGGTATTATTTTCAATCACCCACTGGTGAAGGGCTCATCCCCGAGAAATCGTGGCAAAATCGCCCGTGCCCTTGCAGCGAAAATAAGTCTTGCTGCAAGGATTGACGCTTTTTCAGGAGAATTCCGTCCGTTTCTTAAAGACGAACTGGAGAAGAAAGTAGCTTCAATCGAATCCCGGCAGGAAAAGAAAAGGAAGGGGGTTGGCAAATGAAAGTACAGGAACTTTCCGGTGGTGTCTACGAAATAAAGGGTGGCAGGAAGAAACAGATTGCTACACGAAATCTCGTGCCGGGAAATATCGTATATGGTGAAAGAACCATTGAGGATGAATCAGTTGAATACCGTGTCTGGAATCCCCGCCGCAGCAAGCTTGGTGCAATGGCCATCAGGAAATTCCAGATGCCATTTTCAAAGGACAGCCGGGTGCTTTATCTGGGTGCAGCTTCGGGTACTACAGTGAGCCATGTATCTGATATGGTTCCTGAGGGTGTGGTCTACGCTGTGGAATTTGCACCCACGACTATGCGACAGCTACTGCGCCTCTGTGACGTTCGCAAAAACATTGTTCCCTTGCTCGCCGATGCTTCAAGACCGGTTTCATATGCACATGTTGTTGAGCCGGTGGATGTTATTTTTCAGGATGTGGCGCAGCCCAACCAGGCGGAAATTGCTGTTGATAATGCAAGGCAATATCTCAAAAAAGGTGGTAATCTTCTTCTTTCAATCAAGGCACGAAGTGTTGATTCAACAGCAGTCCCTGAGAAGATTTTCAAGGAGCAGTTAAAAATCCTTTCCGCTGCGCAGGGTATCAAACTTAAAATACTAAAGAAACAGAATCTTTCCCCATTCCACATTGATCATATGGGCATAGTTGCCCAGAGGATTGGGTAAGAGGGTGTTTTGGTTGGAAGATTGTTCTTATATGAGAGAAGGTATGGGCAAGTATTTCGGTGTTTGTCCGTCGTATCATCACTCCAAAGGCTGCAGGTGTTCAGATTGTTCTTCGTATCCCCGGGATGGCAGGTTCATGTATTGCGCACGGGGCTTAGCCGAAAAACCGGCTGACGATTCAGGCTGTATGTGCATGGAATGCTATGTTTACCACCAGTTTGCCCTTGTGGGAGACAGGTTTTGCAGGAGAAATGCCAAATGAAAAAACTAATTGTATTTCTCTTTCTTTTCACCATATTTTCATCAGGATGTACTGATCTGCAGTCGACATCGGTGTCACCAACTTCAGAATGTGGGGTTTACCATATCAATGTTGATGAAGCAAAGGCTCTAGTGGATTCAGGCGAGATGTTCATTCTTGACGTAAGAACCGTTTCCGAATACGATGCGGGTCATCTCATTGGTTCAACATTGATTCCTGTTTCTGAATTGCATGAAAGACTTGATGAAATTCCCAAAGATCAACCTTTGCTTGTTTACTGTAGATCCGGTTCCCGAAGTAGAACTGCTGCAGAGATTCTTGAGGAACATGGGTTCTGTGTAATCTACAATGTTGATGGTGGATTCAGTGAGTGGCAGGCGGCTGGGTATCCTTATGAGGAATAATGGGCAAGCTTTTTTACCAGTCAGGTTGACTTTTGCACATGCCCGCTTTAAATATTGATTGGGGAGAGGTCTGGAAAGACCAGATGTTACGACATGAGGATGCAGATATGCTCGGTGAGGCGGAGGATGTCTGGGGCACATATGAGAATGCGAAAAAGTTCTGGGAATCCTCTCGAAAAGATGGTAAGCGCATCAAAAAATCCCTCAGCGAAATAGAGTTTAATGAGAATTCGCGGGTTCTGGATATCGGAGCAGGTCCGGGCTCACTTACAATTCCTCTGGCTGAACATGTTGCCCATGTGACAGCGGTTGAGCCATCTGATGGGATGACAAAAGTGCTTGAAGAGAATATCGCTGATAGTGGTCTGGATAACATAACCCACATCAAGAAAGCGTGGGAGGATGTTGATGTTGGGGAACTTTACGGTCCCTATGACGTTATTATCGCATCCTATTCACTGCACGTTCCTGATATGAAGCAGGCAATTGAGAAGATTCAGGCTGTGAGCAACGGGAATGTTTACATCTACTGGTTTGCAGGGGATACTTCATGGGATGTCGATTACAATAAAATATGGCCGATTCTTCACAACAGGGAATATTGCCCGTTCCCCAAATGTGATATTATCTACAATATCCTTTACAATATGGGAATCTACCCGAATATCGAGACGTTTGAACTGACCCACACATCACGCTATTCATCGCTTGATGAAGCAGTCAGACACTACCGTTTCCATTACAGAATTTCCACCCCCAGACAGGAGCAACTCCTGAAAAAACACCTTGAATCGATCCTCAGGAAAGAGGGAGATGAGTTGATAATGGAAAATCGTACTACAAGGGTGAGGATGTGGTGGAGTAATTCCATTTGAGTTATTTCCAGTATCGTTGTCAATGCATGCAGGGGAACGTTATTGTTTTTCGGGATGAATAGACATGGTTCTCTTCCTCTACCTGATGTGGTGCATTAATCCTTTTTTTCGTTCATCCAAGAATTATCAAAAGGCAAAACTGAAAGTCCGCTTCATCCCGGGATCGCGATGCATTTAAAAACCAATCAGACCTATTTACCTTAAGATGTCATCTACTTTTAACGATGCGCTCAAATCAGATCGCTTCATTGTGACCTCAGAAGTGTCTCCTCCGAAAGGTACCGATGTCTCGGCGGTACTTGAGGATGCAGACCTTCTCCGTAGATGGGTGGATGCTGTCAATGTCACGGACAACCAGCGTGCTGTCATGCGCATGAGTCCAATAGCCGTGGCTAAATTACTGATGGACGCCGGTCATGAGGTAATCATGCAGCTTACCTGCCGTGATCGCAATCGTCTGGCATTACAGTCCGATCTCCTAGCGGCATCGGCCCTTGGGATACGGAACATTTGTGTGATGACGGGGGATTATCCCACAAAAGGAGACCATCCGGGCTCAAAACCTGTTTATGATCTTGATGCCGTTCAACTTTTACAGGCTGTGCGCCGTCTGGAACACGGAATGGATATGGCTGGCAACTCACTGGAATCAACACCCACTTTTGTGAAAGGGGCCGTCTGCAACACCGATCCGGATAACTCAATGCAGCTCATGAAACTTGAGAAAAAGGCACGTGTGGGTCTGGATTTCTTGCAGACACAGGCGGTTTATGATGTGGGAAGGTTTGAGGAATTCCTTGAAAGCATTTCTCATCTGGAAGTTCCCGTACTTGCCGGAATGATTCCTCTTAGATCCGTAAAGATGGCTCATTTCATGAACAAAAACATTCCAGGGATAAGAGTTGAAGATGAACTGATTCTGCGGTTGGAATCTTCAGAAGATCCAGCTATCGAAGGAGCTTTAATATGTGCGGAGCATATCCGGGAACTGAAGAAGATTTGCAAGGGAATTCACCTTATGTCAATTGGGAACAATCGGAGCATCCCGGCAATTCTTAAACAAGGCGGCTTATCTGAAAAAATATAATTTACTTCCAATCATGGTTGGATGGACATAAAGATGCTCACACAGATTGATCATGCAAAAAACGGAAACTTAACTCCTCAAATGCAATATGTTGCAAAAAAGGAAGGTATGGATGAAAACACGGTCCTTTCACGTGTGGCTGAGGGAAGTCTTGTCATAATGGTAAGGAAAGGCTGTCCTCCTACGGCTATTGGGAAAGGAGCAACTACAAAGATCAATGTCAATCTGGGAACTTCCGCTGCAAATGTTAATCCGGCTTCCGAGTTGCAAAAGGCTGCCATTGCAGAAAAGTATGGTGCTGATACAATCACCGATCTTTCCATGGGGGGTAATATTTCTGCAATCAGGAAAAGCATTATTGAAAATACAACTCTTCCCATTACCTCAGTTCCAATATATCAGGCAATAGTTGAAAAAGGGCTTAAAGATGTCACGGAAGACGATATTCTTTCCTGCCTGAAATTGCAGATAGAAGATGGTCTGAGCTCAGTTGTCCTTCATTGTGTTGACAAGAAAATGCTTGAGATCGTAAAAGGTTCTGGCAGAGTAATGGGAATGGTCTCAAAAGGTGGCTCCTTTACAAGCGTTTTCATGCTAACCAATGATTGTGATAATCCCTTTCTGAACAACTTTGATGAGGTTCTGGCCATTCTCAGGGAAAATGATGTTGTTCTCTCTCTCGGGAACACAATGCGTAGTGGTTGTATTCATGACCCTCAGGATCCTGCGCAGTTAATGGAAATACAAACCAATGCGAATCTTGCAGAACTTGCGAACAAGGCAGGTGTACAGGTTATCATAGAGGGTATGGGCGGTCACGTGCCAGCATCTGTAATTCCTGATTTTGTCAAACTATACAAATCGACATCCCAACATCCCCTTTTTGTAGCAGGTCCCCTGCCGACCGATGTTGCATTGGGTTATGATCACATTGCCGGTGCTGTGGGTGCAAGTATGGCTAGTGGTGCAGGTGCAGATTATCTTTGTTACATTACCCCCTCCGAGCATCTTGCCCTGCCAACACCGGATCAGGTTCGCGAAGGACTGTTGGCATTTAAGATCGCGGCTCATATTGGCGATTCGATTAAGTATGGAATAAGCGAAAAAGATCGTTTGCTCGCTGAGCGCCGTGCAAATTTTGACTGGAAAGGCCAGATGGAGCTAGCCTTTGATCCTGATAGAGTGAGGGACTTCTGCCCAATGTTTGGTCCCTGTTCGATGTGTGGGGAGTACTGTGCAATTAAGATAATGGGGGACTATCTTGCAGGAGAATAACAATGCCGGTAAACACATGGAGATTCTGGGCATCCAAACGTCATTGATAAAGCCGGGTGATAATCTTCTCACAATTCTGGAAGCTGCATTTGAAGAAAACAAAATTTATCCCGAGGAGGGAGATATAATTGTTCTCGCAGAATCTGCGGTTGCGACGGCAGAAAACCGGGTTGTAAAGCTTTCCGAGGTTGAGCCCGGGCAAACGGCAATTCGTTTTGCACACAGGTTCAGCCTTGATCCGCGGGAAATGGAACTTGTACTCCGTGAGTGTGATGAAGTATTTGGAGGGGTTCCAGGAGCAGCATTAACCATAACAAAAGGTAATCTATCTCCAAATGCAGGGATTGACGGTTCGAACGCTCCTGAAGGGCATGTAGTGCTTTTGCCTGAAGATTCACAAAAAAGCGCAGGGCAAATCAGGAGAGCTATATGTAATAAATACAGGTGCAGGGTGGGAGTTATAATTGGGGATAGCAGGACACAACCTATGCGGCTTGGTTGTGTTGGGATAGCTCTTGGGACTTCAGGCATTATTCCGGTTGAGGATTCGCGGGGTGATCTTGATCTTTTTGGGAAACCTTTGAGTATCACTCACAAGGCAGTTGCTGACAATCTTGTTTCAGCGGCACAACTGATTATGGGTGAGGCAGGAGAGCGTATCCCTTGTGTTATAATTCGGAATTCGGGTATCAGGATTGTTGATGCAGATGTTCCAATGCCAGTTTTTTCCAGTGACGAATGTATGTATTTCAGTAATATAAGAAAATCTTCTCAGAAGATTGATTATACCCGATAACTTTATATATGAAAAGAACCTGGTTATGTATTATTTATACAATACCGCGCATAACCACAAACAATTTGAAAGAAAGCGTTGTATATATCAGACAAGGATCGAAAGGTGATCAAAAATGAGCAATGTTGTTTTACTGGATTTCAGTGCTACATGGTGTGGCCCCTGCCAGATGCAGAAACCAATCCTCAAGGAAATTGAGGCGGAAATGGGAGACAAAGTCGAAGTTAAGCTTATTGATGTGGATCAACATCCCGATGTTGCAGGGAAATATGGAATTCACGCCGTACCTACGTTAATAATCGAAAAGGATGGAGCTGAAGTGCGCCGCTTTACAGGTGTAACCAGCAAGGATGTACTTATCTCAGAGTTATCTCAGTTACTCTGAGCCATTTACTTTTTTCTCTTCGCGCTAAGCTAAAATATATTGGATCCTTTTTCTTTTTGAGGGACTACTTTGGATAAACTTATAGACATGGGCTTGTTGGTTTATCGGCAGAAAAATTCACGTGGTGGTTTTAAACCCCATATTGGACTAAGATTCCGATCACAGGAAGGCGATATACGTTCATTTGTTGTTGACACAACCCGCAGTCCCCAGAAGTACTCCCAGCCCGATGCCTATCTGATTACCCATGCTCATTCTGATCATCACGGCAGTTCTGCCATGCGTTCCGATCGTGCTGCATGCACCGAGAAAACTGCCATGGCACTTGAGCTGCGACATGAAAGGGAATATAGGGGCAGTATTCTCTAGGAAAATGGTGAGGGTGAAATATCCAATGTTAAAATCAAAACCTATGCCACTGGGCATACTGAGGGCTCGGTTGCCTTTGGATGGGAAAACGAAAACGGAGTTCGCATTCTTGTTACGGGTGATGTGAAAGATGCTTCAAATCTCCCCAAATGTGATATACTCATAACCGAAGCTAATTACGGTGATCCAAGCGATCCGTTCTGTCATTTTGAAGATGATCTGGAATCATTTGAAGATGTTCTTTTTTCAGAAGAAAGGGTTGCCTTTGGAGCATATTCTTTCGGGAAGGCACAAAGGGCGGTTCAATTAATTCGCCAGATGGGCTATGCGGATGCAATTTCTATGGAATCCACTTCTCTTGAACTGACACGTTCCCTGATGCCTGAGGCGGGTGAACTGGTTGGGATTGAAATGTCTAAAAAAGTAACTATAGTTCCTCCAAATCATCTTGGAAAGTTACCTTCTTCAATTTCAAAATACGTATTATCTGCAAGACAGGATCATCCTTTCCCCTCGGTATGTATCAGCGATCATCTTGACGCTCACGGGCTTGTGAATATGGTTGAACAAATTGATCCGGAAGCTGTGGTAGTCTATCATCCAACAGGCCACAGACCATCACGTTTTGCTTCTCATCTTTGCTCACTTGGCTTTGAGGCTATATCCACAGAAAATGTACCGAATGTGTTGAGCCATGAATTTTTCTAAAAAAGCGGACAATAAATGTTTATATAGGTTATGATGTCTAATCAACATCCATAATATTCACTAAGGAGAAAACCCCCTTGAAGAATAATCATACTAAGGAAAGCTCCAAAGCAGTGGAAGGGAAAGTCTCTTCTGCAAAATCGACAGACTCTGCTGTCAAAATAGCTATTAAGGAGATGACACCTGAAGAAAAACGAACTTTACAGATTCAGGCAATTGTCAAAACCGCTATAGCTGCCTATGTGGGAGTTATAGCAGGGGTCATTGCTTATTTCCAGCTTGGTGCAGCTACTGAGACCAAGTGGTATGCCATGTTAACCATCATTGCCATACTGGCTTATTATGTACAGCGTTTGATCTTTCCAGCATTTAAGATCAACACTAAGGAATTCGGGCTTAAAGGCTGGTTTTATGTTGAATTTTTGGTAATTGACTTTTGTCTTGTGACATGGACTCTTCTGCTTAATTGATGAAAGTGTCCTAATGGTCTAAAGGGATTAGCATGCGAATTGCAATATTAAACAGGGATAGGTGTCAGCCCCGCAGATGTAGTCATGAGTGTGAGAAATATTGTCCCCGGGTGAGATCCGGTGATGAGACTATTGTTTTTGGTGATGACGGGAAACCTATCATTTCTGAGGAAATGTGTGTGGGCTGTGGCATATGTGTAAACAAATGTCCATTTGATGCTATAATGATTATTGGATTGCCGGAGGAGCTTCATAAGCCGACCCACCGTTACGGGAAAAATGGTTTTGCTCTCTATGGGCTTCCAACTCCCGAGGCAGGAAGGGTATCGGGGATACTTGGTCCAAACGGTATAGGAAAAAGTACCTGTGTCCAGATTCTTTCCGGCAATCTGATTCCTAACTTCGGCGAAGGGAATACCGATTGGGATGTAGTGCTGGAACACTATGCAGGCACTTCCATGTATGATTATTTCAAACAGGTTGCAGATGGTGCTGTGCGATTATCCCAGAAACCGCAGTATGTGGACATGATTCCAAAGGCATTTAAGGGTAAAACCCGTGATCTTCTTGCAGGTGTGGACGATTCAGGCAAGCTTGACGATCTTATAGAAAGACTTTCATTGTCCCATATAATTGATCGTAACATTGGTGATCTCAGTGGTGGGGAGTTGCAGCGTGTTGCCATTGCAGCATGCGCTGCCAAAGATGCAGATTTCTACTTTTTTGATGAAATAAGCCCTTACCTTGATATACACCAGAGGATCAAGGTTTCACAGCTTATTCAGGAGATTGCTCAGGATAAGGCTGTACTTGTTGTTGAACATGATCTTGCGATTCTTGATATGCTTTCCGATGTGGTACATATTGCATACGGTGTACCCACAGGGTATGGTGTGATTACCCATCCCAAGGGTGTAAGGATTGCAATTAACCAATACCTTAAGGGTTATTTACCCGAAGAAAACATACGTGTGAGACCGGATGCAATCACTTTTGAGGTGCATCCACCAAGATCGGAAACCGATGTTGCAACCCTTGTGGAATATGACAGTTTCACAAAAAAGTATGAAGGTGGTTTTTCCATGAAGGTGGATGCGGGTTCCCTTAAGGAGGGAGAGGTTCTCGGCATCGTGGGACCCAATGGAATCGGTAAGTCCACATTTGTGAAAGTGCTTGCAGGTATTGAAGAACCTGATGAAGGTGAAATGAATCTGGATATTGAGATATCCTATAAACCACAGTACATACAAGCAGATCAGCCAATTCCTGTAAACTTTTTCCTGAGAAGCATATCCAAGAAATTTGATTCAAGCTATTACCAGTCTGAAATTGCAGCTCCGCTAAATCTTGAGAACCTTTATGACAGGCTTCTTACCGATCTCAGTGGTGGTGAGTTGCAGAGGGTAGCTATAGCAGCTTGTCTTTCCCGCGATGCAGATATGTATATTCTTGACGAACCCAGTGCCCACCTTGATGTCGAGCAGCGCGCTCTTGCAACTAAGACTATTAAGAGGTTTGCGGAAAATAGCAAGAAGACCGCAATGGTAGTTGACCACGACATCTACATGATTGACATGCTGAGCGAGAGGCTCATTGTATTTGAAGGAGAACCTGCAGTTTATGGTTTTGCCCATTCCCCCACAGGTATGCAGGAAGGTATGAACAAATTCCTTGCCAACCTTGACATTACATTCAGAAGAGATGAGGATACACGCAGGCCACGGGTCAATAAGAAGGGTTCAAATCTTGACCGCAAGCAGAAGGCAAAGGGTGAGTATTATTACTACAATATTGGCGAGTAATATCTTGACATATTCTCACAATGATGCTTTTGTTTGGGATGTTCTTTAGTAATCACATACATCCATTAGGTCATTAGCCGTGTTTTCTATCCACATACCACGATGGGAAATTACTGTACTCAATAATCCCGGTAGGAGTAAATCATACAATAAACAGAACATGGCAGTTGTTTATGAGATGCCCGTTGTAGAAGGAGGGACTGTTCATGGGCAAAAAAGCTGCAATTCCCAGTATTTTTCCATTAAATCAGATATTTAGTGGAAGTTCCAGATTTTTAATCTGTAACACAGATCATTGTTTCTAACAGGTTTTTGATCTATGTAATTTCTCTTTTTATTGCTATGTAAATACTGCGTAGCAATAACATGATCAGTATCATTGGGCGCAGTTACAAAGAGTTTTTCATCCCCCTTACGGGATAGAGCGGGCTTAATTCAGTTCTGTGTATTCAGAAATTTTAAGGGCAAATACATACAAGATTTTAATCGACATTAACGAAATAACATTTCTTTTTGTGCAAATCTTCGATAACTATTTATTAAAAGAATATATTTTAGTATTACTGATTAGTAGAAACTTAACACTAATAATAACAAAAACTAAAATAGGTGTTAAATGGAGGAACTATGCACATACCAGATTCATTTATGCCACTCAGTCAGGCACTTATTTACTGGGCTATCGCTATACCTTTCATAATTATGTCGTTGCGATGGGCAAGAAAAGAAATGGATGATATGAAAAATCCTATTCTTGCAGCCCTTGCTGCGGGGATATTTGCAATTCAGGCTCTGAACATTCCTATTGGGATGGGCACCAGCGGTCACATGGTTGGTGCAACGCTTGTAGCTATCGTATTGGGAAGCCCGTGGGCAGGATTACTCGTACTGACTCTTGTCCTGATTGTCCAGGGATTCGTGTTTGGGGATGGCGGAGTTACCGTAATGGGCGCAAACATCATCAACATGGGATTGATTTCCGGGTTTGTCGGTTATTATACATTTGTAGGTCTGAAGAAACGTGTAAGCATGAGCATTGCTGCTTTTGTTGGTGCGTGGCTTGGCCTTTTTGTTTCATCACTGGCAACGGCGGTTGAATTATGGCTTGCGGGCACATTCCCTCTTGTACCGGGGTTAATGGCAATGGGTACCTTCCATTTCATCATAGGTATTGTAGGAGAGGGATTGATAACAACCATTGCACTTTCAGCAATTGCAAGATCCAGGCCGGATTTGTTGTCGGATATAGTTAAAGACATCCATGGGGGAGCGGAAGCATGAACCCGAACATGAAGTTCCTTTTAGTTGGCCTTGCAATTGCCATTGTCATCTCGGTTGCAGCGCCTTTTCTTGCATCCCCTGACCCGGATGGGTTGGAAAGTGCAGCAGGAAATATAATTGAAGAATCTGAATTCGCAGAACTTGAAGAATCAGAACCTGCCGTTCAGTCTCCAATGCCAGACTATTCAATTGAAGGAATGGGTAAATCCGGGGAAATATTGGCTATAACAATAGGCAGTATTGCAATGCTTCTGATTGCATATGGTATCGGGAAAGCTGCAAAGATATAATGTTTCAGCTTTCCAATTACTTTTTTATACATATAACTGGATTACAATAAGCAAACCGGCAGTAATCGTCAGAAAAGTAAAATCTTGAAAACGCAGTTTTTCTTTATGCAGGTACACACCATCTTCCTTGTATCCACGGCATAGCATACTGATGTACGTCCTTTCTCCCTGTTCGTAGGAGCGAATAAAAAGTGAACTTATGGTATATGCAACCTGTCGGAGAATCCATTTTCTTGGTACTTTTTTGTTCCATATATAAAACAACCTGACTTTTTGTGCAGTACGAATTCTTTTGAGAAATACCCAGAAAAGAAACAGGTATCTTACCATCATAGTAAGCAGTAGTGTAAACTCGGCAGGAATTCCCAGTCTTCTGGCTGCTGCAACCATCTCATTCATTCGTGTGGTCGATGACAAAAGAATGATTGCGGACACACATACTAGAAACTTCGCAAACAACAACCCGCCAAAAAAAAGTCCTTCATAAGTGACAGCAAGTCCAAATGGCAGATCTATAGGATAATAGGTAGCCTTATCTAAAAATGAATGTCTTACAAAAGGCTGGAGAGCAACGATACTTGTTCCAAATGGCAGAGCAACAAGTAGTCGTAAAAGGACATAAATAGGATTCAATCGGGCGATTGCCATCAGAATGATTAGATATAATTCCAGTGCTCCCAGTTTATAAAGATTGGTATATTCAAGAGGTGACAACCATACGCTGTAAACTATGATGGCTATCACCATTATGAGCTTTACACGTCCATCCAGATCGTGGATTGGTGTTTGTTTATATGCCTGTCTTTCTATGTCAGTGAGAGTAATATCCATAAAAGCAGTCCTTCATTTCCTTATTACTCTTAGCAGTTCGTCTCTTGCTTCATGGGGGGTGGACTGAATTTTTATATCGACTCCTTTTTCCTGCAGCAGTTTGAAAACCTCTGCGACCCTTGGCATCCTAAGGTTTGATTTTCTTAGAAGCTCCTCGTCACCGAAAATCTTCATTGGCACGTCATCGGCTTCGATTTTACCTTCGTGGAGTACAATTACCCTGTTTGCAAATGGGGGTACAATGTCAATCTCATGGGTGGACAGTATTACGGTAATGTTGAGTTCCCGATTCATCCTGTCAATTATATCAAGCACTTTCTCCGCGTTTACGGGGTCCAATCCAGCGGTTGGTTCGTCAAGTACCACTACTTCAGGTTGGATTGCAAGAATGCCCGCGATAGCAACCATTTTTTTCTGACCGCCACTGAGGTGATGAGGAGCTCTTTTTTCAAGTCCTGTAAGGTTAACTATTTCAAGGGCATTTTTGACCCTTTCTTCAACTTCCCCGATTGGCAATCCCATATTCATCGGACCGAAAGCCACATCTTCCTCTACGCTGGGTGCGATAATCTGATCATCAGGGTCCTGGAAAACAATTCCTACTGTGTGCCGGACGTCCAGTATATTATCTTTTTTGATTGGAAGCCCTTTTACATACACGCTTCCTGCAATGGGTTTAAGTATCCCATTAAGGTGCTTGAAAAGGGTTGATTTTCCTGCACCGTTTGCTCCGAGAACTGCAATTTTTTCTCCCGGATATACTTTAAAATTAACTCTATCAAGAGCGTTTTTATCACTGTGGGAATACCGAAAAGAAAGGTTTTTGGCTTCGATCACAGGAATTGGTTGATCCATGCACCAGGATTCTTACACATTAGATATATATGTTATCATTTGTGAAATGTACGGAAATACGTAACACTATTGTATTGCATCAAATGTTGCACGTAATCTGATTGGCAGAAGCATCCTTCCAGCAATATTTAAGATATAGGTACTTCATTATCCATTATCATGCTCACAAAAAGAATAATCCCGTGTCTTGATGTTACCCTTGATGAGGAAGGCGGGACTGTGGTCAAAGGCGTGGAATTTGTTGATCTGAAAAAAGCTGGTGATCCTGTGGAACTTGCGAAAAAGTACAATGAACAGGGTGCCGATGAACTTGTATTTCTTGACATAACCGCGTCCCATGAAGGCAGAGATACCATGATCGATGTTATTGAACGAACTGCTAATGAGGTTTTTATTCCCCTGACAGTGGGTGGAGGTATTAGCTCTGTGGAGCGTATTCGTGAAATTCTAAGGGCTGGAGCGGATAAAGTTTCAATAAACACAGCTGCAATAAAAAACCCGGAACTTGTGCGGGAAGCTTCTTCTATATTCGGTTCACAATGCATTGTTGTTGCTATTGACTGCAAGCGGAATAATGATGTTGAAGACAACCCTGATAAAACCATACTTACTCTCGAGGACGGGACAAAAGCATGGTATGAAGTGGTGATTTACGGAGGACGCAAGCCTACTGGCATTGATGCTGTTCAGTGGGCAAAGAAGGTAGAAGAACTTGGTGCAGGTGAGATTTTACTTACCAGCATGGACAGAGACGGGACCCGCGATGGTTTTGATGTTCCTATCACCCGCAAGCTTTCCGAGGAACTTGAAATCCCGATTATTGCATCAGGCGGCGTGGGATCTCCCGAGCACATGTATAAGGGCTTTGTGGATGCAAAGGCTGATGCAGGGCTGGCTGCAAGCATTTTCCACTTCGGGGAGTATACTGTAGGTGACGTGAAGAAATACCTCCGCAGCCGTGACATACCGGTACGTGACTAAAGGTGATTTAATGGAAATCTCCGAATTCCAGCAGCTTATGAGAGACCTGTATGTCGAGAACGACAAACGCAGGGGTCCGACCGCTACAACCCTTTGGCTGGTGGAGGAAGTCGGGGAACTTGCGGAAGCCATACGGCGGGATGACAGGGAAAACATAAGGGAAGAGCTGGCGGATTGTTTTGCCTGGATAGGGGCACTTGCCAATCTTTATGACATTGATCTTGAAGAAGTATTTTGTGAAAAGTATCCCGATTCCTGTCCGTCATGCGGCAGAAAACCTTGCATTTGTACTGATTAAAACAAACAGTAGAGATTTCTGATTAACTCCTCTTCTCACCCAAACTAAACAACAATATTTATATCTAATCAAGATAAATTTAGTTATATGAGTACTTTCATTAATTTC